>CAYWXT010000074.1:0-22313 GCA_964462125.1 uncultured Pirellulaceae bacterium | reverse complement strand
CATCATGATCAACCGCGTGATGGCGGCCAGCGAATCGGGCATCTCCGTCACCGCCAGCTTGCCGAAGAACAACGCCACCAGAATGATCGCGCCGCAGGCGAAGGCTTGGGCTGGCGTGGCGACCGTTTGTCGATCGCGCCACAGGTGCCGCACCCAGATGCCGAGTTCCCACTGATCCCCGCCGCGGAACAGCACGGATTCTTCTTCGAATTGACGGCGGGCCCAGCGCATCGCCAGCCACAGGCAGCCAAGAGTCACGCCAGTGACGATCGGTAGGTAAAGCAGTGCCAGGCCGTACTGGCCCTCCACCAACGCGCGGACCAACAGGAACATGCCGGTCACAGGGATCAGGCTGGTTCCCGCGTTGAGCATGGTTCCAGGCAACATCGGCAGCAGGACCAGCGGCAGGGTGATCATCATCAGGGGCATCAGGTAGTACTGCCCCTCTTTGCTGCTGCGGGCCATCGCCGCGACCGCCAACGCCAGCGCGCTGAACAGCGTCGACAGGGGAATCAACGCGACCAGCAACCAAAGCATCGGACCGATCGGCGGGGCTCCGATCGTGGCGCTGGCGCCAAAACTGATTTGTTGGACGACGAAGGAGCTGGTGATGAGCATGCTCATGGCGTTCAACAGCGCCGTGGTCATACTGAACGTCGTTACGGCGGCGAGCTTGCCCCACACGATTTCACTGCGCAGCGCGGGGCTGCACAGCAGCGTCTCAAGGGTCCCCCGTTCCTTTTCCCCAGCGACCAGGTCGATTGCTGGATAGAACGCCCCCGTCATCGCCCATACCAGCATGATGAAGGGGAGCAGCTTGCTCCAGAAGGCGGCCTCACGGGTGCGTTCCGGCGCGATGTCGACGTCGCTGAGCTGAAACGGGTCCAGCACCGACGGCTGGATCCCCGAATCGGCCAAGCGGTCGCGAATCCAACTGCCCCGCCAACGGTTCAAGATTCCGGCGGCGCGTTCGCGAGCGACCATGGACTGATCGGACGCGATGTTGTACAGCAATTGCACGGTCGCGATCTCTTCCGCGCCCCGGAGACCATCCTTGCCCTGAAGACCATCCTTGCCCTGGAGATCGGAATTTGCAAAACCGGGGGGGACGACGATCACGACGTCATACAGGCCTTCGCGGACCCACCGCGACGTTACCGCGTTGACGTCGGCATCCCCAGCGACCTGCTCCCAGCGGTGACTCGACAACTCGAGGTGATTGGAATCGCCGACGAGCTCGGGGAGAAACTCGCCATCGTCCAGCAGCGGCGGCGTCCCCTCCAAATGTTCCACCCCAACGATGCTGATGGAGGTTGGATGTTGGCGGCTGAACTGAGCGATTTGGAGCAGAAGCATTCCGACGATCGGGTACAGGATGATCGGCAGCACGGCAATTGTGAACAACGTGCGGCGATCCCGCAGTTGGTCGCGCATCTCGCGAAAGTAGATCAGCCAGATGGCGGCCATCCGGGGTTGGTCCGCGAGTCTGGCTTGACGATGTTGCTGATCAGATGATCGGCTCAAGATTCACTCCCCCCGTGTTGTTTCGACACCGCAACGGGTTTCTGGCAGCAATCCTGCTCGTGCCGGCTGAGCAGTCCGAAGAAGAGTTCTTCAAAGTCATCCTGGCGATGGCGGTCGCTCAGTTCCTGGAGCGTGCCTGTATCGAGGATCCGGCCGCGATGCATGATCGCGATTCGGTCACATAGCCGCTCGACTTCGCTCATGATGTGCGTCGAAAAGATCAGACACTTGCCGGCCTCCCGGAGCGACCGGATCACTCCGAGCAGGCTGCGGGCGACGAGCACATCGAGCCCCAGGGTCGCCTCGTCGAACACCAACACCGGGGGGTCGTGAACCAGCGCCCGGGCAATCGACACCTTCTGCTTCATCCCGGTCGACATCTTCGCCGCCGGGACATCGCGAAACTCGTTCATCCGCAGCTGGTCGAACAGCGTTTCAATCCGGTTCCGCAGAGTCTCGACCGACATTCCGTGCAGGCGACCAAAATACTCCACCATCTCCCACGCAGTCATGCGATCGTAGATCGCCGTGCTGTTGCTGACGAACCCGATTTGGCGGCGGACCTCGGCGGCGTCGTGGACGACATCGTAGCCAGCGACCGTCGCGATCCCACTGGTCGGGGTCAGGACCGTGCTGAGCATTCGCAGCACCGTCGTTTTGCCGGCGCCGTTGGGTCCCAATAGCCCAAAGATCTCCCCAGCACGGACGGTGAAGGTCACTCCGTCGACGGCGTGGAACCGGCCCCGCCGCAAGTCTTCGTACGTCTTCGTCAGGTGTTGGACGTGAATCATCGCGGCGATCGATACGTCGGGTCCGGGGGGCTCCGGTGGTAGGAACCTGCCCACGAAACGGCCGATCCCCTAGGGGAGCTTAGCCTGTCGAGGTGCCGGCGGTGAGGTGGTCGGACCGATCGACGGCGAATCACCCGCCTGGCCCCCATCTAACCGTCAATCCTTGACCCGCAGCCGCACAACCGGACTGGTGACCACATCCAATGACTCGATTTCCTGCGTCGCTTGACGAGCTGCCCCCTCCATCGCCTCGTGCGTCATGATCACGATCGGGACCGGATCGGTTTTGCCCCGAGCCAAGCCCGACCCCTCGCAGCGACGTTCGTGCTGGATCACCGATGAGATCGAGATCGTGTGCCGTGCCAGGGTCGTCGCGATCGCCGCCAGCGTTCCCGGGTGATTGACCACGTTCAGCCGCAGGTAATAGCGCCCGCCAAGGGTATCGGTGTCCCGTTGCTTGGCCCGCGGAGGATGCTCGTCGGTGAAATACGCCAGCGTCTCGAACGTCAGCCGGGTTCGGCCCACGGCGGTATCGATCAGGTCCGCGGTGACGGCCGAGGCGGTCGGCATCTGGCCGGCACCCTGGCCGTGCAGAAAAACCGGCCCAACGGCATCGCCGACGACGCGGATCGCGTTGTACGCGTTGCGAACTTCGGCCACCGGGGTTCCGATCCGGACCAGCGTCGGGGCGACCGATAGTTCCAACCCGTCCTCGACCAGGTCGGCCACCGCGAGCAGCTTGATCCGGTATCCGAGTTGCTGAGCATATTCCAGATCGGTGGGGTCAAGCCGATCGATCCCCGTGGTCGGAATGTCCTTCCAGCTCACCGTTGCGCCGAAGGCGAGGTGTGCCAGAATCGCCAGTTTCTGTGCCGCATCGGTGCCGTCGACGTCCATCGTCGGGTCGGCCTCCGCGTAGCCCAACTCTTGGGCCTCAAGGACGACGTCGGCGTAGGAGGCCCCGTTCTCGGCCATCTGGGTGACGATGAAATTGCTGGTTCCGTTGAGAATCCCTTCGAGCGAAAGGATCTGATTCGCCGACAGGCACTGGCTGATGCTGGTGATGATCGGGATCCCGCCGGCAACCGCCGCTTCAAAGGCGATCGTCCGGCCCAGCTGGCGGGCACGGGTGAACAGTTCCGGACCATGCTCGGCCAGCAACGCCTTGTTCGCCGTAACAATGTCCTTGCCGGCCTCCAGTAGCTGCAGCATCACCGTCCGCGCCGGTTCGAGCCCGCCGATCAGTTGGGCGACAACGGTGATTTCCGGATCGCCGATCACCTCCTCGAGCGAATCGGTCAGCACGCCGCCCGGGAGGTCGATATTGCGGCTCTTTCGGCAGTTTCGGACTACCGCTTTCTTGAGCCATATCGTCCGCCCTGCATGCCGGGCGGTTCGGTCCCCGTGATCAAGCAACAGCCTCGCTACGCCGGTCCCGACCGTCCCCATTCCGATGATTGCCACATTCGTCTTTTCCATGGCCGCAAATCGTAATCCGTTCGACGGACAGGGGCGAGGGCGGAGACGGCTATTGCCCCCCTCCCAACTTCTTCTCCCAAAACATGGCTCGACCCTCTTCGGGACGTAATTGGCAGGGGCCAAATCCGAAGCGGCGATAGGCTTGCTGAGCGGCCCGGTTTCCTTCCAAAACCTCAAGTGTCAGTTTGCAGCAGTCACGTTCCACGGCGATCTGCTCGACCTTAGCCAGCATTTCCCCGGCGATCCCGCGGCCTCGAAAGTCGGCGTCGACCACCACGTCATGGACGTTCACCAGCGGCCGGCAGGCAAATGTGGAAAAGGATTCGAAACAATTCACCAAGCCGACCGCCCGGCCGGAAAAAAACGCCAACACACTGAACGCGTCCACTCGCTTGCTCAGCTCACCGGCCAAACGGCTGAGCCTGGCCGCAGGGATGGGGTGAGCTCCCCCCAGTGGATCCCGGGCATAGGCGTCGAGAAGCCGAACCAGGGCGGCCGCGTGCTCTGGATCGGTGTAGTCGGCCTGTTCGATAACCACTGTCCCCGCATGTTCTCGCCCCGCAGGTTCCGGCCCCCCGCCTTCCGGCCCCCCGCCTTCCGGCCCCCCGCGTTCCGGCCCCCCGCGTTCTGATTTCGAATATCCTGGGGTCTGACTCATGTTTTCTCGCAACCGGTTGGAATTTTGATGAAACGATTGCCGCCATTTCTCGGATTTCTGCTCGCCTCGACGTTCCTGGTCTTCGGACCGCACGGTTCGGCGCAACCCGCCGGCGCCGACACGCCGCCCACCGCGCGCGGGGTGGTCTTCGAGGACCTGAACGACAATCAGGGTCGCGACCCTGGCGAACCGGGAATTGAGGGGATCGGTGTCAGCAACGGGGCGGAGATCGTCAAGACCGATGACGAAGGCCGTTACGAGCTCCCGATCGACGACGACACGATCATCTTCGTGATCAAGCCGCGGAACTGGGCCACGCCGGTCAACGAGGAAAACCTGCCCCAGTTCTACTACATCCACAAGCCGGCGGGTTCGCCCCCCGATTTCCAATTTGCCGGAGTCGAACCGACCGGGCCGCTTCCGGAGTCGGTCGATTTCCCGTTGCGAAAGCAGGAGGAACCGGACAAGTTCCGGGCGATTCTGTTCGGCGATCCTCAGCCGCGGAATGTGGACGAAGTGGAGTACATGACCCATGACGTGATCGAACAGATCATCGACCACGACGCCCACGGCGCATCGTTCGGTGTGACCCTCGGTGACATTGTGTTCGATGACCTCGACGTGTTCGAGCCACACAACCAAGCGGTCGCGCTGGTCGGAATCCCGTGGTACAACGTGATCGGCAACCACGACATGAACTTCGACGCACACGATGATGAACACAGCGACGAGACGTTCGAACGAATTTACGGTCCCTCTTACTATTCATTCGACTATGGCCCCACCCACTTCATGGTCCTCGATGATGTGACCTGGGTGGGGGCAACGGATGATGAGAAGGGACACTACCACGGCGGACTGGGCGAGCGGCAAATGGAGTTCATCCGCAACGATCTGGCCGACGTTCCGGAGGACCAGTTGATCGTGTTGATGATGCACATTCCGCTGACCGACGTCGAAGATCGCCAGGAGCTGTACCGTTTGATCGAACAGCGCCCCGCCGCCGTTTCCATCTCGGCGCACAGGCACTTCATGGAACACCGGCTGATCGGTGACGAAGATGGCTGGCAAGGAAGAGAACGCCACCATCACATTGTCAACGTTACCGTCTGCGGCAGCTGGTGGCGGGGCAAGAAGGACGAACGGGGTATCCCCCACGCCACGATGAGTGACGGTGGGCCGAACGGTTACTCGATCATGGAGTTCGACGGGGCCGACTACTCGCTGGAACTGATCCCCGCCAACCAACGGGACGAGTACCAGATGCTGATTCACGCCCCGGAACGGATCACCAGCGGCGAGTCGGACGAGACGGCGGTGATGGCCAACGTGTTCGCGGCTTCACCGAAGGCGGAGTGCTCGATGCGTGTCGGGGCTGATTCCGAGTGGCGGCCGATGGAACAGGTCCGGAAAGCCGACCCAGCCTTCGTCGCGGAGAAAGAACGGGAGGAAAAACTTGTCGACCGCGACTGGATTGATCTGCCCAAACCTTACAAGACGCCGCACATGTGGCGAGCGACGCTACCGCCCGATCTGGCTCCCGGCACGCACCTGATCGAGGTTAAGGTGGTCGATCCGTTCATCGGCACCAAGCTCAGCAACCGAAGCATCCGGGTTCAAGCCGACAACTGACCGCGGTAGGCGTCCCGCAATAACTGCATCGTGTGCAGGACGCGGATCGTCGCCGCAGCACCTTGCAGATGCGTTTGCAGTTGCGTTTGACAGCCGATGTTGCCGCTGACCACGATTTCCGCGCCGGTTGCGATGACGTGGCCGGCCTTCTGTCGGCCAAGGGAATTCGCGATCGCCGGTTGGTCAATATTGTAGGTTCCCGCCGAACCACAACAGAGATGGTTGGCGTTGATCTCCTTCAACTGCAATTCTGGGATGCGGCGTAACAGCCGCCGCGGCTCGGCACGCACCCCTTGCGCATTGGCCAGATGACAAGCATCGTGGTAGGCGACGGCAATCGGCCGGCCAGGGGACGGGATGGTTTCCAACTCGCCCAGACGGTCGAGGTAGACCGAGACATCGAGAGCTCGCTGGCGAAACGTCTGTGCCCGCTCCTCGTGCGCGGTTCCCTTCAAGATCAGGTGGTACTCGTGCATCCCGGATCCGCATCCGGCCGCGTTGGTCAGGATCGCGTCGACGTCTTGGGGAAAGGCGTCCAAGTTGGCGATTGCCAGCTTGCGGGCCTGCGGAAGATTGCCGACGTGCCAACTCAGTGCGCCACAACATCCTTGCTCCGGCGGTACCACGACTTCCACACCGTTGCGGTTCAAAACCTCAATCGTGGCGGTGTTGATGTCCGGGGCCAGAACGCTTTGGGCACAACCGGTCAGGAGGGCGACGCGGCCACGCAGTTCTCCTTGCGCGGGATGAACGCCCACCCATCGTTGCTGGGCCGGGATTCGTTCCGGAAGCAATTCGAGCATCGTCCGAAACGCCGACGGCAGGAACCTCGCGATCGGTTTGACCCATCGACCGGTCGCTGCCGCCAATCGCATGCGGCCCGGGAACGGAAGGGTGGATTGCACGAGCAACCGTCGCAGCCGATCTGCCCAGCGACGGCGGCGGCGGGACTCGGTCTGCGCGCGGAACGGGCTGATCAGGTCACGGTAAGGAACCCCCGACGGGCAGGCCGGCTCACAGGCGAGACAGCCGAGACAGGGATCGAGATGATCCGCGGCGACCTCCAGCGGTAACGTCCCCTCCAGCACCTCCTTCATCAAGACGATCCGCCCCCGCGGCGAATCCGCCTCCTGCCCAAGCTCTTGATAGGTTGGACAGGCGGCCAGGCAGAAGCCGCAGTGGACGCAGGTGCTGACGGCGTTCGCCATCTCCGGGCCCAAGGGCCCATGCTCATCGATCGGAATGTTGTGTTGCATCAGTCGGTCGCTGCGTCCGAAAACCAGGGGAACGTGCCGGACGGGTCCATCGCCTGCTTGATCAAAGCGCCTAGCCGATCCTGGCGAGGGTGTCCCAAAAAGATATTGTCGACCACGCAGGAAACCTGATCCGCCGATTCGTGATCATGTGAATGATGGACGATCATGCCCGGCAGGGATTGATTGACGAGCTCACGATGCAAGTCGCTTAGGAGCGACTCGTCGTTGGCGCCGGCGCTGTTCACCGTGATCCACGTCACCGTGCCGGCACCGCCGAGTCGCAACTCGATGCCAACTTTCTCCGAGCATGCCAACTGGAGAGCCTGATACTGCGCCAGTGTCGTCGGCACCTTCACCAGCACCGAGCCGCGGGGAAGCTGCCCCCAATCGGCGAGTGTATCCCAAAACCGCTGCGCCTCATCGGGATCCAATCGTTCGACGTCTCCCGACCACGTCGCCATCACGTCCTGGGCAAGCGCTTCCAGCACCGGCTCGGGACCGGCGAGCCGTAGGTAGACGGCATTGTCGCGCGGGACGTATTCCAGCGCGTCGACCTCCCAACGTGCGCGGGCCGCGGCGGCAATACGCTCGATCGCTTGATCATGGCTGACGCACCGCACCCGCAACGTTGACACGGCAGACGGTGCAGGAAACACTTTGAACGTCAACTCGGTCATGATCCCCAGTCGTCCAAGCGAACCGACGAGCAGCTTGGGAATGTCGAACCCAGCAGCGTTTTTGACCACTTTGCCGCCAACGGTCAGCACCTCTCCCTCGCCGCTGACCACGCGGGCCCCGAGCAAGAAGTCGCGGATGCCTCCGTATCGCACCCGCCCCGGTCCTGCGATGCCGGCACCGACCACGCCGCCGAGCGTACAGCCGGCCGCGATCCGCGGCGGATCGAAGGGGAGGTATTGGTTTTTGGCAGCAAGCACCTCGGCCACCTCAGCCACCGGCGTTCCCGCCCACGCGGTGAAGGTGAATTCCGATGGTTCATACTCGATCAAACCCGATAGGCTGCGAAGCGATACCGGCGTCGCACCGCCGGCGGCAGCCAAGGCCGGCTTGGTTTGATTGCCCACCGGCAATACCGGCGATGTCGCGGCCACGAACTCGAGCAGTTCTTTCACCGAGGCCGGCGCGATCACATCATTCACGGCTGATCACCCCGGCTTGCTCCAGTGGATGCAGGCCGTGCAAGCCGAGCGACGGTGCCTCCTTGCCGGGAAACATCTTTCCTGGGTTGGCGATCAGCTCAGGGTCGTGAGCCAGACGGAGTCGATGCATCATTCGAATGGTCGGCTCGTCAAACATCTCCGGAAGGTACTCCCGTTTCTCCATCCCCACCCCATGCTCCCCAGTGATCGAGCCACCCATCTTGATGCACAGTCTCAAGATTTTTCCAGCCAATGCTTCGGCGCGTTCGAACTCTCCCGACACGGTGCCGTCGTACAGGATCAACGGGTGCAGGTTTCCGTCTCCGGCGTGAAAAACGTTGGCCACTCGGATGCCCGACTCCCGCGATATCTGTTCGATCTGGGAGAGGGCCTCGCCGAGCCGTTTGCGCGGCACCACGCCGTCTTGAACGATGAAATCGGGGCTCAGCCGGCCGACGGCGGAGAATGCCGATTTTCGGCCTTTCCAGATCGCCATCCGGTCGGCATCGTCGACGGCGATCCTGCGGGCGAAAGGGTCGGTTCGGTCGAGAATCTCCGCCAGCTGACGACGTTCATATTCCACCTTTTCATGCGGCCCTTCCAGCTCCACGATCAAAACCGCAGCGGCACCTTCGGGGTAACCACAGGCGACCGCTGCTTCGGCAGCTTCGATCGCCAACGCATCCATGATCTCCATCGCGCCGGGAAGCAATCCCGAATCGACAACGGCCGAAACCGCATCCCCGGCTGCCTGCAACGACCGATAGCCCGCCAGCACCGTATGGAACTCTTCCGGCTTGGGCAGCAGCCGCAAGACGATCTCCAACGCCACCCCGAACAACCCCTCGCTGCCGCAAAACAAACCGGTGTAGTCGGGACCCATCGGCTCCAGCGATTCACCGCCGAGCTGGACCACGTCGCCGGAGGCGAGGACCGCTTTGATGCCCAAGACATGATTCGCGGTCATGCCGTATTTCAAACAATGGGCCCCTCCCGAGTTGAACGCGACGTTGCCGCCAATGGTACAAATCGTTTGGCTCGAAGGGTCCGGGGCGTAATACAAACCATATTCAGCTGCCGCCGCGGTGACGTCGAGGTTCACCACGCCCGGCTGGACCACGGCGGTCCGCTGATCGGGATTGAGCGACAAGATTCGCTTCAGCCGGTTCAACGCGATCACAATCCCGTCGGCGACCGGCAGCGATCCGCCCGACAAACTCGTGCCGCTGCCACGGGCCACGAACGGCACCCGCTGCTGCCGGCACCAGCGGACCGTCTCGATAACCTCCTCCGCCGTCTCAGGGATCACCGCAGCAAGCGGCTTGGCGCGAAACGCCGTTAACCCGTCCGACTCGAAGGCGGCCCGATATGCATCGTCCAGGCACAATCGGTCGGGCGGGTAAATCCGTTCGAGCCCCCGAAGTGATTCCGGAATCGCGCTGCTGTTTCGAATCCGGCTCATGCCAAGCTTTCTTCCAAGGCTGCGAGTAGCGTCTTGACGTGACGCGGGGCCGCCGAATGTCCCATCAGTCCGATCCGCCAGGCCTTGCCGGCAAAGACACCGAGCCCGCCGCCGATCTCAATGTCGTACTCTTCCAACAATCGTTGGCGGATCGCCGCCTCGTCCGTTCCCTCCGGCACCGCGACACAGTTCAGCGTATGGAGCGATTGCTTCGGGATGTAGCAGAGGCCGAGCCGCTCAAGGCCCTGACGCAACAACTGATGCATCGCTTGGTGGCGGGCGAATCGGTTCTCCAATCCTTCTTCCAACACGATCGCGAGCGCCTCACGAAGCGCGTACACCATGTTGATCGGCGCGGTGTGATGGTACGCACGACCTCCACCGCCGGTGTAGTAGTTCTTCAACATCGAAACGTCCAGGTACCAACTGCGGACCTTGGACTTTCTCCCCTCCATCTTCTTGATCGCGCGAGGGGAAAACGACACGGGCGACAACCCGGGCGGACAGGAGAGGCACTTTTGCGTCCCCGAATAGACTGCGTCGATCTGCCAATCGTCGACGCGGACGTCGTGACCGCCGAGCGACGTGACGGTGTCGACGGCGAGCAACATACCCGCGTCGTGGACGATTTTCGAAATTCCCTCCAACGGCTGCAGGGCCCCGGTCGAGGTTTCCGCGTGCACGATCCCGAGCATTGTCGCCCGCGGGTGCTTTCCCAACGCCTCCTCAATCATCTGATCGTCAAACGTTTCACCCCAGGGGACCTCAACGGCGTGAACCGTCGCCCCGCAACGTTCCATGTTGTCCTTCATCCGACCGCCGAACACGCCGTTGATACAGACAATCACCTCGTCGCCCGGTTCGATCAGGTTGACCAGCACGGTTTCCATCCCGGCCATTCCCGTTCCCGAGACCGGAAAGGTCAACGGGTTGCGAGTCTGGAAAACCTGGCGAAGCATCTCGCAGGTCTCATCCATGTAACCGATGTACTGCGGATCGAGGTGTCCCAGGGTCGGCGAACTCATGGCTCGCAAGATCCGGGCCGGGACGGTGCTCGGTCCCGGCCCCATTAACAGACGTTCGCGCGGATTCAGCTGGGGGAAAGTAACAGCGTTCGTCACAGATGCATTCCTCGCAAGGGTTCAAAGGACCGCGAATTAACCAGGGGTCCTGCTTCGTAGCCGAAGTCGCAGCGGCCTCATGCGACGAGCAGGCCGACAGCGCCCGCGACAATCACATAGTACAGGAAGACAACGCCCGTCACGCGGATCACGTCCCCTTCGCGTCCCACCAGGCCGACCACGGCGCAGGCCGCGACGACATTGTGCACGCAAATGACGTTGCCCGCAGCGCCTCCCACCGCCTGGAGGGCAACGACCCAAATCGGGTCCGCCCCGATCTGCTCGGCGACCTGAAACTGGAACAGTGAGAACATCATGTTGCTGATCGTGTTGCTGCCGGCGACAAAGGCACCAACGCCCCCGATCGATGGGGCAAAGGCAGGCCAGGCGCCTCCCGCCAACGAGGAGACGCCTTCGGCCAAAACGGTCGGCATCGAGGCCAGCCCCGCCTCACCCCCGTGCGAAAGAATGAACACCTGGACCATCGGCACCGCGAACAACAACGCCGGCGATGCCTTCACGATCATTCGCCCAGACCGCTGCCAAGCTCGACCGACCGAGGCGGCGTTCATCCGGTGAAGCAATGCGGTCGCCAGACAAACCACCACGAATACCGTCCCCGGCAGATACAGCCACTCGATCGGCCCGATGTCGATCCCCGACCCGAAGGCAGACTCTTGCAGCGCCGACGGCCAGGGAAGTGTGAACGACTGCAGCCAGTTGCCGATGCCGAGATGTGGCAATCGCGTGAGGACCAACAAGATTCCGATCATCAGGTACGGCACCCAGGCCCGCCACAGCGACAACTTCCCGCCGTCCTGATCCAGCTGAACCGGCAAGTTCCCGCTCCATGACTCGTCCCAACGATCCCGCGCCGGGAAGTCCCAACTCTCCTCCGGCAGCAACCAGCGGCGCCGGGCAGCCGGGATGACGAGCGTCAGACCGACCAGCGAACCGAGCAGCGACGGGAACTCCGGCCCCAGCAGGTGGGCGATCACGACGTAGGGAACCGTCATCGCAAATGCAGCGAACAACGCGAACTTCCAAACCCGCAGCCCATCAAGAAAACTCCGACGCTCCCCAAAAAAGCGGGTCATCACGGAAACCACGATCAAGGGAATCAGTGTCCCGGCGATCGCGTGCACAAGCGCCACCCGTGCCCCGATGATCGGCAGCAGCGCCGTCCAGTCGGCAAAGCCCAACCCCTCCGCATGCGCGACCACCGCCGGGCTGCCGTCCAAACCGTTGCGCACGCCGACCAAGATGGGCGTGCCAACGGCGCCGAAGGAAACCGGCGTGCACTGGATCAACATCCCGGAGATCACCGCCGACTTGGCGGGAAACCCCAGCCCGACCAGGAGCGGAACACAAACCGCCGCCGGAGTGCCGAACCCGGCAGACCCTTCGATGAACGAGCCGAAAAGCCATGCCACGATGATCACCTGCACCCGGCGGTCGTCGCTGATGTCGGTGAACCCCCGGCGAATCACCGCCAACCCGCCGCTTTCACTGAGCGTATTGAGCAGCAGAATCGCGCCGAAGACGATGTACAACAGCGTGACGGCGACGACCACCCCTTTCAGCGAGGCGGCCGCAATCTGAGGCACACCAAGTTGCCAGTAGAGCAGCGCCACCGTCACCGCGGCGGCATAGGCCAACGGCATCGCCCGGGTGGCGGGCCAGCGAAGGCCGACCAGAAATATCGCCACCACGGCGATCGGCAGCAACGAAACCAGCGGTGGCAGCACTTCACTCATCATCCCTCCGGTGCTCCAAAATCCGGCGGTTGTATGCCGCGATGGTCTCTTTCCGCCGCAAGAACCCGAGCAGTCGGCCGGGATGTTCGTCATCGATCACCGGCAACTCATCGAGGTTCAGCGCCGTGAACCGCTGCAAGGCGGTGTTCAAGTCGTCTTGTGGAGAAACCTGGACAAAGGGAGCGGTCATCACGTCGCGGGCATTGGCGAGATTCCAAAGGATCTCATCGTACAGATAGGCTCGCACGTCGTCGTCGGAAAAGATACCGACCATGTTCCCCTCGTTGTCGACCACGGGAAAGTAGTGTTGGGTGGTCTGGGCAAGCTGATGCACAATGTCGTCGAGCATCGTGCCCTCGTGGACCTTGATCACGCGGAGATCTTTGCGGTAGACATCGTTCACTCGCAAGCCCTCCAAGACATCGACCAGGAAGTCGCCCCGGTGGGCTGGGGAATCGATGCGGTTTGGCAACTGTTGGCGGTACAACTTCATCCGGGAGGTGCAGATGAAGGTCAGCGTCGAGACGAGCATCGTGGGGACGATCAAACCAAAGTCGCCGGTCAACTCGCGGATCATGATGATCGTTGAGACCGGGGCACGGGCGACACCGGAAAAGAATCCCGCCATTCCGACCACGGCACAGGCGCCTGGCTCGGGAGCGAGGGCTGGGAAAAAATGGCCAATCGTATGTCCAAAGGCGGCACCGGCGCAGCCGCCGATCACCATCGAGGGACCAAACACACCGCCGCTGCCCCCCGAGCCGATCGAAAGCGACGTCGTGAGCATCTTGACCAGGGCCAGCAGCACCAACGTCCCGGCGGCCAAGCCGGACTCGCCCGAGAGCGCCTGCTGCAGGGTCCCGTAGCCGGTGCCCAACACACCCAACAACTCCATCTCCCCACCGGCAACCAAGAAAAAACCGATCCCGACCAACCCCGCACCACCGGCACCGATCGCCGGTCGGAGATAGGACGGTAGCCAGGAGCGTTCAAACAGATCCTGGCTGAAATGAAACAACCGCACGTAGGCCGCGGCCAGGACCAGCAGCAGCGCCGCAAGAATCGCATACGAAATCAGCTCCAACGGCGTGGTCAGACTGTGACCGAGTTCGCCCCCAAAGACCGGGACGTACCGCACCTCGGCCGCAAGCGATTGGGCGTAGACGCTGTAGGCGATGATCGAGGCGATCGCCGCCGGAACGATCACGTCGGCCTCCAGGTCCGAATCGCTGTAGAGGATCTCGGAGGCAAAAATTGCACCGGCCAACGGGGCGCGAAACATCGCCCCCACGCCCGCTCCCATCCCAGCGGCCAACAAAATTCGGCGGTCACGCGAGGAAAGCTTCAGCCGGCCGCCGATCCACGAGCCGATGCCGGCGCCGATCTGCGCGATCGGACCTTCACGGCCCCCCGACCCCCCGCTTCCCAAGGTCACGGCAGAGGCGATCGTCTTGACCCACACCACACGGCCATCGATCGCCCCCCGCCGATTGTGAAAGGCGTGGGTCGCCGCATCGGTCCCCGCTCCGGCCGCCTCCGGGGCGAAGCGGTAGACCAGCACACCGGAGACGAGCCCACCCAGGACCATCACCGCGATCACGATCGCCGGGGAGAATGGAGCCGATACAGGTTCGAAGTAGGCGTGCTCGCCGACCGCCAACTGGTAGGGAAATCCTGCCAACACCGCGAGGCCGAAATGCCCCACCGTTTGCGTGGCGGCCTCCAACGCGACGCAGGCGACCCCGACCACCAATCCGACCACCGAGGCCAGCAACGACCAACGCCCGGAGTTGCCGAACGGGAAGAACGGAAACCACCGAGCGAGCGAGCGGAGCGGCAGCGAGTTCAGACGTTTCAACATCGCTTCCTTGGCGTTGCGGAAAAGCATATCAGACGCGTGGTCGAATCAGTACGATTGACCGGTGCTCTGTTATTCTTCGACGCGTGTTTTCCCGCAACAGGGGCGGATCGGCATGCCACAGCATTTTTCCAGCCACAGCCCGATCGATGGTTCAACCGTTTGGGAGGGGCGCGAATCGACCCCGGCGGAGGTCGCTACGGCGATGCGGCGAGCCCACGCCGCGTGGCCGGAGTGGAGACGAACGCGGGTCGAACAACGGGTCGCGATCGTGCGAGCCTATGCCGAGTTCCTTCGACAGCGGCGGGACGAACTCGCCGCTCTGATCACCCGCGAGGTTGGGAAGCTGCCTTGGGACGTCGAGGGGGAAGTCGCGGCCGCGATTGCCAAAATCGAACTTTCGATCCAGGCGATGAACCAGCGCCGCGCTGACCAGGTGCTGGAGGACGGACCGGTCAGCCGCGTCATTCGCTATCGCCCGATCGGCGTGTCGCTGGTTCTGGGACCATTCAACTTTCCGATGCATCTGCCGGGCGGCCAAATCATCCCGCTCCTGCTCGCCGGCAACCCGGTGGTGTTCAAACCGAGCGACCAGGCGACCGCGATCGGCGAGTGGACCGTCAACGCGTGGCACGAAGCGGGACTCCCTGAAGGCGTGCTGGAGTACATCGTGGGACGAGTCGATCCGGCGGTCGCTGCGATCGAGGCCCCGGAACTCGGCGGCGTCTTTTTAACCGGCGGCCGCGCCGCGGGACGCGCGATCCACCGCCAGCTCGCCGGTCGGCCCGAGGTGCAACTCGCCCTGGAACTCGGTGGCAACAGCCCCTTGCTCATCACGGGTGATTCGCCGCCGGAGCGACTGGCAAGCCTGGTCACCTTTTCCGCCTTCGTCACCTCGGGCCAACGCTGTACCGCCGCCCGCCGCGCGGTCTTTGTCCGCAGCGATGCCACGCAGCGGCAGATCGACGCAATCCTCGCCCGGACGCGGACGCTACGGGTCGGTCTCCCGGGCGAGGATCCGGCACCGGAGTTGGGACCACTGGTTTCGGCGCAGGCGGCGGACTCCCTGCAGCACACCTACAACCGCATGTTGGAACTCGGTTGCCGGCCACTGGAACCTTTCCTGAAGCCAACCTCCGCGGCCCCGACAGGACCGAGGAACCTGGTGCGGCCAGCGATCGTGGATGCAACCGACTTGCCCCAAGCGGCCTTGGAAGAGATCGGATCGATGGAGTGGTTCGGTCCGCTGCTGGTGTTCGAGTGCTGCGATGACGAACAGGCCGCGATCGACGCCGCCGCGCGGACGCCGTACGGTTTGGCCGCCGCCTTGATCGGCGGAACGCCGGAACTGTTCGAAGCCTTTGTCGATCGGGTCGGCGCCGGCGTGGTTCATTGGAACCGCCCCACGACCGGGGCCGCGGGGGTAATGCCCTTCGGAGGACTCGGGGCCAGCGGCAATCATCGGCCTGCCGGTTTCCACGCGATCGATTTTTGCAGTGACCCGGTTGCGTCGTTGCAGGCCGGCCAGCTGGATGAACAAGACCCGTGGGGCGCGGTGCGGTAACCTCAGCGCGGGCGCCGGGGAGCTCGCACAGCGTCCCTGAGAACACGGCAGGCGTTGCCGTTGGCGAGAAGTCGCTGCGGCTTCTGCTTTCAGGATATCCCGCCTTGAAATTTCGATACCACACGAGAGACGATGGAAGCCCAAATCGACCGGCTCGTCGGACCAACGCACCATTTCGGCGGCCTGGGGATAGGAAACCTCGCCTCCCAATCCCATCGGGGCGAGATTTCCAACCCCCGCGCCGCCGCACTGCAGGGACTCGACAAGATGGCCGTGGTGGCCCGACTCGGCGTGCCCCAATTCGTCCTGCCGCCGCAACAACGGCCCTGCTGGGAATTGCTCCACCGGTTCGGGTTCACGGGCCCGGACGCGCAGGTTTTGCACCGCGCGCTGGCCGAGGCGCCGGCGCTGTTTGCGGCCGCGATGAGCAGTTCCGCAATGTGGACCGCCAATGCGGCCACCGTCTCCCCCTCCTGGGATGCTCCGGAAAACCGCCTGTCGCTCACCGTTGCCAACCTCAACGCCAGCCTGCACCGAGCCATCGAGCCCGACGAAACCCTTGATCAGCTGCAGCGGCTGCTACCGACGGCAACGCGATTGAATCGAGGGCTGCCCGGTGGGATGGCGGCGCGCGACGAAGGGGCGGCAAATCATATGCGGCTCGCCGCGGACATTCTCCGCCCGGGACTGCACCTGTATGTTTTCGGCGACGGCTTGCCCCAGCCCACTCGATATATGGCTCGCCAGTCCGAACAGGCGTCACGAGCGATTCCGCGGTTACACGATATTCCGCCCGACCATGCTTTCTTTTTGAAGCAGCATCCCGAGGCGATCGATGCGGGAGCGTTTCACAACGACGTGGTCGCCGCCAGTCATGGGGATCTATTGCTGCACCATGAGCTGGCGTTTTACGACGCCGAGGAAAAACTTGAGCAACTCGCCGCCCGCTTCGAATCGATCTGGGGTCGACCGCTGAAACGGATCGTGGTTCACCGGGACGAGCTATCGCTGGAGGATGCCGTATCGTGCTATCTGTTCAACAGCCAGATCGTGTCGCCATCGAGCAACGGATCCGCTTCCGACGCGGACGGCCCCGCCGTCTTGATTTGCCCCGCGCAAGTCCGTGACTGTGAACCGGCACGGGGTCTGGTCGAACGTTGGCGGGACCAGCTTGGGCTGTTTTCCGAGGTGCACTACGTTGAACTACGTCAAAGCATGGCGGGAGGCGGCGGCCCGGCCTGTCTGCGGTTACGAGTCCCGGTGACGCCCGGGGAACTGGCAGATTGCAACCACGCCATGCGGTGGTCGCAAGGACTCGACGCGGAACTTCGGCAGATCGTCGAGGAGTCGTACCCGACCGCCGTGACGCTGAGCGATCTGGCCGAGCTCGATCGGGTCCGCGACGCCGAACGAGTCACCTGGGAGTTGCAGAGACGGCTGTTGGAGTGATGAGCGGAAAACAAGTGTCCCGCACGATCCTTAACGCTTAACGCTGGCTCAGCTTCCCGAGGGTACTGTCGAGCAGCGACCGCAGCTTGCCGGTGGCTCCGTTGACCGCCTGGGGGATGGTGCCCGCCCGCTCGCTGACCGCCAACGGTTGCATCCCGGTGAGGCGTGCTTCGAGCTTGCACTGCATGTCATCATCGCCCCCCTTGGTCGCGCTGTTCTGGTCTGTCAGATGGACCTCCAAACGGGTGATCCTGGATTCAAACCGACTGAGTTTCTCCTGCAGCAGCCCTCGTACCTCGTCGATCAGCTGGGTATTGGCATCGGTGTGATTGTCCGTATTGACCTGGATCTGCACGTTGAAATTTCCTTGATAAAGTTCGCCCCGAACAATGAACCGCGTCCTTCCATCATCGATTATTGCGGCCCCGTCAAATCCTGGGAACGCCCCGCGTGGACGGCCCCTCGACGTGGCTCCGCGATGGGACGAAGGAAACTGGGGTTGGTAGCTCTTCTCCGGGTTTGTTACACGCACGACGCGTTGCGATACGTCTTCAACCTTCGCGGGATTCAGGATGTCCAGCAGATTCACACGGGCTGGCAAACACACCAGGGCTGGGCGCCAACTGGTTTTGACCACGGCGTGGATGCTGGCGGTCGCCCCCCTGGTCGGCTGCCAGGACGGGCCCATGTATGCGCTCAAACACGCGAACCCCTACTTCGTGCTCAAGGAGTGGCGGGAGGACGCGGCCCTCGGGATCACCGACCACGAGCGGCGGCGGCAACTGCAATCGCTGGCCGGCTCGATCGGCAAGCTCCCCGCGGAGCGCCAGCAGTACTGGAATACCCACCTGGAACAGCTGGTGGAGCACGATCCGAGCTCAGAAATGCGGCGAATCGCGGTTCAAGCCGCCGGCAATATGACCGCCGGTGCTGGGATCGCAATCATCGAACAAGGGCTCGATGACGACATCGCCAAAGTTCGCATGGAAGCGTGCCGGGCGCTGTCCAAGCGGCGCGATGAGCCCGCTTCGAGAATGCTGGCGGCGGTGATCGGATCCGAGACCAACCAAGACGTGAAACATGCCGCGATGGATGCGTTGAGCAATCACCACAACGCGGTCGCCACCGACTCTCTGCGACTCGCCTTGCAAGACCGAAATCCTGCGACCCGGAAATTGGCGATCCAGTCATTACGGGGGGCCACCGGCAAAGATTACGGCAACGATCCGCAGGTCTGGATCGCCGCCCTCGACGGAGAGCCAGTCGAGCAGCGCCCGCCAGGACTCACCGATCGGCTGCGAAACTTGTTCTAGGTTTCATCACCGCTTCCTCGGCCGCCCCGAGCGACTGTCGCGAATCGCGCAGTACACCTCCCGTGGGGCTGTCGGCGGTGGCGGCGAGTTGGTTCGGGGGGCCACTGGCGACAAGCCGGCCGCCCTCGGTTCCCGCCCCGGGACCGAGGTCGATCAGGTGATCTGCCGCCCGCATCAGCATTGCGTTGTGTTCGACCACGATCAGTGAATGACCGTCGGCGATCAACGCGTCGAAGCAATCGACCAGCCGGACAATGTCGGCGAAATGCAGTCCGGTCGTCGGCTCATCGAGCAAGAACAGCGTCCGGCGCCGTGACTTGGCACCGAGAAACGCGGCCAGTTTGAGGCGTTGTGCCTCGCCGCTGGAGAGCGTTGTCGCCGGCTGCCCCAACGTGATGTACTCCAGCCCCACGTTGATCATCCGCTGCAGTTTCGCACGAACCTTCGCTTCGCCGCGAAAGAACCGATGGGCCTCCTGCACCGTCATGTCCAGGACATCGGCGATCGTTCGGTCACGGTAGCGAACCTGCAAGATTTCGGATCGGAAACGGCAGCCACGGCAGGCGGGACATTGCATCGAAACGTCGGCCAGGAACTGCATGTCGACCTGCAACACGCCCGCTCCCTCACATTCCGGGCATTGTCCCTTCCCGTTGAAGCTGAAGTGCCCGGGACTGAAGTTCCGCGTGCGGGCCTCGACCGTCCCGGCAAACACCTTGCGGATCGCATCAAAACTCTTCACATACGTGACGGGGCAGCTCCGGGGGCTGCGGCTAATCGGTGACTGGTCGATCAGGACACACTCATCAATCTGGCCGACCCCCGTGATGGAATCGAAGGGCAGCGGTTTCACACCGGCCTTCGCTGTTCGCTGACAAAGGGCGCCGTACAGCGTGTCATGAACGAGCGTACTCTTCCCGCTGCCGGAAACCCCGGTGACCAGGCAGAGCAGCCCCAAGGGAAACTCGACGTCGATCCCTTGCAGGTTGTGGCCGCTGGCGCCGGTCAACCGAATTTGCCCTGATCCCGTTCGCGGTTCCCGATCGATCAAGGTCCAGCCGCGTTTGCCGCTGAGAAACTCGCCGGTGAGGCTGGCGGGGGCCACGAGCATCTGCTCGACCGAGCCTTCAAAGACGACCTTGCCGCCCCCGGCACCGGCGCCAGGGCCAATCTCGATCACGCGGTCTGCCAGTTCGATCAGGGTGGGGTCATGCTCAACGACAACGACCGTGTTGCCGCGGTCGCGAAGGGCGAGAATCGCATCGGCCAGCCGCTGCACATCGGAAGGATGCAGCCCCGCGGTCGGTTCATCGAGCACATACAACATGTTCACAAGGCTGCTGCCGAGCGCCGCGGTCAACGCCACCCGTTGGGTCTCGCCGCCGGAGAGCGTCCGCAGGGGGCGATCGAGCTGCAGGTAGCCGAGCCCGACGTTGCCCAGGTAACCGAGCCGCTCAGAGATCTGGCGTAACGGCTCGGCCGCGATCGTTCGTTCCCGCGATGCAAGGGTCAACTCCGAGAAAAACGCGATCGCCTCCGACGCGGTGCTGTGCAGGAGTTCCGCGACGTTCCGACCTCCGAGCCGATACGCCAACGCCTCCGGTTTCATCCTTTGCCCCCCACACTCGCTGCAGGTGCGGTAGCTGCGAAATCGGGAGGCGAAGACGCGGATATGCATCTTGTACTTTTTGCGGTCGAGCCAAGCGAAAAAGCCATCCAGCCCACCAAAGTTTCGCTCCGGCACACCCTCTTGAACCAGCTTCCAATGCTTCTTCTTCAACTTCGAAACGGGGACATCCGTCGGGATCCCGTAATCGTCAGCCAAGTCGAGCAACTCGTCCAACTCATGTCGATAGGAGGGAGCGTTCCAGGGAGCGATCGCGCCATCGCGCAGGGAGAGCGATGAGTCGGGCACCACCAGATCCGGATCGATCGTGACCACCTCACCGAAGCCTTCACACGTGGGGCAGGCGCCGAGCGGATGGTTGAAGTTGAACAGCCGCGGTACCGGCTCGGGGTAGTCGATGTCACAGCGGTCACAGCGAAGGTCCCGGCTGATGATCCGGCGTCGCCAACTGCGGCCGTCGATGGTGACGGTCGTTCCCGACGTCGCTCCCGCGTCTTCCTGCTCTCCGAAAAGATACGCTTTGCCGTTGCCTTCCAGCATCGCGGTTTCGAGCGACTCGGTCAGCCGTCCGATTTCGGCTCCCGCCGTGACGCGGTCGACAATCACAACCGCCTCGACCCCCTTTCGCCCGACCCGTTTGGCCAACGATGCGCGATCGTCATCGGAGAGGCGGAACAGGCGGTCGCCGACGACGAGACGCAGGTAGCCTTCTTGCTGCAGTCCATACAGAATCTCGCTGGCCGATCGGCGGTCGGGCAACCAGACGGGAAAGCCGATCATGGAGCGGGCCGGCCCCTCGCCGCTGGCCATCTCGGTCGCGACGACCGATGGATCATCGCGCACCACCGGCTCGCCGCAACCGTAGCAAAACAGCTGGCCAACCTTGGCCATCAGCAACCTCAGATGGTCGGCGATTTCAGTCGCCGTGGCGACGGTGCTGCGGTTCGATTTCGACCCGCTGGCCCGAGTCACCGCGATCGCAGGCGGTATCCCCTCAATCGCGTCACAGTCCGGCTTGTCCAGCCGTTGCAGAAACTGGCGCGTGTAGGCGGAAAAGCTCTCGATGTAGCAACGCTGGCCTTCCGCGTACAGCGTGTCGAGCGCCAGCGACGTCTTGCCGCTGCCGGAGAGCCCGCACATCACGATCAGCTTGCCGCGAGGGATGTCGACATCGATCTCCTGTAAGTTGTGGACGCGACATCCGCGGACCGAAATGGCAGTGGGGGGCAAGGTGACAGCCGGAAACAGAGACGAAAAAGTGATGGTGCGACGATCAGAGTCTACCGAAAAATCGAGCATTCGCCGCCGGGCCGGGCGATCCCGTTGGCCCTGTCGTGAACCGAGCGGCGGCCGATCGGCTATCCTCTGACCATTTCCCACTTTGGCGATTACTCCTTTCGGACTCCTCCCAACGCTGATACCCGATGTCTGCTACCCCTGCAGCACGAATTCGTGAACTCCGCGAACAGATTCGTCACCACGATCGACTCTATTACGTCGAAGCAGAACCCGAGATCTCGGACCTGGAATACGATCGGCTGCTGGACGAGCTGAAACAGCTGGAGCAGGAACACCCGGAGCTGCGGACTCCCGACTCGCCGACCCAGCGGGTGGGGGACGCGCCGGTGCCGCATTTGAAACAGGTCGCGCACCGGGTGCCGATGT
>CAYWXT010000073.1:0-22343 GCA_964462125.1 uncultured Pirellulaceae bacterium | reverse complement strand
CGACGAGCGCCGCAGGCTGCCGGACGCCGTCCAGCGCCGATTGCTGGGGACGATCCTGAGCCGCTTCGAAGCGAAAGGGCTGAGCGTTGTCGCCATGAAGATGTTGCGGGTGACGCCGGATCTCGCCAAGCTTCATTACGCTGAACATGTCGACAAGCCGTTCTACCGAAGTCTCGAGGAGTTCATCACCGCAGCCCCGGTCGTAGCGATCGCGCTGGAGGGACTGGAGGCGATCACGGTGGTTCGCGAGATGCTCGGAGCGACCAACGGTTTGAAAGCGGCAGCCGGAACGATCCGGGGAGATTTCAGCAGTAGTCGCCAGATGAACTTGGTTCACGCCAGCGATGGGGCCGAGGCGGCTCGGCGAGAGTTGGACCTGTACTTTGACGAACAGGACTTCTGCCCGTACACCTCGGTGTTGACGCCGTTCATGCGGTCCGACGACGAGTGAACGCGTCGTCATTCGCCCGTGTTCGCGTTCGATTCGTCGGCGTGGAGGCTCGCCATGCAGGCGACCAGGTCGCGGAGTTCACGGGCCGTCATGTGACGGACCAAATCGGCCGGCATCGATGACTGGCCTTGTTTACGGGCGGTGATTTCGTCCTTGGAGATGCGAACCAAGCTGCCATCGGCTTGAAGCAGCTCGATATGCTGTTCGTCGTCGGTCTGGACGATCCCGGTGAATACCTGGCCATCCTCATCGGCAACCAACGCCGTCTCATAGCCTTCGGCGATCTTCGCGTCGGGCAAACAGATCGACTCCAGCAGGTACCGCCGGTCGCGAGTGTCTGCAATCGTCGACAAATCGGGGCCCACCTTTCCTCCGGCAGGGCCGAGTTGATGGCAGCGGACGCAGGAGAGTTTGGTTTTCTCGAAGAACAACTTCCGACCGGTGGTCGCATTGCCCCCGTGCAGGGATTGCAGCCAGGGTCCGAGCGGATCGTCCGCGGCGAGCTGCGCTTGGTGATTTTCGACCGCGTCGGCGAGCTTGGGGTCGATGCGACCGCGAGCTGCTTCCAACACGTTGAGCTCGACTTCCGCTGCGAGCGTTCCATCGAGATAATCTTGCACCGCCGACTCGATCGTCGCGACGGCCACGGGGTGGTTGATGGCGGCCAGCGCATCCCAAGCGGCCTGTCGTACCGCGACGCTGCCACTTTCGGTCGCTTTGACAAAGGTTGGCACCGAACCGGTCGCATCGTGGCGGCGCAAAACCTGAATCGCCGCCTGCAGCAGCTCGCTTGCCGGCTCCAGCGGTACTTCGTGAGCCGCCGCTACCGCTTGGTCCACCTCGAGCCGTGCCAGCGCCCGCAGTGCCGCGGCCCGCAGACGCGTCCGCTGCCGCTCATTGGCGACCCGCTTGACCAACAGCGGCGTGATCTTCTTGATCCCCAACGTCGAGGCGATCTGGATCGCCTTTTCCCGCACCGATTCCTGGGAGGTCATCATCTGATCGATGTGCGGGGAGAGAGCCTTGGCGGCCAGCTTGGCTTCTCGCGGTCTCTGGGGAGCGTAGGCATTGGTGACGCGGTCGCGAGGGTCAGGCTGTTTCCATTCCGCGAGCATCTCGAGTGCTTCCATGCGGAGCTCTTCCGGCGCTCCAACATCGGCGGCAAACCGAGCCAACGCCTGGGCTCCTTCGGCCGTCGCCAATCGATAATTGGCGTTGAGGGCACGGTGCAACATCGTGGGATCGGCGTCGGGATTCGGTTCCCCTACCTTCGCCGCAAGCGTTTCCGCTGCGACGGGGATCGGCGTGTCATGGATCGCCCGCGCCGCATCGGCCTGAACTCGCTGGCTGGCGTCGGCCAGAAAGTCGGCAACGTGGCCGCTGCTTCGCCGCCGCAGGGCGACCACTGCGGTGCGGCGGACCGATTCCTCGGGATGGTTGGCCAGCTTTGCGACCCGCGCCGGTTTGGCCGCCAGCGCCAGATACATCGCACCGGCATGACGAATGGCCGGGTCCTGATTCGCGTTCTCTGCGATCATCGCAACTACGGCGTCAAATGCCGATGCGAACTTCAACTTGCCCAATGACAACGCCGCGAAGTAGCGGACACGCGCCGCCTCATCACGCAGCATTTCCTGCAACCGTCCTGCCGCCTCGGCGTCCCCCCGCTCACCGGCGACCTTGGCAGCAGCGGCCCGCAAGATCGGGTCGTCGTCGTCCAACACCGCGCGCAAGGGGGCGACGATCGATTCTCCGGCGGCGTCATCCCGCCGGGCAATCTGGTCCGCTCCCCAAATCGCGTGCAGCCGGCCCGTCCGCGGGGCCGAACGGTCAAGGGCAAGCTCCAGCAGCACCGCGGCCTCGCCGCGCGAGGCCAATTCCCATTGCGCTTCCAATCGCACGCGGCGGTCGCGGTGCCCAAGCAGCTTCACCAGTTCCCTTGGTCGCTGCTGGGACCAATCCGCTGCAAGCAACGACTGGACCTCACCGACAAGCGGATCTTGTTGTCCGGCTGGGTCGGTCAGACGATAGATCCGTCCCTTGCCCTCCCCCTCCCAGCCGTTGACCCAGTCGCTGATGTAGATCGCACCATCGGGACCGAAGGCGACATCGGTGGCCAGCACCGACCACACGGGCTGTTCGTCTTCGCGGAGTGAATAGAACGCGCCGGCGGGGTCGAGCTGAAACGAACGGATGCCGCTGTTGCTCGCCCCCCCCCGAAAGTCGCAGATCAGGAACGTCTCATCGAGCGTCTCGGCGAAACCGGTACCGGGATAGTAAGCCAACCCGCTGGGGCCGTCGGTCAAGTTCGCCACCGGCGGAACGATGTGCGCGGGCTGGTCCTGGTGAAATGGTTCCCAAAGCTTTTCCCGGTTGAACGGCCCGCGATCGGGAAGGTACTGGTAGTGCATCCGCCAGCCTGAATCGCCCCCTTCAAGCAAGTGGACGATACGTGACTGATCCCCGCTGTCACTGTTGTTGTCGACGGTGAACAGATCGCCAAAATCGTTGAAGGCGAGTTCTTGCGGGTTGCGAAGGCCATTGCAGTAGACCTCCAAGCCGCTGCCGTCGAGTTCACACCGGAACACGGCGCCGGTCGCCGGATTGGCCAGCACCTGCCCGCTATCGTCGGTGACGTGATACCCCCGATCGCCGACGGTAAAGTAAAGCCGGCCGTCGGGTCCGAGCAGCAGCCCATGCAGATCATGTCCTCGGAATGCGACGCGGACGCCGTAACCACCCGACAGTTTCTCTCGCTCCTCGGCCCCTCCGTCATCATCCGCATCCACCAACTTCCAGAGATTCGGGATGCAGGTGTAATAGATGTTTTCGCCGCGAACGAGGACACCAGCCCCGGTCCCCTCCTCCAGCCGATTGAATCCGTCGGCGACCACGGCGCTCTGGTCGGCTCGCCCATCGCCACTGGAGTCGACCAGCCGTCGAATGCGGTCGTCGTGTTGTGCGTAGGTGACCGCGGCCTCGCCCAGCAACCGCTTGTGATAGTCGATACGGTCCTGGACTGTGGTGGCCGCCAGATCGGCGAGCAACCACGTTTCGTCGTGGGCTCGGTTGTCAGTCACGCCGCGGCTTTGACGAAAGGTTTCGCACACGAATAGCCGGCCGCGGTGGTCGATATCAAATGCGGCCACATTGGCGACGTCGGGTTCAGCGGCGAACAGGCTGATTTCCCACCCTTCCGGAATCCGGATCCCCGCCATCGCATGCCGCGGTTCGTCGGAGGCTTCCGCCACCTCGGGTTCCAGCGGCTCAGCCCGCGTGGACTCCGCGGCACGCGCCGATGGCAACACCAACCCGAACACAATCAGATACGCTAGGTAGCTCCATCGCACCGGAAGCCGGGAGATGAAACAGAAATCTAGCGGGCGACAGGGGTCGGTCATCTTGAAAAGTTCGCTCAGGCGACAGAAAGCCTTCAGGTCGTCCTTAAGATACCCAACTTTGGAACCAAAGAACAAGGTTCATGACCGGATCCGATGAATCGCCGCGGGCCGAAGGCCCCGCCACTTCACCAGAGGTGCGTCTCGGGTCGCCCTTTGCAAGCGATCCCCCCACGGCGGCGTCTGCAGAGCGGGTATCCAACGCGACCGAGCTCGAATCGAGCGGCACCAAGGCGGAATCGTCCGGCGGCGAATACCGGTGGCAACTCGGCCCGCTCCGCTACACCGCGTTGGGAGCCGTCTTCGCCGCGGCGCTCGCCTCCGGGTTCGCACTGGCCGCGGCGTGGTACCTTCCCTCCGGAGCTATCGCCGTCGCTACCCTGGGCTGTGGACTGGCCCTGTTCGGACTCCACTCGCCACGACCGATCACCGCAGCGCTGCTGGTGCTGGTTCACCTCGCCTTGTTCCTGCTCAGCCTCGTTCGCGTGGTCACCTAGGCGCTGTCAAAGCACCTGCCAGGACTCACGCCAACGGCAACGCGCGGTCGCTGCAACAGGACGCGTCATGCCGGTCGACCAGCTGGCGTAGCCCCGCGGCGATCGGAGCGGCGCCAACGGTTTCCAGATACTCACAGACACAGTAGTCCTTCGATCTTCGGACGTAATCATCGTGCCAAGCGTGAAAAGCTTTCTCCTCCTGAGGCGACCGAAAGGGGAACTTGGCAGGCGGTGTCGAGCTGATCCCGACTCGCCATGGTTTCGGTGAAAGTCTCGCCCGAAAGCATTCCTGTGCGACGCAGAGTCGTCGGTAGAGTCGATCACTCTCCAGCTCGTCGAGGACTCTCAGCACCTCGGTGTCCACTGCCGAAAACTCGCGGTTGATCACGATCGCACGGATTCCGGAGTGGGTGCGGTAGACACGGAATGAGTAGCCTGGGTTCTCCTGTTGCCACTGCCTCAGTCGCTGCAGGTGACTCTCTTCGGGTGTGGGCTGGTCAGGGGGACGACGGCGTAACCAACCGAGCAGGCAGCCTCCGAGGCGAGGCTGTGGCACGTCGATGTCGATGAACATCATCTTGGGGGTGTTCATCACCGTGGCCCCATACGAATTCCGCGAGATCACCGCGATCGGCTCTCCGCCGTCGATCACCTCCTCGATCACCTCCTCGCAGATCACGCCGTCGATGACGTATTCGTAGTGATCCAACGGCCGGTCGGTTGCCAAGGCGTTCAAGATTCGTTGCAACCGACGCTGCGCGTTCTCGACCGCCTCGGCCATGCTGGTTTCCGACCAGCCCCTCGCGGTAACGGTCCCGCGTTCGTTTTGAGCCCGCGTCCAATGTTTGGGAAATCTCATGACGATGCCTCACTCAATGGCCGTTCCGAAATCGATTACGATGACGAGCGCGAGCACCGCTTCGCTGAGGGCGACGTCGATTTTGCTGAGGGCGACGTCGGTGGGTGCCAGTCAGCGAGAACCGAGATCAACCCGGCCGGCGCGACATGCTTCGATGAAGGCTGGCAGGCTCGGCAGCATTTCCCGCGAGGTACAGATCTCATCATGGTCCATCCAGTGTACCTCCGCCACTTCATCTGGATTGGGGATCGGCTGGACCTCGGGGGGCAGTTTGGCCAGCCACCAGGCGAGATTGGTTCCCCAAGGGGTGACACTCCGCCAACAGATCCGCCGCGGGATGACGTCGACGGCAAGTTCCTCCTGCATCTCGCGAACCAACGCCTCCCGCTCCGACTCGCCGGCTTCGATCCCGCCACCGGGCAGGCAAAGCATGCCGGGAGCGGTGACGGTCAGGGATCGTCGGATGATAAGCAGCTTCTCATGGCGGAAAATCACTCCCACCACGCCCCGCTTGCGACGCGTCGTTGGTTTTGCCGAGTGCATGCCCAGCTTTTACAAAACGGATTGGGAATCGACAATTGTGGTTTCGAACGGATCTTCTCCGATCGTGACGCTGCTTGACCCAAATTCAGGACACACGCCGTTGACCTTGCCCAGTCACCGCCCCGGCGATCGTTCGCCACAGGCTGACACCCATCGCACCGTCGAGTCGTTGTTTCACTGCGAGCGATCGCGCGAGGCACGCCGGATCATTGAACAACTCCAGCAACGCGGCTTCGTCGCCTACCTCGCCGGGGGCTGTGTCCGCGATGCGCTGCTGGGGTTCCGGCCCAAAGACTTTGACGTGGCGACCGATGCCACACCAGAGTCGATCTGCCAAATTTTCGGGAAACGTCACACGATTGCCTTCGGCGCCGCCTTCGGGGTGATCGGTGTCCTGCCCCCCCGCCACTGGACCCTCCGCGACCCGAACGAGCCCAGCGGCCGTCGCCAGTCGCCCGAGCCGACTGAGGTGGCGACCTTTCGCAGCGACGGTACCTACTCCGATGGCCGACGCCCCGACTCGGTGCACTTCGGCAACGCCAAACAGGACGCCCTCCGCCGGGATTTCACGATCAATGGGATGTTCTACGACCCGGTCACCCACCAGGTCATCGACTACGTCGCAGGTCGTGCCGATATCGAGGCGGGCATCTTGCGAACGATCGGCGATCCCGAACAACGGTTCGACGAAGACAAATTGCGGATGCTTCGCGCCGTCCGGTTCGCCACCGTGCTGAAATTCCAAAAAGAAACCCAGACGTTCGAAGCGATTCGAAAGCACGCCACCGGTATCCAAGTGGTCAGCGGTGAACGGATCGGGGCGGAGATGCGGCGGATCGTGGCTGCCGATGATGCCGTCGAAGGGCTGCGGCAATTGATCCGCACCGGCCTGGCCCCGTTTGTTTGGCCTGGCTTGCAAGCGGTCGACCTCGACGTGGCCGGTGAACTGCTGCGCCAGCTTCCACGCCGCTCGTTTCCCGCGGCGCTCAGCTGCGTCCTGCTCGCCGCGCCGGCGCCCGACCCGATGCTGCAGGCACTTGCCCAGCGATGGAAGTTGTCCAACGAGGAGCAACGGATTATCAAAGCGACACTGCAAAACTGGTACACCGTCGCTTCGGCGAAGCAACGGTCGTGGTCAGAGGTGCAACCAGTGCTGATCCACCGGGATATCAAAACGATTGTCGATGTCGCCGAGGCCTGCGTCGCCACCGGTTTCGGAGGTGATGGCAAGCCGAGGCCCGATGCCGAGGCCATCTCGCTCGTTCGCGAAGCCCTCGCCTGGCCGGCCGCCCAGCTCGATCCCGAGCCCTTGCTGACCGGCGACGATCTGAAACGGCTTCAGCTCGCCCCCGGCCCCGCCTACCGGCGGATTCTCGCGCGGGTCCGATCCGCCCAACTCGATGGGGAAGTCACCAGCCGCGAGGAGGCAATCGAGCTCGCCCGCCAATGGAAATAGCCCGCCCAATGCAATCCGCGTTGCGGCCACCAGAGGGGCTTCAGTCACGATGCGGCCCAACCCGCCCGGCGTTTTGCGGGAATGCTGACACGTTTCAGGATGAGAGGACTTCCGGGGAGGCTTGCTGTGGCCGGATCGTGAAGCTGACGCGATCGCTTCGTTGTGCTACCTTCCGTCCTCGGGGTGTCGCAGCGTCCGTACGCATGGACCCGGCAAGGGGTGAATGGTTGGAAGGAGAGAAGTGTGACCGGAACCCAGATTTCATTCGTGATCGTCATCGGTTTGGTCGCCGCTGCCGTGGTGCTGGCGCTCGTCCAGCGGCGCCTTTTCGTTCGCATGCTGATTCGCCCCTTCCTGGAACTGCTCTATCGAAAGCGGGTCGTCGGGCTGGAACACCTGCCCAAACAGGGCGGCTGCGTGATCGTCAGCAATCACGTTTCCTGGATCGATGGGATCCTGATCCTCTGGATGCTCCCCCGCAACGTGCGGTTCATCGTGGACGCGGGAAATTTCAAAAGCCGGATTTTGGATTGGTTCGCCGGAGCGTTTGACACCATCTTGATGTCGGCCGGCCCGAAGTCGATCGGGCGGGCGATCAAGACGGGGCGGGAAGCGCTGCAGGCGGGAGACATCGTGGGGCTGTTTCCCGAGGGGACGATTACCAGGACGGGTCAGCTGCAAGCCTTCAAACCGGGACTTGGCAAGATCCTCAAAGGCTCCTCGGCACCCGTGGTCCCCCTCTACCTCCACGGCATGTGGGGAAGCATCTTCAGTTTTTCCGGCGGTAAGTTCTTCTTCAAATGGCCCCGTTGCCCGCGCCGCCATTTGACCTTGTACGTCGGCGAGCCGATGTCGGGGGAGACACCGCAGGCGTTGATCCGCAGCCGGGTGCAGCAACTTGCCGCCCTCGCCAACATCGAGCACCGCCGTGATCTGCCGATGCTGACCAGCCGCCTGATCCGGGCGTGGCGAAAAGCGGGGGGGCGGTTGAAGGCGGCGGACTCGACCGGCGTGGATGCGAGCGGCCGCCAATTGCTGATTCGTACCCTTGCCCTCCGCCGCGTCCTCCGCCGCGAAGTTTTTACCACCGATGAACGCTTCGTCGGGGTGCTGCTGCCCCCCAGCGTCGGTGGCGTGGTCGTCAACGCCATGCTGGCACTCGACCGGCGCGTGTCGGCCAACCTGAACTACACCGCCTCGGCGCGTGTGATCAATCACTGCACCAGCGAACTCGGCGTCCGGCACATCCTGTCGAGCGAAAGATTCATGAGCAAACTGGAGCTCGATCTGGATACCGAGGTGGTGCTGCTCGATTCGCTGAAAGACAAGGTCACCGCAGTCGATAAACTCATCGCCTTCGTGCAAGGAGTCCTAACCCCCGCCGTTGTGTTGAACCGCCTGCTGGGACTGCACCGCGTCGACAGCGATGACCTGTTGACCGTGATCTTCACGAGCGGCTCGACCGGAATGCCCAAAGGGGTGATGCTCAGCCATGCCAACGTCAGCCACAACGTCGAAGCGATCAAGCACATGGTCCGACTGACCTCCGACGACACCGTGTTGGGGATCCTGCCCTTTTTCCACTCCTTTGGCTATTCGGTCACCCTGTGGGGGGCGATGACCCTGGGACCGAAGGGCGTCTATCACTTCAATCCACTCGATGCCCGCCAGATCGGGAAGCTGGCCGAGAAGTACGAGGTGACCGTGTTGCTGGGAACCCCAACGTTCCTCCGCAGCTACCTGCGGCGGGTCGAACCCGATCAGTTCGCGTCGCTCGACGTGGTTGTGGTGGGGGCAGAAAAGATGCCGATCGACTTGTTCGAGGCGTTTGAGAAGCGGTTTGGAATTCGGCCGGTCGAAGGGTATGGGACCACGGAGCTGAGTCCCCTCGTTTCCGTCAATGTGCCTCCCAGCCGGTCGGCGGCCAAGTACCAGATCGATCGGGTCGAGGGCTCGGTCGGCCGCCCGGTGCCGGGCGTCAGCGCTCGCATCCTCGCGCCCGAGGACGGGGAGGAGTTGGAAGCGGACCAGGACGGCATGCTCTGGGTCACCGGCCCCAATGTGATGCAAGGTTACATCAACCAAGAAGAAAAAACCCGCGAAGTGATCCGCGACGGCTGGTACCAAACCGGAGACATCGCCCACATCGATGCCGATGGTTTCATTCATATCACCGGCCGCCTCAGCCGTTTTTCGAAGATCGGTGGCGAGATGGTGCCGCACATCCAGGTCGAGGAAGCGCTTGCGAAGTTGCTCAGCACCGGTGAAGACGACGAACAATTACGCGTCTGCGTCACCGCCGTCTCCGACGAAAAGAAAGGAGAACGGCTGATCGTGCTCCACACCCCCACGGAGCGTTCCGTCGATGAGCTGCGTGAAGGACTCCGTCAAGCCGGATTGTCCAACCTCTACATCCCCGCGGCCAACAGTTTTTACGAAGTCGATGAAATCCCAATCCTGGGTACCGGAAAACTCGACATCCAGCAAGCCAAGGCGATGAGCGAAGAACTTGCCCATCGCTAAGAGTCACGCTGGAAACGGGGCATTTTCCCACACGGTCCTTCCCGGACTTTAGTAACTGATCGCCATTTCTCGGGAAGCTGTCTGCATGGCAAACCGCTTCCAGAAACATCGATTGCGTCTATCCCCCGCTCACTGGCGACATGAGGCAGTCATAAGCCGCTGGCCATTCCCATGTTGACACATGAGTACGTGTGGATTGATAGCGATCATCAACGATCCGGTAGTTGCCAACTTGATGCCAATCCCGTTGAATCAGCAGTCTGCCATCAGGACCATTTGGCCGTCGAAATTCTGCCGTACCTAACAGAAGCCTCGGTCGCCCGGTCGGAGTTGGCGGGCGCGGGGGCAAAGTTCACACAAGATCCGCCCATCGACCTGTTGGCTGGAGCAGCGGCCGAGATGCAATTTGGTGGTCATGCTTTGAGGATCATCCATGGCGCGAGCGGGTGACGGGAAAGTCGCCAGCACGTAAGATGCATCGAAACCAAAACGAGAGTCAATCGACGAGGACAGCGGCCATGATGAAATGGTTTCTCTTTCTTGCGGGCGCATCGGTCTGGTGGTCGGCCAATGCGGCCATCGCGGAGACACCCGATCAAGCGGCTCTTCAACTGCGCGGGTACAAGCAAATCATTCGCCCGCTGCTCGAAGATTTCTGCATCGAGTGTCATGGGGAATCGACGGCCGAAGCCGATTTGCGACTCGATACACTCACGTCCGACCTCCAGGACCGCGAAGCATTCGAAACATGGGTCAAGGTTTACGACAAAGTGCGCGGCGGCGAGATGCCCCCTCCCGACGTGCTTCAGCCGGCGGCGGGGCGGGTCGAAGCGATGCTGGAGCCGTTGTCGGAGAGCCTGCAAGCGACCAGTTCCCGACTGCAGGAACGCGAGGGACGCACCCGGTTTCGACGGCTCAATCGCGTCGAATATGAAAATACCCTTCGCGATTTGTTCGCCCTGCCGAACCTGGACATCAAGGGCATGTTGTCCGCCGACAACCAAGCCCATGGATTCGACAATGTCGGGGCGGCATTGGAACTGTCGTATGTGCAGATGGTGCGTTACTTGGAGGCAGCCAATGCAGCCCTCGATGCAGCCACCGTGCTCGAGCCGCGGCCGGAGACGGCGACACGGCGGGAAACACTCCTGGAAGCAAATGGTATCATCGCCCGTTGGTACGAGAGAGGCCGCGATGTGGTGAAGGTCGGCGAGGGCTACGGTTTGTTGCGGCAGCCCAATTCCGCCATGACGGTTTGGACGTGGCGGAGGTTCACTCCTGACGTCGAAGGTCGGTATCGGATTCGATTGAACATGTCTGCATTCGTGTGGGATCGAGACAAAGTTCTTCCGGCTGACCGACCACACGTGGTTTCGCTGTATGCGAAGTTGGGAAAGGAAAAACGTTGGCTCGCTTCGTTCGATGTCGGGGATGAGCCGTCAATCGCGGAGGCGACGGTCTGGCTCCGACCTGGCGAGGTGCCCGAAATCTTCTTTTCGACGCTGGAAGGTCGTCGGGGAGGACTCGATGTTGAACAGCACACCGGTCCCGGTGTTGCGATCGAGTGGCTGGAGGTTGAGGGGCCGCTGAACGATCAGTGGCCGCCGGAAAGCCATCGGCGGCTATATGGCGAGCTGCCGATCGAGGCTTGGACGCCGGAATCGGGATTGAAGGAGCCCTCCCCGCCAACACGCGTCCGCGGTAGGGATAAACGGGCGGAAGTGATCGTCGACCGGAAAGCGACTCGTTACATGGTGGTTTCGGAGCAGCCATTGGCCGACGCGGAGCGATTGCTGCGCGACTTCATGCAGCGAGCATTCCGACGACCAGTTCCCGCGGGAGAGGTGCAACGATACCTGGCGCTGGTGAAACCAAAGCTCGAGCAAAACCACTGCTTTCAGGAGGCAATGCGGATCGGCTTTCAGAGCGTACTCTGCTCTCCGGATTTCCTGTTTTTTCAGGAACGCCCGGGACGGTTGGACGATCATGCACTGGCCGCGCGGCTCTCGTATTTCCTCTGGAACTCCTTGCCGGATGAGGAGCTTCTCCAACTTGCGGCAGACGGCCAATTGGCCCGGGCCGACACGCTCCATGCCCAAGTCGAACGCATGCTCGCTGACCCGAAGTCGCTGCGGTTCGTAGCGAACTTCGTCGACCAATGGCTCGGATTGCGAGAGATCACGGCCACGCAACCTGACGACCAACTGTATCCCCGGTTCGACCAGCTTTTACTCGATTCGATGGTCTGGGAGTCGCAGGCGTATTTCGAAGAAATGCTCCGGCACGATCTGAGTATCGATCACCTCATCGATTCCGATTTTGTGATGATCAATGGCCGATTGGCGGAACTCTACGGCATCGAGGGTGTCGAAGGAGTGGAGATCCGGAAAACAACGCTTCCGGACGACAGTCCACGGGGCGGATTTCTGACCCAAGCCAGCGTGCTGAAGGTTACGGCGAACGGCACCACCACCTCCCCGGTGACCCGCGGCGTGTGGGTCGTGGATCGACTTTTGGGCCAGCCTGTGCCGCCGCCACCGCCGAATATCCCCGCCATCGAACCCGACCTTCGGGGCGCTACAACGATTCGTGAGCAATTAGCCAAGCACCGGGAGATCGAATCGTGTGCGGTGTGTCACCAACGGATGGATCCACCCGGATTCGCCTTGGAAAGCTTCGACGTGATCGGAGGCTGGCGTGAACACTATCGTTCGCTCGGAGGCGGCGATACCGTTGAGGAGACCTTCAAGGGAGGCCAGTCGGTGCGATATGGGCTCGGCCAACGGGTGGATCCCAGCGGCGTCATGGCTGATGGCGACACGTTCGACGATGTCAACGGGTTGCGCCAAATTCTGCTCGGAAATCAAGAACAGCTTGCCCGCACTCTGGTCAAAAAGTTGCTCATCTACGCGACCGGCGCCGGCATTGAGTTCGCCGATCGCGAAGCGGTCGAAACGATACTCGCGAATGCTCAAGACAATCATTACGGCCTACGGACGTTGATTCACCAAGTCGTCAAGAGCGAACCGTTTCAACGGAAGTAGGCGATGAGCGGGAGTTTGTAACAGGAGATTTTGAATGAGTTCTTTGATGAATCGGCGGCTAGAACGCCGGACGATGCTGCGCGGTGCTGGTGTCGCACTCGCCCTGCCGCTGTTGGACGCCATGCGTCCGGCCGTGGGGTTGGCCGGCGGCCTCCAACAAGAACCGCCGCGCCGCATGTTCTGTATTTGCACCGATATGGGGAAGATGCCCCGGTTTTTCTGGCCCGACGGTGAGGGGCGCGATTACAAACTCAGTCCCTATCTGGAACGGATCAGCGATTACCGTGATGACTTTACCGTTTTTTCGGGAGTTTCACATCCAGAAGTCGATGGTGGTCATAGCTCCGACGTGAGCTACCTTACCGCCGCGCCTCACCCGTCATCGGCTGGATTCAAGAACACCATTTCGCTTGATCAGTTCGCCGCCGAGCGGATTGGGGTACTGACCCGGTTTCCATCGCTCTCGCTGACGGCTGATGGTGGAGGCAAGTCGCTCTCGGTCACCGCCGGCGGCGTGCGGATTCCGTCGGCCGGGAAGCCATCGGACGTATTTCAAAAGCTGTTCGTCCAAGGCAGCCGAGCCGAAATCAAACAACAAATCGAACGATTGAGAGATGGTCGCAGCGTCCTCGACGCCGTGGGTGAGCGCGCGCGAAGCCTGGGACGCAGTCTCGGTCCCAGTGACCGTGCCAAACTGGACCAGTACTTTACATCGGTACGTGAATTGGAGCGGCGTCTGGTTGAGGTTGAACAGTGGGAACAAAAGCCAAAACCGGTGGTCGATGCCGAGATGCCAACGGACATCGACGATCGGGGAGAACTGGTCGGCCGTACCCGTCTGATGTACACGATGGCCCGTCTGGCCCTGGAAACCGACTCCACTCGCCTGATCACCCTCGCGATCAATCAGGGAGGGAGTCCCAAGGTGAATCTGCCCGGTGTCTCACAGGCGCATCACCCCCTGACGCACCACGGCAACCGCGAAGAATCCATCGAGCAGTTGAAAATCATTGAAACGGCGCAAATGGATGTCTTCGGCGAATTGCTCGGCGAACTGACGAGTATCCAAGAACATGGCGAAACACTCCTCGATCGTACAATGGTGCTATACGGTTCGAACCTGGGGAACGCCAACAGCCACGACAACAAGAACCTACCCATGATTCTCGCTGGCGGCGGTTTCAAACACGGTCAGCATCTGCCGTTCGACAAACAAAGCAACTATCCGCTGCCAAACCTATACGTGAGCATGCTCCAGCGACTGGGCACCGAGACGGACAAATTCGCCTCCAGTACCGGTACGCTGCGCGGGCTGGAGATGATATGATCCGGCGGCCAAAGGTGCCAAGGTGCACCGACCCCGTCGGGGGACAACCGCATCGGCAAACAGCCTCGCCGTCGCTCCGATTCCGAGGTGACGATCCCGGCAACCGGAACCGTCGTCTCGGATTGCAAAAGGAACGCAGTAAAAGCCCCGGGCCGCACGTCGCGCCGGCCCGGGGATTCAATATCGAGAGATAACAGTCGGCTTGCGAGCTCAGAAGAGGCGGTCCACAAACCGTCCCCAGCGCGGTCCGCCGTTCAGTGACTGTGGGGGATCTTGCTCCAGGCGGTCGCGACCACGTCCGCCGTTGAGTTCGTCGTCTCCAGCCCCACCCTTCAGCACATCATTGTGTCGACCGCCGTGCAGCGTGTCGTCGCCGCTATTGCCGTACAGTCGGTCTCGTCCACGGCCGCCGTACAGTTCGTCGTTTCCGCTGCCGCCGTAGAGTTTGTCACGGCCTCTTTTGCCGTGCATCTCGTCATCGCCGCTTCCACCATACATCCGGTCCCAGCCGCGGCCACCTCCCATGAAATCGTCGCCTGGTCCACCATAGAGGCGGTCGTGGCCGCTGTTGCCGTAGAGTTCATCGTCCCCGCCGCCCCCGTGAATCCGATCGCCGTGGCGGCCACCATACAGAATATCATCCCCCGCTCCGCCGCCGATGAAATCACGGCCAGCTCCACCACGGATGTGATCGTCTCCGAGTTCTCCGAATAATCGGTCGCGGCCGCGCTCGCCTCGGATAACGTCGTCCCCGTCGCCGCCGTAAATGTGATCGCGGCCGTTTCCACCACGAAGTGTATCGGGGCCGTCGCCGCCGTAAATCGCGTCCGGGCCGTTTCCGCCATCGATCTCGTCCTCTCCGCCTTTCCCCCAGATCTGGTCACGGTGGTTGCCGCCATCGATGGTGTCGTTGCCGTCTCCGCCAACGAGGTGGTCTCGGCCGTCCCCACCATAGATCCGGTCGTGCCCCGCGCCGCCTTGGATCGTATCGCGGCCGCCTCCACCGTAGAGGACGTCGTCCCCTGTGCCGCCGATTAACGTGTCGCTTCCACCGCTGCCATACGCGATCATTTCGACGCTGGTGTTGTTGACAACGGTATCGTTTCCCTTACGGGCAAGTATCTTAAAGCCACCCAGAACTTGGTCAAAAGACTGCGCCGACTCTTGAACCCGTTCAATGACGTCTTCCTGAAAGTCGCTGACGGTGACTTCGACGCGGCGGCGCGTTGCATCGGTGTAATTGATCTCGATCCGGTCGTCGCGGGGAGTCCCTTCGACAATGACGTAATCTGGCCCGGCAGGTACGCTGCGAACCTTGCTTTTGCCCCAGGGCCAAATGGCAGAGGTGTTTTGGCCTAACCTCCCATCGCCAGATTGGTCGTCACTGCGCGAGTCGGCGATCATGCCATCGGTGGCACCATTCAAGTTGGAGCCCACCGCTGCGGCGGTCACATCGTCAAAGCCCCCTGAGGCCGCGGGCATGCTGGTCCCCGCGAGCAGCCGGCGTCCTTCAAGCACTTCGAGCGCAATTGGACGACGCTTGCTCTTCCGTCGCCGCTTTCCCTTCACGCTACCTACCTTATCCTCAAAAAACCCAAACATTCCCGTACCTCCACATCGACCCATAGATTCCGGTGAGTCGCGGAAACGCCCGCCGTTTCCGCCTTCACCCTCTCGTATGCAGGCTGTGACAGGCGGTGGGAATTTTTCTCAGTTCAGCACTCTGCGTCGCTGGCGGGAGTGACGTCAGCTGACCAGTGGCAGGCGAGTCACCGGCAGCGATTGTCACAGGGCGCGTTTGAGAGGATGGCGAGAGAAAAAACTTAAGGCGCCTTCACAATAGGAGGGTCGATCATGCCAGACGGAAAGAGAAAGCGACGGCACTCAAGCAATCCGGCCAAACGCGCCTGGTACGCTTGGCACAGGTCCCAGCGATTCGCTCGACGATTCGGTTGCTGATGTTCAGCGTTTCTGAACGCGATCTTTTTCCGCGCGTCGCTGCAGCGCTCCGCGACAGTACTTGAGCAGATTCAGCTGCTCCAGCTCGCGCTGCACATCGTCGAGCGAGTCGGCCCCGGATGACCGAGCCACTTCGTCCAGCAACAGTTCCGCGAAGCGAGCCCGGGCTCGTTCCACAGTTTTGCGAATCGTGTCGGGGCTCAACTGCTTGCCGAGCCTCCGGCTCAACTCCTCGGACATCTCCCGGGAGGAAAGATCGGGAGCCTCGATCCGCAATTTGAGGACCGAATGATATCTCGGCTGTGACTCATCCAGGGCATCCCACGTCGCCTCGAGCAACTCGTCCCGGAGGCATTCCTCGAAACTTGCGTCAGCCTCCGGAGCTTGCTGGGGCGCGGCGGGCTCGAACGCGTCGGACGGAAATGCGTCCGGCCACCGCTTTCGACCGCGGTGGTGCTGGTTGGCCATATTGATCAGCGTCTTTTTGACGTAATCGCGGAATCGTCCCCGCTGAGGATCGGCTCGGTGGAAGTCTCCCTGCAGACAGCGCACGGCAAACTCTTGGCAGAGCTCATCGGCGATCTCCGGATCCCGGACGGCCCCAAGCAGATACCGGTACGCCGCCGCACTGTAGCGGTCCACCAGGGCGCGTCGGAGCGACTCGGCATCGTCGTCTGGGCGGTCGTGGGCACCGTGGACGATCGACCAGCGAGTGGCGATGCGGCTGAGACGCTCGTCCGACTCGTGTTTGCTCGACAACGGCCCGTGTTCGCTTGATGGTTCCGACATAGCCGGCCTCCCGATTGATGCACCCCCGTTCTCGCTAGATTGGTTGCGGGGGTTCGCATTTGCATGTCGACACCGCTGAGACTATCGCGCCGGCGGCTCGATATCCAGCACGAAGTACGTCAACAAAAGTAAGCAGATTGAACTAGCCGTTGGCCGCTCGTCCCCGGTTCCCTCCGAAACCGGTCACGATCGCGATGCGGTTGGACGAGTATGCCGAGTCCTGCGGTGGTGAGCCTGGCGAAAACACGTTCCAGTAACGTTGCGAGTGGCAAACTCGCTTAAGATCATCGATTTCGACCCGGTGCCTGCACCGTTAGTCGCTCGAAGCGGGCTGCCATGCCGGGCGGCCGCCTCCATAGCCGATATGCGCTTCGGCCCCGCTGATTGGCGTCGCATTGGAGCCATCCACGTCGACGATGTAGACGGTTGCCTTGCGACCGGGAATGTTTGGATGGCGGTGTTGAAAGGCAACCTTGTGACCGTCTGGCGACCATGCAGCAAACGTGTTGAGTCCCCGCAGGTGGGTGAGCTGTCGATCATGGGTGCCATCGGCATTGATGACAAACAGTTCGAGGTCGCTCCCGGCACCGTCGGTCCAACCGGTATACATGATCTGCGAGCCATCGGGCGACCAAGCTGGATAGGTGAACGCTCCTTTGCGTCCGGAAATCAGCCGCGGATTGGAACCGTCCGCGGCCATCTGATAGAGATACGTCCCGTCCGCTTCGAAGCTATAGGCAATCGATTGGCCGTCGGGGGACCAGGCAGGGTCTGCTTCCTTCGCCGGATCGTTCGTGAGGTTGACCTGATTCGAACCATCGGCGTTCATCACAAAAATGTCCCAGTTGGACTGGGGCAGATGCCGGACGAAGGCGATTTGCTCTCCATCGGGAGACCAGCAGGGCGTGCGATCGATTCCAGGAAAGTCCGTGAGCCGGACCGCCTCGCTCCCATCGGCGTTCATGACCCAGATATCGAGGTTCCCGCTTCGGGTTGAGCAAAATGCGATCCTTTCTCCGTCCGGCGAGTAAGCCGGCCCGGTGTCTTCGGCCGGATGATTCGTCAAGTTGATCCAGTCTTGGGAATCCGTTCCGGAACAGTCAGCGCGATAGACGTCGAAGTCGCCTCCACGGTTGGATGAAGTCAACAGCGGTCGCGGCAAGGGATTTGTATCCGCGGTGTCAACATCACGCGAGAGGTTGTCGGGAAGCTTCCACAGCTGAACGCGTTGCCATCCTCCGGTCAGCAGTCGTTCGCCGTCGGAGGAGAAGGATGCAGATCGCAGCGAGCTTCGATGCTCCTGGATGACCAAGGGGCGGCCCGTGGACGACTCCCATACTCGCACCGTGTTGTCGCGTGTGATCTTCTGGCTTCCATCGGAAAGAGGTTTGCCGACGTGGGCTCCGCCGCTTGCGGTAACGACCCATTTTCCATCCGGTGAAAACCCGACCGATTTGATGCATCCGCGATGTCCCTCGAACCGCTGGATTTCTTTCCCCGTCTCCAGTTCCCACATCACGGCCACGCAGTGTTCCGGATCGTCGATGATTCGGTCTTGAATCCCGCTTTCCTCGTCGGGAGCATAACCGGCCAGCACATACTTGCCATCTGGCGATACAGCCACAGCGAAAGCTTCGGTGCCCATCCCTTCGAAGCGGCGAAGCTCTTCGCCGGTTGTCACGTCCCATCGTCGTACCGTCCGATCACGGCTTGCGGAAACGAGGGTGCTTGCGTCAGGAGCGATGGCCACTGCCAATACCTGATCGGCGTGGTCCTTGATCACACCCAGCAGCTCTTCATTTTCTATGTCCCAAATGCGGACAGTCTGATCCCGCCCGATTTGGTCGCCCCACCACTGAGCATGGGCACTGACAACGATGTCGCCGTCGGACGACACGTCCAGCGACTGGAAGGTACCCGTCACCTCCGGCGACTCCCATCTCGGTTCGCCTGACTGCACGTCCCAGACGACAAGTCGGTTCGCCTGATCGCCATCGTGATGAGATCCGGTGACGATCCGTTTCCCGTCGGGCGTGAACACGCAGACACCAAATTTTCCACGGAAACGTTGCCGTACCCGGCGATCTTCAAGCTCTAGGATTCGGGCATGCTGCTCGGCATCGGACCAAATCAGGATCGAGCGACCGTCGGGGGAGAAACTTGCCGTGTATGGAAGAGGGTCTGCGCTGCTGAAACTCCCAAGCTCAACCAATTGGCTGAGGGGGCGTGGATCGTCAGTCGCTGATAGTTCAGTGGCCGGCTTGGGCGTTGAATCGGGTTCGAACCCAATTTTCACGACTTGCTTTCCGTCGCGCGAGATCGTGACGAGTTCCTGGGCGACCAGTTTTCCCTCTTTCTGGGCGCGGAGCTGGTACACGCCCGGTTTCAATCGGACTTCTTGGGGACCGGCGCCGGTAATCACCACGTCTTCGCCGTCGATTGTCACCTGAACGGCGGGATCGTCCACTTCAACCATCAACGTGCCGTGGACGGTGTTGATACGAAGGATGGTCGCCAGGAACTCCTGCACGCCTGAAACCCCAACAGCTTCGTTGACACCGACCGCGAGGAATAGAGCGGCGATGATGGTCGCGGCGAACACCACTTGCGGGCGGCGGTTCGAAAACCGCGGCCCCGCTCGTCTCGGAATCGGATTCGTTGGCTTGCTGATGCCCAGGCCCCCCGTCATGGAATCGTCCAGATCGTGGATCTGCGACCCAACTGCGTCCTCGCAAGACAGCTGTACCAATTTGGCGCGAAAGGCTTCGCTTGGCTGCTGGAGATGGGCCAGACCGTTCCCCAAGATCTCAGCAACCTCCGCAGCCGATTGGAACCGATCATCGGGATTCTTTGCCAACAACCGATTGATCATCGAGATCAACCAGTCGGGCACCTCTGGATTGATCTGCTCGATCGGTCTTGGCTCATCGTCACAAACGCGACGGAGCGCGGCCATCGTCGTTTCAGCCCGGAATGGTGATCGGCCGGTGCACATCGCGTACATCACGCAGCCCAAGCTGAACAGGTCGCTGCGGTGGTCGATTCGTCGACCCTGAGCCTGTTCGGGTGACATGTACTGGGGCGTGCCGGCGACCATCCCGGTCTGCGTTGTACTGGCATCGTCGATGGCGCGAGCGACGCCAAAGTCGCTCAACTTGACCCGCTCCACCCCATTCTCAAGCAGGATATTGGCTGGCTTCACATCCCGATGAATCAAGCCCTGCTCATGGGCGGCGGCGAGACCCAATGCCGTTTGCCGGGCGATTCTCAGTGTCCGCTTGGTGTCCAACGGTCCGTCCTGATCGATTCGATCTTGCAGCGACCGACCGGCAATGTATTCCATGACGATATAAGGAAAGTTCTCAACCTCGTCGATTGCGTGGGTGGTGACCACATGGTTGTGGCTAACGGCTGCCGCGGCCTGGGCTTCGCGAAGAAATCGCTTGCGAGCGGTCACATTCGACGCCAACTCGGGTGCCAGCACTTTGATCGCGACGATCCGATTCAATTTGGGATCGTGCCCCTTCAACACCAACCCCATCCCTCCACGTCCAATTGTCTCACTGACGACGTAGGTGCCCAGCGTTCCCAACGAATCTGGGTCGTCGGTCGGTTTCAGGAAGTCGAGCGATGGCTCCGATCCATCACGGACAAAACTGGCCGTCTCGAGTGACCCGGATCCAAGCCCCAGAGCGGGGACGTTGAGAAAACTGCCGGCACATTCATGGGCGCGAATCAATTGCTCGACCGACTCCCGAAGTTCTCGGTTGTCGGCACAGGCCTGATCGAGATAGGCGGCGCGCTCGGCGGGTGACGACTTGCTCAAGGCCGTGTGGAAAATGGTTTGCTCATCCATTAGGTAACTCGCTCAGACTCGCGAAGAAGAGGGAGTAGCGTCATAGGAGTACATGCGAGGTAAGCCTGCGATTTCCCTCATCCACTCTGAGAAAAATTTACGAATCGTCGGAATTTGAATGAGCATCCAGCTCTCGCCGCAGCCATGCCCTGGCGTAAGTCCAATCCCGCTCGGCCGTTGCCGTAGAGACATCCAAAAGTTTCGCAGCCTCTGCAGTGGTGAGTCCCGCAAAATAGCGGAGTTCGACGAGCTGTGCCTTGCGCGGTGCATCGGTCGCCAATCGTTGCAGCGCTTCGTCCAATGCCAGCAGGTCCACGCTCGGCTGGGGAAACGCGACCGCATCCTCGACGAGTTCTTGCCGTTTCAAATCGCCGCCGGCGCGTTGAGTCTGTTTGCGGCGGGCGCTCTCCACCAGAATTCGTCGCATCGCCTGGGACGCAGCCGCAAAGAAGTACCGTCGTCCCTTGAATCGCGGTTCCGCATTGCCGGTCACCAGCCGCAGATACGCCTCGTGCACCAGCGCCGTCGGCTGCAGTGTATGTCCAGCCCTCTCATGGCGTAACTTCTGGGAAGCCAGCCGCCGCAATTCATCGTAGACCAGGGGCAACAACTGCTCGGCGGCATCCTGATCACCACCATCGACGGCCGCAAGAAGTTGGCTGATGTTGCTCATCATTTCGTTCCCTGGCCCGTGTCGGCCGACAGGGGAGAACGTCAAGGATTAGGTCTCACGCCCCTGCGTCGATCTCTATCATACACTCCAACCGAGTGTCCCCCGCAGGACCGTGGGAGAAAAACGATCTCGACATCATTGCGAACTATTGCGATACCACCAGCGAATCGAAGAGGTTGTGGCTGCCGTCGCGGCTGCTCATCGCTTCGCCGCCGTGGCAGTTGTAAGACCGTATTTCCGCGGACGACTGTCCCTTGAAATGCGGATTGCGACCCGCTCTGGCCGATCTTGATGCACGAGCTGTGATAGTCTGTTCCACCCCAGTCCTCGAGCAGATGCAGATCATCTCGATGGATCGACTTGGCTGTCTCGATGCAGCGTTGCAGTAGTTCCACCACGAATTCCGGAAGTACCCTCACACGATCCTCTTGTCCTTTGCCATTGCGGACAACGATGTGGCCCGTGTCGAAGCAAACGTCCTTGATCCGCAAACAGCGACATTCCCGATACCGTAGCCCGCTTCCGTACATCAAATGAAGCATCGTCGCCTTCGTTCCACGCATGAAGCTCATCAACTCAGCCACTTCGCGTTTGCTCAGCACAACTGGATGGTCGTATGAATCGCAGAAGCCAGTTGACGTATGTCTCCTCCGTCACCTCCAATGCCTCGATGCCCGGAGGTTGCTGGATCGCGTATTGCTCCAACCACGTCGGCATCCACTGCCGGCCATTCGGATGAAGCTGGGCCCGAGTCAGACGCTGGCGAAAGAGTTCAACCGTCATGGAAAATCTCCCATGCGTGGAAACATGAAGTGGACATGTGTTCAAAGTAAGCCTCCATCCCCTATCAACCGAGGGGGTAGTCAGTGCTCGCCCGGAAAGCCTGGAATGGTCCCATTAGGGGGTGCCGTTTATGGACGGCTGACCCGGAGTGAAAAGGATTTGCCCCCGGCTGACCCGAGCCGTAA
>CAYWXT010000072.1:0-22625 GCA_964462125.1 uncultured Pirellulaceae bacterium | reverse complement strand
GGGGCACGGCATCGTCGACGACGAGCCGCACGGTTTTCCCGCCGGGCGTCTTGCCGGGGTCATCAAGAGCCCGGTGCACCGGTATTCGCGGGCCGTCTTTCCCCATTCCGCCCCCGACTCCGCCCCGTCCGGAGCGCGCGAGTGGAGCCTGCTGACCGAATCTCAGAAGTCCCGCCAATCGACGTCCGATCTGGCGCGGCTGGTTGTGCTGCGGGGCCGGATCGCCCTAGAGAATCTTCCGCATCTGGCCGTCGGCAACCTGATGGCCGTCGATCGAAGCGAGATCGAGTCGTTGCGGACGCTCGCGCAATTGGTTCGCCACTATCAGCACCACGATCCGGGGAAGAAGCCGCTGTCAATCGGCGTTTTCGGCCCGCCCGGAGCCGGCAAGTCGTTTGCGGTCAAGGAGCTGGCGAAGAAACTGGTCGGCGAATCGGGCTGGATGGAGTTCAATCTCTCACAGTTCGACACGCCGGCCGACCTGATCGGGGCGTTCCACCAGATTCGGGACCGGGCGCTCCAGAACATCCTGCCGGTCGCCTTCTTCGACGAGTTCGATTCGCAGCAATACCACTGGCTGCAGTACCTGCTGGCGCCGATGCAGGACGGCCGATTCCAGGAAGGGCAGTTGACGCATCCTCTGGGGAAGTGCATTTTCATTTTCGCCGGGGCGACGAGCTGGACGTTTGAGACCTTTGGTCCCCCTCCTCCGCAAGGAAACAACCAGGAGTCCGAGGACTACCAGAATTTCCGTTTGCTCAAGGGGCCCGATTTCCAGAGCCGGCTCGACGGGTTCCTCGACGTGATCGGCCCGAACCGGCGGCAGCAGTCTCCGCCGCCCAAGAATAGCCAGCCCAAGAAGATCCAGGTCGTTTCCGGTCACCGCTACGGAGAAGACCCGAGCGACATCTACTTCCCCATCCGCCGCGCGCTGATGATGCGTGGCGAGTTCCGCTGCCGGCCGGAGACCAAGCTCGAAATGGACGATGGCGTCGTCCATGCTCTTCTCAACGTCGATGCCTATCGGCACGGTTCGCGGTCACTCAACAAGGTCCTGCAGCCGCTCAAGCTGGCGTTGCCGGGGCCGCTGCACCGCTCCCTGCTGCCGCCGAAAGGGCAACTGGCTATGCAGACCGAGGCGGAGCAATTCCTGGAGCTCGCGCATGAACCCTCGGCGACGCACGACGAGTCTCCGCCGCTAACCCCGGACCAGATCCATACGATGGGGCGGGCGATCCACAAAGCCTACGACGCCCTCGGTCTCAAGGAGGGATGGGCGACCAAATCGACGGAGTTCGAGGATCTGGATAAATTCCTGCAGGAGTCGAACTTCGCGGCGGCAGAACGAATGGCTGACGTCTTGGCGCTGGTGGGACTCGGACTTGATCCCAGCGGAAAGAAGACAAGCGATCCCCGGCAGGTTCGGCAACATCTGGAATTTCACCTGGAACTGTTGGCCGACGCCGAACATGAAGGATGGATGCAATGGCATTTGGAAAATGGTTGGCGATATGCACCGATCCCAAAAAAGGACACAGAGAAGAAATTGCACCCGTTGCTGATTCCCTACCGGCAACTCTCTGACGAGAACAAGAACAAGGACCGCAACCAGGTTCGGAACTATCCGAATTTCGCGAAAGAGGCGGGGATGAGCCTCTTTTTTGTCAGTGAATTTTCGAAGTCATGAGCACGCAACCTGCCCCGCAGGCCGCCTCCGTTGCCAGCCGCGAGCGACCCACTTCGTCGCCGGGCGTTCCAATCCTGATCGGTGTCACCGGCCACCGTGATCTCGATCCGCGGCAGGTCGAGGCGGTGAAAGAGGTCATTGCCCGGACGTTGCTCGGCATCCAGGCAGATTATCCGCATACCCCGCTGGCCATTCTCTCTCCGCTCTTGGCGGGTGCGGATCAGTTGGTGGCGGAGGTGGCGTTGCAGCTCCAACGCGAGCGGGGGGCCAATCTTCGGCTCGTCGCTGTCCTTCCCTGGCCCGGCGCATCGAGTCTGGATCCCGACGGACGATATGGGGATACCGACACGTTCGACGGATTGCTCTCCAGTGCCGATCAGGTTGTCACTCTGCCACTGCGGGAGGGAATCACGCAAGCCGATCTCAAAGCGGGTTCCGAAGCCAGAGATCAGCAACGTGATGAAGCAGGACGCTATATCGCCCGCCACAGCCAGATTCTTCTCGCCTTGTGGGACGGCGAAGACCGCCCCGGCAGCCGCACCGCGATGGTGATCGGCTGGCATCAGCAAGGCGCTCCGGCTCCGTACTTCGCGCGCGTGGGAGAGCTCGACCGGATCGATGCCACGGCCATTTGCCATGTGAAAGTCCGCCGCGTGAAAATAGCGGCCAACCAGCGAGCGGCATCAGCCGGGGATGAGGCCGTGCCGGTCCGGTGGATCTTTCCCGAACAGGAGGGAACGGCACCGCCCCCGCGTCCTCCGAGGAACATCGGTGAACGTGTCGCCCGCCTGATCCGCGGAATACTGTTGCCGATCCACCATTTGTTGGAAGTTCGCTGGTGGTTTTCCGACCGGTCGCGCCGGGGCGAACGGGAACTGAAGGTCCGCTGGCGGGCGATCGACCGCTTCAATCGGGATACCACCGAGATGCCTCAACAATTTCCCGGCCGGCTGTCGACCAGCGGCATGTACTTGATGTCCGCCCAGACGGCCGACTCCGCTCCCGAGTGCGTCTTGAAACTGCGCGACGATTACGCGCTGGCGGACGTCGCCGCAGGAACTTTCCAGGGCAATACGCGAACCACGACGCTGATCTTATTCGCCATCGCGTTTTCGGCGGTTGCCTGTCTGGAAGTCTATGCCCACTTCTGGCACGAGTGGCCGCTATTGGCCGCCTATTTGGCTTTGTTAGGAGTCGGCTGGTCGCTCTTCCGCTGGATGCGCTCGACCGAGCAGCAGGGGCGGTGGCTGGACTACCGTGCTTTGGCCGAGGCGCTGCGCGTCCAGATCTATTGGCGGGCCGGAGGGCTGAGCGACTGTGTGGCGGACTATTACCTCCGGCACTTCCAGGGCGATCTCGATTGGGTCCGCCATGCCGTCCGTGCCCTGTTCCTGATGTCGGGGGGACATTCGACGGACCCGCCGCAGTCGCTGTCCGAGGAAATTCAGCGTCTGCAGGGGATGCAGCAGGACTGGATCCACGACCAACACAAGTTCTTTCAAAAGAAAGCCCCCGACAACACACAACTGGAGATCAGCTTCGAGACCGTCACCCGGCTGGCGTTCCTGGGGGCGGTGCTGGTCGCCGTCTATCACCTGTGGTATCACCTGGCGACGGGCCACATGAGCCATGCTCTGGTGCTAGCGACGTTCGGCTGCCTGCTGCTCGCGGCGTTCGTCGAGGAGTTCGCGGACCTGCAAACCTACTCCATCCTGTCGCGCCGCTACGGCTGGATGGCTCACTTGTACGGTGCCGCAGGGGGGCGGCTGGATGCGATCTTCCAATCCGACAGCCCCACGCCTACCGACGTCGAACGGGCCCGCACGATCCTGTTCGAGGTCGGCCAGGAGGCCCTGGCGGAAAACTCCGAGTGGGTTGTCCAGCACCGTCAGCGCCCGCCGACGCTCCCCCGCGGCTGAACGATGAATCCTTATTGACGAGACTCGCATGACAGATTCCGACAACTCATCCAACGCCGAGCTCCTGGACGAAGTGAATGCTTCGGGAGGTTGGTTCCACGCGAGAAAGACTCGGCCCATCTGGGCCCGGGAAGTGATCCAGCCGCAGCAGATCGAGACACTGGAAGGCGTCGAAGACGTCCCTCGCGGAGCCTTTCTCTGCCGCGGCGAAGCGGGCGACGTCTGGCCGCAGGCGGCTGAGCGGCTGTACGAGAAATACGAGGCCACCCATGAGGTCGACGACGATTGGCGCAAGTACGTCCCCCATGCCGACAGCCAGGGCGTGCTGGCCGCCCGCATCGACCGGCCCTTCTCGGTGGAAACGTCCTGGGGCACGCTGCAGGGAAAGCCGGGCGACTACCTGGTGAAGAACGACGAAGACCGCGACGTAGACCATCCGGCCGACGTCTGGATCGTCGACCGGAGGCTGTTTCAAGCCACCTACGAGACCGTCCGTCGAACCGGGTGATCCTTCCTGCCGCCGCAAGTGGGCTGTTGCCCCGCCGCGTCACTCGTCCCCTGAGTTCCCGACAACCTGCTGTTGGTCGATGAGGAGTTCTCCGCCGTTGCGGAGGTCGACGATGAAATCGCGATGCACCGAGGAAACATTGGCTCCTCCGGTCTCGGGATAGCAAGCCCCGATGCCGACGTGGCACGTTCCAAAGATCTTTTCATCGAGGAGACTGAAACCCGTTCCGCGTGTCATGTGGGGATTGGTGCCAATGCCAACTTCACCCAGTCGCCGCGCACCGGTGTCACGGTTCAGGAGATCGAGCAGATACTCCTGCCCGGATTCGGCCGTCGCCGCGACGACCTGCCCCCGAGAAAATTCGAGACGGGCGCCTGCAATCACGTGGTCATCGTGCCGAATCGGAAAACTGGCTGCGAAGACACCACTCGCCGAGTTCTCGTGGGGTGCGGTGAAGACTTCGCCGTCGGGAAGATTCAATCGACCATTGCAACTGATCCAGTGGCGACCGGAGACCTCAAGTGTCAGGTCGGTCCCATTGGGAGCGGTAATCTTCAGGCGTGCGCCCTGTTCGAGTCGACGGCACATGCTCAGTTGTTGTTGGTGCAGCCTTTCCCAGCTCCGGGCGGGCTCGTCCTCCTTCAGCATGCAGGCGCGGTAAACCAGTTGCTGAAACTCGGCCAGCGTGCAGCCGGCGTCGGACGCTGTGTCGGCGGTCGGATAGAAGGCGACGGCCCAACGCACGTGGCCGTCGGCCGCGCGGCGGAGAAAATCGGTCTGCTGTCGGGAGTGCCGGTCGACCGACGGTACTGCGGGCATCGGGTCAGCGGCACCCGCTCCAGACGGTTCCCGGCCACGGGGCGGTTCGTCCGCCCTGATGCCGATTGAACAGTCGATCGAGGCGCCATCGGGGATGGAAAGCGGATTGACGTACCTCCGCGGGTCGTCGCCGGCGGAATTGAGCACTGCATCGACGGACAGGTGGCTGCTGATCCGGATCACTGGCCGGGCTCCCCGGTCCATCGCGTACCGGAACAGGACTTCCAGCAACGGTTTTGCCGATGGTGGCCCGCTAATCAGAACCAGATCGCCCGCCTGCACACGGACGGAATATTCGAGCAGTAATTCCGCCAGCTCGAGCGTCGAATCCGTGCTCACGGCATCAGATGCGGTCGAGCAGCGCATCGATCTGCGCGCGTGTCTCCGGGTCCAGGGCGTCGAGAACTTGTGCGCGCATGTCGGCGTCAAGCGATTTCAGTTCGGCAACGGCGTCCTGCACGGCCCGCAGATCCTCGTCGGAGATCACCGGCGGTGGCGCTGTTCGTGGCGGAGTTCGCTGAGCAGGGTCGAGTGACTGTCGAAGGTCACCGGCAGCCGAGTGGAGGTGAATCGGCGTCCGGTCTTCGCCCGTCGAGCGTAGTTCAGCCATTTTCGCGTCTCCTCAAGCCCAGTTTGACCGCACAAATTTGAATCATACGCAGATCTAGCGTACCGCGTCGACGATCATGACGCAAGATGCTGGAATCGTGTCGCCAGATCCTGTTCGAATTCCGTGCCGTCACGGATTGTACTGATGAGGGATTCTTTCGCCAGCCAGCCTTCCAGTTCCGCCTTGACGGCCTCGGCTCCGAAAGTCCAATCGTTCAGTGCCTGCTCTGCGATGCGCAGCCCTTTCTCAAACAGCTCGACAGCCGTGTCCCGTTTTTGATCAACCGTTTTCTCTGCGGCATCCAATGTGTATCGAATGAAAATCACCCGAAGATCGTTTTCACCCTGCTGAATGAGGCGTTGCGCGGAGAAGGTGGCTGTCAAATAACAGGGCGTTGCTGCTTCCCAATGGCCGGCGCCGATCAGGCAGTACCAGTGAACGAGCAGAGCGTGAATGTACTGGCCTTCCAAATCGGCACGTCCACTTTCGACAAGTCGCTGATACATTTTCCGTGCATGCCCGCTCTCATGCAGGGCCTCCTCATGCTGCCCCAACTCGGTTGAAGACAGAGCACGACACATCCGAGCGTACGTGAGCAATGGCTCAAAATGAGTTTTACCGCCATTGACTAGATCGCTCAGTGTCGCGATCGACTGGTCGAACATCGCCAGCGCTTCCGCATGCCGATTCTGCTTCTGAAGCACCGTTGCCACCAGAACGATGGCACGTGCGACAGATGCTCGACACTCGCTTCGGCCGCGTTTGAGCAATGCTTTGTAGATGTCACGCGCCCCGGTATAGTCCTCTCGCGCCTCGGAATACCGTCGCAAGTCGGCGTAGACGTTTCCCCTGTTACAGAGTGCCGCCGCGAGATCATTGTTGAAGCGATTCAGTTCCGGGGATAACCGCGATCGATAGATGTCCACCGCCGCACCATAATCCTGGATCGCGTCTCGGAGCTTTCCCAGTTCATGTAACAACATCCCCCTGTTGGAACGTACTGCGGCAGCGTGAAACCAGTGACGTTCGCTGACCTCCGCGAGTATCTCGAACAGGCTGACCGCCCGATTGAAGTCGGCTTGTGCAGCATCGTACCGGGCGACCTTGAGATGTGCATTCCCACGGTTGGAGAGCGCGGCAGCAAGTTCTCCAGCGCGCTCGGGGCACTTCAACGGATCAGCGTCCGCATCAGCCAGCAGGTAAACGGCCGCATTGAGATCGGAAACTGCGTCATCAACACGACCGACGGGAAGACAAAGGGCCGAGCGAGGGATCAAAAAACGATGTCGTCGAGCCCCCGTATCCAGTGCGGACGCCCGCTGAAGTACGTCGGCTCCCTCAGAAAAGTGGCCGTGATTCCCAAACCATTCGCCGAAAGGATATGGAAACTGTGGCACGAACCACGAAAGCAGTAGCTCGGCGCAAAGATCGGCCGATCCGGCGAGCAGGCCGTGCTCGATCGCCAGCAGCCAGGGACGCACGTCGTCGAGAGTCGTTGCATTCTCCACGACCGGTTGTCGTCGATAGTATTCGTAATAGATCTCGTGAATCCGCCTGGCGTCGTCCACATCCACACCGGCCCCGAAATACTGCTTGACAAGCGGGTGCGTCGCGACCCGGCGTCCGTCGTACGAGACGAGTTGGTACCGAACCAGCGCCGATACCAGAGGACGCACGTTGTCCGCGTCGGCGTCATCGCCGTTCAGTGTGGACAACAGGTGCTCGATCGCGGCCAGCGGCATGGAAGGCTCTTCCTGACTGAGCGAGATCACTTGCAGCAGGCGTCGCGATTTATCAGTGGCCGGTAGGCGCGACTCCACTTCGCCGAACAGCCATTGCAGTGCGTCGTCCGGGTTGACGTTGGCGGGAGCCGGCACCTCCGACAGCAGGCCTCCATACTCTTCCACGGTGTACCCGGAAGCTACCTGGAGCGCCAGTGGATGGCAGTCGAACCTGCGGGCCATGTTTGCCAGTTCCCCCTCGTCTCCCTCCACACCGAGGGAGCGCATTAACTGCACTGCGGCATCCGGATCCAGGCCGTCGAGGCCGAGACGTTTTTCCCGCTGATCGTGCACGGGAACCGTTGCGACATCGCTCTGGTCGAGGACCGCAGGCCATACCCGCGAGGTGACAATGAGGTGGCTGCCATTGCTCAGCCCGCATGCCTGTTCCAGCAGGTTGTCCAGTTCGCGCATGCGCGCCTGCCGCGCCAGTCGCAGCGATACGCGGTCGGCTTCAGCGCCTCCGTCGCGGAGCCAAGCCTCCAAACCGTCGAGGACCACCAGCGTGCGATTCTGCTGCATCACCCGCAGCAGTTCGGTGACGCGCGCATCGGCCTCTGGTCTCTCCTGCTTGTTGAACTGCCCGTTCGTCAGATGCTCCAGAGCGTCATCGAGAAAGTTGTCGAACGTATAGCCGGTGCGATGTGCGGTCGCCCAGAATCCCGAATCCATCGAGACATCAAGCTTTTCCCGAAGCACCTGATGGACGAGCGTCGATTTCCCCTGGCCACCGATCCCGAAGACGACGACCATTCCCCTGGCTGGCGCCGACCGGCTAGCCCCGGCCAGGGCCTTTCTCAACTGTGCGCATTCCTCGACACGTCCTTTGAACCAGGCAGGGGGCTTGGGCAGATGCCGATAATACATGGGCGCCCGGCCGCAAGCGGCCCGGATTCTCGGCACAGCGCGGGCCAGTTGTAATTCCAGTTCGGTGGCCGTATTGAAAGGCGTCCACTTGTGCGTGTCCTGCAGTCTGAGGCGGTGTGCTTCCTGCAACTGCTGTAACTCCGGCGGTTCGGTGTGATCGCCCGACCGCAAGCGGTCAGACGCGATGAACACAAAAACCGGCTTCTCGCGACTCCGTGCGTAATCGTATTCAAGCTGTGTGTAGGATCGGGGCGGATTCGGCGCGTCGGGCGGAGCCTCACCGAACATGTGCCCCACCAGGCAGACCACCGCATCGCAGGCGCCGACCGTTGCTTCGAGGTAGTCGTCCAGCGGCCGATGATCCGGCGGAAAATGTTCCTGGTCCACCGGATGGATGTCGCCCATCTGCAGACCGTTGTTGACCACAACCCGGCAGGCTCGTAAATCCTTCGATGTCGCGCTAACAAACACCTTCATGCGAAGCGACCTGGCGGTTCTTGTGATGGAAGTACGGCCACGCTGATGTCGACGCCGTGACTTTGAAGCAGATATGCCAGGGCTGTAAGCCGCCGCCGATGGCGCCTTTGTGCTCCTGTTGGCCTATGCACACGCAATCTATGCTCGCACGGGACGTCAAGCTCACGCACGCGCTGACAAAAAACTCGTCATCGATTTTGATTGCCCTGCCATTGAACGACAAGTCGGGTGGCGATTTCAACATAGCGGACCCCGTCGCCGGGTACCATCAAAAAATGTTGGCGGCGTCGTGACGCAACAGCGTGTTGAGGTTCATTCGCAACGCCTGCGGTCCCATCGCATCTGCAGGGGCCCGGGGACCAACTCCAATCCGATCTTCCGCGGGACCAGATCAACGTCGTCGTCGACCGGCATCCGACGACGAGGCGTTGCGACGCAGTGCGGGTGAATCCGGCCGACGGAGAGACATTCCAAGAGGAGATTTACTGGACGATCAACGCGGTACCCAGCCGATAAATACCCTCGCCGGCGATCCATCGCTGAATCGCCAGTCGTCCTACAATGGTATTTTGCCCTGCATCTCGACATCGATGCAGGGTCTCTTTTTTCCTCTCTCTTTTATCCTCCTTCGTGAGCGGCATGCCATCGACCACCGCCCCATCGCTGTTGGATGCCGCTCGTGACGGCGACTCCGATGCCTGGCAGCAAATGGTTCACCTGTACGGCCCCCTGATTTACGGCTGGTGCCGACGGGTTGGGCGACAACCGGCGGATGCTGCCGACGTGACTCAGGATGTCTTGTTGTCAGTTTCGCGGGATCTCGATCGGTTTAACCCTGGTGTGCCGGGAGCCACGTTTCGCGGCTGGCTGTGGACGATCACGCGTCGCCGGTTGGCGGATCAGGCTCGACGACACGCCCGTCATCCAGAGCATGCCGATGGCTCGCTGGCGGACGTTGCCGCCGTGGATGCTGTCGAGCCGCCGACGGACGCCGCGAGTGATCGTGCTGCGGTGCTGGGCCGCGCCGTGGCGATGCTCCGCGATCGGTTCGAAGAATCAACCTGGCGAGCCTTTTGGGCCACCGTTGCCGAGGGACGCGAACCAGCCGAGGTGGCGGAGTCGCTGGGCGTCAGCCGCTGGACGGTCTACAAAGCGCGGGCTCGGGTACTGCAACGCCTGCGGGAAGAATTGGATGGATTGTGTTAACGCCGAGTCGGATCGAGGCGATGCGATCCAAGCGCCATCTGTCGTTGCCGAGGCCGCAGAGACTTCTGACCGCGAGGAACTCACAACGAGTCGCTAAGGGGCGACCGGAGACGCGTGGGAGTTCTTCTGTCCAATGTCCCGCGATGTACTGAGTGGACGCCTGATTTCCTCCATTTCCCCCAAGGCCGCCGCGATGATCGCCACCGACTCCCCCTGTTTGACCCACGAGCAACTTTGTGACCTTACCGCGGGGCGGCTTCCGGGTGACCGCTTTGCCCGGTTACTGGAACACCTGGATGCGTGCCCGGAGTGTCAAGAGCGTGCTCAATCGATCGAGACCGGTGAGGACTCGCTCGTAGCCGCATTGGCAACACCTCCGGTGTCGGACCCGCATGCGGCCGAGCCTGATTGCATGGCTCTGCTACATGCGTGTGGTCAACCGAAGCACCTGGCGTCCCGTTTGACACCGCCGGTGGAACAACTCGGTCCGTACCGTTTGATTCGGACTTTGGGCAGCGGTGGGATGGGAGCGGTCTTTTTGGCCCGGCACACCCGTTTGCGCCGCCAGTGTGCGATCAAGCTGCTCCCTCGTGACCGCGCGTTCGATGCCAGTTGGCGTGACCGGTTCGATCGAGAGATGGCGGCGGTGGCCAACCTGGATCATCCCCATGTTGTTGCCGCCAGTGATGCTGGCGAGGCGGAGGGCTGGCACTTTCTGGTGATGGAGTATTTGGACGGCCTCGATCTCAGCCGGTTGGGATCGAGGGTTGGACCGCTGGAGGTCGCCGATGCGTGCGAACTGGCCCGTCAAGCGGCGGTGGGGCTGGCGCACATTCATGCTGCAGGACTTGTTCATCGCGACATCAAGCCGTCCAACCTGATGCTGACCCGCGACGGAGTGGTGAAGATTTTGGACCTGGGCTTGGTTTTGTCGGGAAGTGATCCTCTGCCGGCCGACGACCGATTGACCACGGTGGGCCAGTTGATGGGGACACTGGCGTATATGGCTCCAGAACAGCTGATGGACAGCACGACGGTCGACCACCGGGCCGATCTCTACGCGTTGGGCGCGACGTTGTTTCGGCTGCTCACCGGGAAGCCGCCGCACGGGTCGGCTCGGGGGATTGCCCCGTTGGTGGTTGCAAAAACGGGAGGGGAGACTCCGGATGTCGCGCGGTATCGCGAAGGGTTACCCGCGCCCCTTGTCGCACTCGTTCGCCGTCTCCTCGATCGCGATGTGGACTGCCGCCCCGATTCAGCCGGCGAGGTTGCAGAGACCTTACAAGATCACACGCCCGGTGCGGACCCCAAGCGTCTGATCGACGAGGCGCTGCGGAAACCAGCAAGCGCCGATGAATCGGCGGCCACGCAACCGACACCGCTGCAGGTGATCGGCGCGTCTCAAAGTTCGGCTGACCCGCCCCGCCGTCGATGGAAACGATTCCTGGCCGCGGCCGCCGGATTGCCCCTGCTACTGTTGGCAGGAATCATGCTGGTGATCATGACCGATCGCGGCGAATTGGTGATTGAAAGCGAACAGGCGGGGGTGAGCGTCTCGATCGAGCGAGGTGACGAGGTCGTCGAATCGTTGCAGTTGGAGACTGGAGACAACCGCGTGACCCTCCGCAGCGGAACGTACACGGTCCAGATGGACGCGATGGCCGATGGGCTACAACTGGACGACCAAAGGGCGACGGTCACCCGTGGCGGTGAGACGGTTCTGAGCGTGCGGCGTGTCGCGGAGGGAGCGGCAACGGCGATCGCGAGGAACGATCAAACAGGCCCGCGTTACCAAGGGAAAACGCTCGATCATTGGCTGTCAGTATTGGAAACGGAGCGGGACGTTGAAACGGTCAACGACGCGATGAGGGCGGTGGTGGAGTTAAGCCAAGGTGCCCTCGCCGAGGAAGAGGACACAAACACGGCTTCGGATCAACGCGTTCTTGCCGCTGCGTCGATGCTGAAGGCCGCTCGCCGATGGGGCGGAACGACAGCTTCAAACGTGGGCGCGAACGTAGGTGGCGGAATCCAGTCGTCGCAACAGCGATTCATGGGTCACTTACTCGCCTTCTTCCCGGCGTTCCTTCCGAATCCCGGGTTGGATGCGATTTCAAACGAGTTGGCCGCGGGCACGTCCAAGAGCAGCATGGCGGCGATCTGGCTGCTCTACAACTACGCGAAGGGAATTCATCACGACGAGCTTTACAAGCCCGTACAGCAAGAGCTGGAACGATGGAATGAGACCGAAAGCGGTCGTGTCAAGCTGCGAGAATTGTCCGCCCATCTTGACCATGCCGTCGAGCAACTTGGCGGCTATCAAACGCCAGCGCGCTCTGAGTTGGAACAGCCACCTCAACCAAGACCTGTCAGGACACTCGACCGCACTACAGCCCACGCAATCACGATGGCGTACGAAACGAGACTGCGCCTGAATGAAATCCGTGAGGTTCGAGCAATCGACGATTCCTTGATCGGCATGCGACTGAAAGAGGCCGTGAAAGATGCGGCAAACCAGACTCGTTCATGGCTAGAGCTGGCGCAAAAAGAATTGCCCGACCTGGAAATTCGTTCGGGTGAGTTACAGTTCTTATCGGACGGGGAGGTCCGAGCTGCAGCTCGAGAGTTGGACCTTGAAACGGCTAGCTGGGCTGTGGTTCCGTCTCTGTTCGTCCGATATCACGGTGACGAGCCCAACCGCCTCGACTTGCTCCGCCAGTTCGACGAGGAAGCTCCGGAAGTAGCCGCCGATGCGGTCCTGGCGACGCTGAGCCACCACGGGGCGCAGATCCTAGGCATTCGGGCAGGCGGAGGGGGAAACTTTGGAAGAATGCCGAGCAGCTTCGCTCATGGGTCGGGTGGAGGCATGGACAGTCACACCGATGCCATGTTGTCGTACAACGAGCCGTTGCTCGCGCTGGGATTCAAGTTGGTCGGGCAATCGTGCACGAAGCCTGAATTGGGCATCTCAGTCTTCCGTCAGCTGCACGACGCACTGACCAAGTTTGCTGAAGCTTCCGAGCAAGTGGCGTCCATCCAGGGGATATTGCAGGGAGCGATCAAGACGCTGGAATCGCGGCTGCAGCGATAAGAGCCACTGTGCGACGTCCTGGCTTTGTGTCAAACCCCTGAGCCGGCACTAGCCGCGTGCCAGGCGCCCGGTTGGCTACCCCGTACAGAGCCGATCGCCTACGTCTCAGGCCACGCGGCTTCATCCATGATTTGGGACAAAGCTTTAGTCAATCGCCGTGTTGCCATTACGCGAGCAACGTCTCGAACCGCTCGGCGTAAAAGCGAAACCATTCTTGGAGCGAAAGCGACTCGGGATAGAAGATTTTTTTCCAGTGGTCGTAGTTCCAACCCGAGGTACCGATTCGGATCCGCCCTGCCGTTGGCTGTTTCGCCCCCCTTGCTCTGCGTGGCCATGCTCAGAGTCTCTCAGTCCCCGCTTGACGCGGGGGTCGGCGTCGGGAGCGGCGCGGCCGCCGCGTTCTCCTGGGCAGTGGGGCGGATGATCAGTTCACGGGTCGGATAGGCGAAGGAGATGCCGGCCTGCTGGAATGCCTGGAACAGTTCCAGATTGATCTGCTGTTGAATGTCCATGTAGATGTTGTAGTCAGCGACCCGCACATAATAGACGACCTCGAAGTTCAAAGAAAAATCACCGAACTCATGAAAGTGGGCGCGGTCGAACTGCGTCTGATCGATCCCTTCGATGATCCGGCGAACCGTGTTTGGGATTTCCGCGAGTGTGTCGAGTGGGGTCTCGTAGAGCACGCCGAAGCTGAATACAACGCGGCGTTGGGTCATCCGTTTGTAGTTGCGAATGCGACTTCCCAGCAGATCCGCATTGGAAAAGATGATCTGTTCGCCGGCCAAACTGCGTACGCGAGTGGTTTTGATGCCGATATGTTCGACGGTACCGAGCATGTCGCCGACGATGATGAAGTCACCGAGCACGAACGGTTTGTCGAGCACGATTGCGACCGAGCAGAAAAGATCATCCAGGATGCTTTGCAGAGCGATTGCGACGGCAATGCCGCCCACGCCAAGGCCGGCCAGCAGGGGGCCGATCTCGTAATCGAGGTTGGTGAGGACCAACAACAGGGCAATGGACCAAATCGCCACCCGCGAAAAGAACCCCATCAACCCGAGCGCGGATGCTGCCGACGGGTCGGTTGCGGCGCGGCGCTGCATCGTCCGTTCAATGAGGTCATGAACCACGGCGCTTGCCCAAATCGCGACCTGAGTCGTCACGACGATGATCGCTAGCGCATGGAGCAGGTTGCCGAGGGTGGGTGACAGCGGCAGGACGAGCAGGGCGAGGTAGGCCGCGAGGAGGACCACGAACAGTTTCTGAGTCCGCCGAATCACCGTCAGCACCGACCGTTTCAAGGTGGACTCAGAGGTTACCTCGAGATCGTCGCTCTTGCGGCGCAGAATGCGGCGGACTAGCGAACGAACAATCCACGCCACGACCAGCAGCGTCAGGAACACGATCAGGACCAGGAGGAGTTGTCCCACACGAACGAACTCACCGTCGATTGCATACAAACTCTGATTCCAGAGTTCGTCCACGCGATCCACCACAGGGGTCCAGATGATTGCCGGTGCCGCCACACCTCCTTCCGGCTCGATTTGTGTCTGAGACCACCCCAGGCCGTGCTCCGTCTCCTCGCCATGGGCCTCGAGGAATCCGGAGAAAGAAACCAGCAAAAGCAGGCAGAGAATGCCCCGTTGAATGATTCGTATCAACGGTACGCTGAGTGGCAACATGGTCAGACCGGTTGGCAACGCGGGCAGAAGTACGCCGTGCGGCCTGAAATCTTAACCGTTTCGATCGCCCCGTTGCATCGTGGGCAAACCGGTTGCTTCTGCCCCCGTTGTGGCAACAGGAAGGAGAATGGCATTTGATCCGGGTCCACCCGGGCCGCGATCGCTGATTTCAGGATGCGTCGCAGTTGATCGTAGATCTCCTCCAGCGATTGCCGGTCCAGCTCGGGGACGGGCGTCCGCGGGTGCACGTGGGCTTGAAAGAGAATTTCGTCACTGTACACGTTTCCCACCCCCGCGATGGTTTCCTGATCCATCAGCGCCGACTTGATGCTGCCACGTTTGGAATCCATCAGCTTGCAAAAACGCTCGGCATCAAGCGAGCCGCTCAAGCCGTCGATCCCCAGTTCTCGGTTAAGGACGAACTGCTGGACATCTTCGGTCCAATCGACGGTGCCCAGCATTCGCATGCAGATATACGCAAGCCGCGCGCCGGAATCGAATCGCAACAGCAAGCGGGTATGCTTGGGTGTTTCTTTGGACTGAGCGTAGTCCAGGTAGCCTGTCATGCCGAAATGGAGCACGAGCCAACCACCCCGGCTGGCTTGAGCGAACAGGTATTTCCCGTGCCGCTGGGTCGACTGCAAGGTTGATTCGAGCAGGCGGCGGCGAAGGGTCGACAACGACACCTCGCCCAGGATCTCCTCTCGGGTGACGCTGACCTCGACGATGGGCTGATGAAGCGACGTCGCATCCAGGTATTCTTTAAAAACCTGGACATCGGGAAGCTCAGGCATGGCGGATCACTTTGCCGTGCTTGCCCGTCTTATCAGTTGCGGGTTAAATCCCAGGCATTAAGCCAGGTTGTCTTGTCTTCTTCCATATCGAATTCGCTCTCCAGCCGCTGGGCCATATCGGGGAGGTGTCCGGCGCCGTAGAAGACTGCGAGTTTTTGCTGGCCTGCGTCGAGCTCCTCTTTCAGGATTCGGAAGGCTTTGGCGTTGCGTCCCTTGATCAGGGTGTTGTCGCCGCTGGCGTCGTCGATGCCTGCGGTCACGGTCTCCAGGTCGACCAGCTGCCGTGCCATGACCTGCTTCATTCGCATGGGTCGGTCGTTGCTGAACATCGCCAGCAGCAAGCCGGCGTCACCTCCTGTTTTAGCCTGGGTCGCCAACCCGGCCCCCATCATGCGAGCGAACATCTTCCAAACGCTGTCGCCGCGCCGCTTGAAGTCCTCGCTGAACTCGTCCGGGTTCATATCGGCGTGCCGGAAATTCTTTGCCATGTAATCGATCCGTTCCAGTTGGTACTCCAGGTTCAGCATGTCCTTCATGCCCGATTGCACTGATCCAAGCAGCGAGGTGCGCTCCTGCAATTCCTCGGGGGTAAAGCGAGTTCCGTCGGGGGCGACCAGCTCATACAGGACCCGGTCGTAGTTGGCGAGTCTGCGATCGAGGTCGGTGTAGTATTCACGCTGGCCGATGTGGACGACGCCCACCAAATCAACGACCCGGCCGGCGTAGGGGGTTCCCTCTTTCCCCACGTACCGCACGATCGCGGTTTGCATCGACTCGGGCCGGTTCGACTCGCCATTTTGGATCCTCACATAGCGTGCCGTTTCGGCTTCGGCGTCGGAGGCCTGTGACGTGTTGTCCGTTGCCCCGCGCGGGGCGGCGGACTGGGCCACACCGCGGACCGAGCAGACGAGGGTAGCGAGGAATGCGAGCAGCAGGATGAACCAGCGCATGGTGGAAACCTTGATCGGTGATGGACCCGAATGGGGGAATCGAAAACGTGATCGCTTCCCCGCAGGATAGCGCCAAAGGTCGGAATCGGCAACTTACGCGTGCAGATTCAGACCTGAGGAGGCGTGTGGGCGATCGTCGCTGGCCTGTCCGGCAACGGCTTGGCCGGGACGGGCCGCTGATTCCCGGGCACAAACCGCCCGCCAGGTCTCCGCTTCGATTTGCAGGACGGTCGCGATTTCGTCGGCCGCCTTCGAGTCGTTTGATTCTTCGGCCGCGAGCAGATGTTGGATCAGGAAAACGTACAGGTCGGCAACGCGGTGGCTGAGCTCGGGATCGCCCGAGCTGGTCACGCCGCCGAGCAATTCGTTGAGCAGTTCCAGCAGTTTCAGCGAGGCGGCCTGGGTACTCTCCGCTCCTTTACCCTGGCGCCAGGACGCGGCCAACCCTCCGGCGACCTCGGCGGCCCTCTCGATCAGCATCAGTCGCAGTTTGGCGGGGGAAGCGGTGCTAACCGCCGTTTCCAGGTAGCGGTTGCCGCGTTCGCGGTGGCCGCCGGATCGGGGCGATGCGTGGTTGCTCATGCGGAAGAATTATCCTGGGTGGATTGGGGTGGAGAAGTCCGATTCCCGCGTCATCCTTGACGCGCTCGGGTGGGCATTCGAACGGGCTGGATCTCAGACAAGAACTCCTGATTCGACTGCAGCTTGCCGATCGCTTCTTCCATGTTGTGGAACTGTTTGAGCAGTCGTTCGCGTTCGGCTTCGAGCCGCTCGTTCATCGACTCGACTCTTGACCGGTTGCGGTCGATTTGGTTTCCGAGTGTTTCGTTTTTCGACAGGAGCATGCCGCCGGAACTGCCTGCGATCCGTTCGGCAAGTTGATCGAGCCGGTGGGCGAGGCCGGTTTCGTCGGTGGCGAAGAACGACTCGACGGCTCCTGGCTCCTCGGCGAGGGCTTGTTGCAGCTTTTCTTCGTCGAATTCCAACGTGCCGTTGTCTTGGAAGCGCATACCGACCTGTCCAATGGAGCGGTAGCCACCGGCGCCCCGGATGTTTCCGGAAAGCAACCGTTTGTAGCCGGATTCGATCCGCAGTGCTTCGCTCGACCCGAACAGCAGTCCGACTTCGTCCGACTCCGGGTCGAAGAAGGTGAGTGAATCGAGTTTTTCGACGAGGGTGTTGTACTGTTTGACGAAGGTCTTCGCGGCCTTCATTACGGCCTCGGGATTCTCAGCGATCGTGACCGTGATCGGTTCTTCGGAGAGCTGCTTCAGCGTCAGCGAGAGTGCGCTCTCTGGCGTTGATCCCTCATCCTTGGGACCGACGAGCGCGTGCACGGACTGGCCGCCGACCGTTTGTTCTGTCGCCGTGCCAGCGATCCCAAGATCGGCGGCGGCGGTCCCGTTTCCGGTGTCTTCGATCGTCAGCTGTCCGCTTCCGCCGGAGGTGTCCGAGATTGCCAACCCGGTGCCATCATCATTGAGCGCCGCCGAGACACCGATGTCGCGGGCGTTGATTGCATCGATCAGCTCCCCGACGGTGGTGATTTGCTCCGCTTTCAAATTGATCGCCGCGACATCGCCGCTGCGGTCGGTGATGGTGAAGCTCCCTTCGGTGACGCCGGCGCCCTGATTCAGCGAACTTAGCGGCGTAATTGCCGAAATATTGGCGGTGGGCGAGACCCCTTCGGTGATCTCAAACACACCGTCGGTCGAGTGGAGGACCCGTTCCGGTCCCCCATCACTGGAGACCGCGATCTGGGCGTCTTGACCGACCGAGGCGGTCCGCAGGTCGAGTTCGAATCCGTTCGTATTGACACCAAACTGCCCGGCCTGGCCGCCGCGGCGGCTGCGAAAGCGTAGCGAGTAGGTGCCGTCGTTGTTGATTTGCAGGTCGGCGTCGGCGTAGCGGCTTTGGTCGTTGATTTTCGCGGCGATGTCGGCGAGGGTGTCGTTGGCTTCGACTTCGATGGAATCGGTCTGACTACCGACGATCGCTGAGACGGACGTTCCATCGACGACCTGGGTTGTGGCGGTTCCGGCGATGCCGAGATCGGCGGCGGCGGTACCGGAGCCGCTGTCTTCGATCGTCAGCGTTTCTCCGCCGCCAGCGGTATCGACGATGGCAATCGCGTCACCGCTGTCGTTGAGTGACGCGGTGACACCGAGCCCCAGTGAGTTGATACGATCGATCAGCTCGCCGACGGTCTGAACGTTGTCGACATCGAGGTTGACTGCCCCGATCTGTCCATTGCTATCGGTCAGGGTGAAGCTGCCCTGGTTGATCCCGTCTCCCTGGTTCAGCTCGGCGAGGAGCGTTTCGGCGGTAACGGTTTGTCGATTCAGGTTCTCGCCGATGAGGAAATCACCATCGGTCGAATTTTCGAGGCCAAGTGCTGCCGCCGTTTCATCGGCCGAGGAGATACTGAAGGTCCCGGCGCCTCCCGACATGTCACGAACTTGAATGCCGTTTCGGGCGTCATTCAGTTGCGCGGTGAGGGGCGCCCCGGAGGCGTTGATCGCATCAATGATCTCACTGGTGCTGGCCGCTGAGGAGAGGTCGACGCTGGACCCACTGCCGTCGGCGAGGGTGATGTCGAGGGTGCTCAGCGGTCCGATCCCGGCGCCTCCGTTCAATTCCCCGAGCGGCACGCCCCGCAGGGCGGTAACATCGTCGGGCATTTCGAGTTCGAACCCAGTAGCGGTGTCAGCGGCGACGTCGATCCCCCACAGGCCGAGATCGGCGGTGGTCCCGGCCGAGCCGAGCTGCTCGACCCGCAAGTTCGCGTCGGTGCTGCCGGTCGTATCGTTCAGTCGAAACGCGCCTCCTACCGTCGTTGCGGCGACGCCGATGTCGGCATCGTTGATGGCGGTGAGCACATCGTCGACAGTCCGGGCGCTGCGGAGGTCGATTTCGGCCGAGCGTCCCGAGCGGTCGCTGATTCGAATCGATCCCGGCTCCACCCCGCGTCCCCCGTTCAAGTCCGTGAGCTGCAGAGACTGGTCGAGGAATCCGTCATCCCCCTGAATGGAGATGGTTCCACTGAGCCCGAGAGGGTCATCGGCGGCGGTGTAGCGACTTAGCGACTGGACGGCGTGGGTGCCCGCGGTCTGCAGGGTGCGGACGGTGTGCGTCCCCGGCTTGGATTGGGAACCGCCGGAAACTGAGAGTGCATCTGCGTTGCTGCTACTGGCCTCGCTCGAGCGGAACAGAGCAGGTTCGGAGAGCGACTTGCCGGCGAGTTGCGTGCCGATCACGCTCGCGGTCAACTCGCTGATCGCTTCCTGCTCCTCCTGCAGCGTTTCGGTGCGACGGACCAGCCGATCGCGGGGGCGGGCACTGTGTTCCACCAACTGGTCCACCGTTCCGGCGATATCGGTGCCGGTGATCAGTCCGATTGAGCTCTGGATTCTCCCCATCACGTGGCCATCTGGGTTGTCAAGGAATCGATACGACCGCCCCGCCCTTCCTGATCAGATCGGATGATCGAGCCGGGGCGAATGAGGATTTCGGTCGTCCTAGTTGACAGAATCTACGTCCCAAAACGGGCTGGGCGATGGAGCGGCGTTTACTGGAGCAGCGACAAAATGTTCTGCGGGTTCTGATTCGCCAGAGCGAGAACGTTGGTTCCGGATTGAACCAGGATCTGGGACCGCGTGAGTCGGGCCGATTCTTTCGCGAAGTCGGCGTCCCGAATCGAGCTCTCGGCTTCCTGTAGATTCGCAGACGTGTCGTTCAGGCTGACCAGATTGCTGTCGAGCGTGGTGGCCTGGAACGCACCGAGCCGCCCGCGGAGGCTGGTCACTTTATCGATCACCTCGTCGATCACGGTTGAAGCCCCCGTGACATCGTTGATCAAGCTTTTGTCCTGGCCGCTGCCGAGCTCATACAGTCGGCCATTGGCCCCGCCGAGTTTCCCGGTACTGACTGACCCGATCCCCATCCGGGCTTGCTGGTTGCTCGTCACGTTGGGGCCCATTTGGAACAGGGCTCCCCCGCCGTTGACGTTGAACGAGAAGTTCACGTCGCTGCCATCGTCGACTGTCAGACCGAGATTGAGCGAACTGGTATTGATCGACAGGGTATTCGCGTCGCCGGTGGCTTCGATTCCGTTCACGGTCGCAACAATGTCATCCCCCGTATCGCGAAAAGCCGAAAGTGACGACTTGAATGTCCCGGCGTCCCCTTCGGAAATCACGTCGAGATTGACAAGCGCCTTGGCGCCGTACCCGTTGGAGGTAAAGAGGAGTTGGTTGCTGTCGTTTTCAGCGCTGACGCCGGTCGAGTCCGAGACCAGATTCACGGCCGCAGCGACCTGGTCGATCGAGGTGCCGGCTCCGAAGTTGAACGTCTCCGCCCCGGTCGAACCGTTGAGCTGGAAGACCAGCGAGTCGAGTAGAACTTCGCCGCCGCTGGTGCCGGTACTCAGATCGTCGATTCCGTCATTGATGTCAAGCGAGGCATCCGCCAAACCGGTGGCGCTAAACACGGCGCTGGAGGGGGCATCCCCATCGACGGTCGCGCTCTCAATCGCAGTGGCAATGTCTTCTGCGGATTGCGGCGCGGAGGAGTCGACGGTGACGGTGAGCACCTTTTGCTCGCTGTCGAAGTCCGCGGAATTGGCCGAACCGGAGACAAATTCGACGGTGACGTTGTTGTACTCCGCACCCTCGGCGTTGGCCGTGATGGTTAAGGCATCGGCCGCTGCCGAGGTCGCTGCTGATCCCGCTGTTCCGGTCCCGTCCCCGGTCGCGGTCGCCCCCTCGGCGACAAAACCACTCAGGTCATCGATTGCACTTTGGATCACCAACGCGTCCGAATTGGTGTTAGTAAAATCGGCGGTAATGGTCAGGTCGCCCGTATTCGCATCGTAACTGACCTCGCCGGCGCCGGCCGTTTCTTCATCGACCAGGACCACGTTGGCGAAGTCTTCGCCGCCGGTGATGTTGATCGTTTCGCCGCCGATCTCCGCTGTCCCGAGACGGACACTGGGGCCGCTGGCCGAGGCGGCCGCGGCGGCGGAGAATCCACCTCCGGTCACTTCGGCTTGGGTCGCGGCGGATTCGATCACCACTTCGACATCGACTTCATCGGTGGGTCCCAGGTTGGCTTGATGGATATTGGCATCGCGCACCGTCGGGACGGCGCCCGCTGTATTGACGAAATCGAGCGAGCCATCGAGCAATTTTCGGCCCTGGAACGTCGTCGTCTGGGCGATTCGGTTGATCGCCTCCAAGGAACTGTCAATCTGCAATTGGTTCGCGGCGATTTCCTCGTCACTGAGTGCCCCCGAGTTGGCCGCTTCCACCACCAGGCCGCGGACGTCGTTGAGCAAGTTGCTGACCTGACCCAAGGCGCTGTCGGCGGTACTGATGATCTGGCTTGCCCGCCGGGTATTGCTAACCGCTTTTCCCAAGCTGGTGATCTCGCTGCGTAGAGCCTCGCTGGCGATCAAACCGGCGGGGTCGTCGGAGCCGCTATTGATCCTCAACCCGGTGCTCAGCCGGGTCAGCGCCGTCTGCAAATCGCCATTGCTCCTCTGTAATCGATTCTGGGCAACCAGCGATGGGACATTCGTGTTGATACGTGTCATGGCGTTGAAGATCCCTTCGTGCAGTGAGATCGCAAGCGGAGGGCATCATTTCCCGCCGCCACCGGGGGCTGCCCCCGAGAACATGCGATCGACCGTCGACCGCGAGGCAAACGGAGACAAGTTCGCTGCGTCTGACATCGGATCGGCATTGTTTGATCGATGCAGGGGCCGCGAAAAAATTGCTCAGTTTGACTCACGCTGGAGGAGACAACCCGCAAGACCGATACATTCCGACCTGTTTCGGGGCCCTGGCCAGAAAGATCCGCAAGGCCGCGACGATTACCCCGGCAGAACGCCAATGAAAGAACGCCGGCACACGGGAGGGGTGCTCCCACATGCCGGCGTTGGCAGTGCGTCGAGTTTCACGTCGGCCGCAAGGGTCGCGGAGGCTACCCGAGCAGCGCCAGGACGTTTTGCGGATTTTGGTTGGCCAGGGAGAGCACGTTGGTACCGGACTGCACCAGAATTTGGGCCCGCGTCAGGTTGGCCGATTCCTGGGCAAAGTCGGCATCCCGGATCGAGCTTTCTGCATCCTGCAGATTGGCCACCGATTCGTTCAGCGAGACCAAGTTGCTGTCGAGGGTGGTCGCCTGGAACGCCCCCAAGCGGCCCCGCTGGCTGGTCACCTTGGCAATCACCTC
>CAYWXT010000071.1:0-22665 GCA_964462125.1 uncultured Pirellulaceae bacterium | reverse complement strand
CAGCCTGGTCGGTGGGAGGGGCAGGAAGCGCGGTCGCTTCGTCGTCGGAGCTCAGGTTGTCTTGGTCGGAGAGGCTCCCGGTGACGCCGGAGAGCGATTGGCGGGTCGCCTCTCCGGCAACGGCGGGATCGTCAGCGGCACCCGCCGCCGCGTCCTTCTCGCTGGCGCCGGCATCAGCGACGGCGTCGTCTCCGGCATCCATGGGCGAACCGAGGGAATCGAGCGACTCGGGGAAGCCGGCGTCGATGTCGAACTCGTCTGACTCCACCAGCATCTGATGGACCTCGTTGGGCAGCGGCTCCGGCGGCGTGGTCAGCGACACATAGGCCCCGTACATCACCGTCATGAGTAACACGACGATCGCTGCGGTTTTGATTGTTTGCACGACAGTCCTCCCTGGCCGAACCGTGCGGATCGATGAATCCCTGGATCGCGCCTCGTTCCCAAACGGGTGCTGACCCCGATTTCGATCCATAGCAGATCCCGCGGTTCCGTTGCCAGGGCAATCGGGTTACCGCCGTCGGTTGGGGGTATTCAGCCAGCGCCTAAAACGAACGAGTCACGAGCGGGAGACTTCCTCCAACCAGCGGACCCAGGACGCCACCTCCTCGTCCGAAAGCGATGGCTCTGGCAGGGCCTTGAGTTTGCTGCTGCCGGGCATTCCCGGTGTTTGCGAGCGAACCACCAGCAGCCCATTGATGTCGAGCTCGAAGCCGATGTTCCGGGACCGTGGCGGGTGGGCAGGGGCGTCGTTGTCGAAGGCGAACTCGTGGCGGCCCAGGGTGTGCCATTCGTCCCCCTCCAGTCCCGATGATTCGACCAGGGATAAGGTCATCGCCGGGCGGTCGGGACCGATCCTCAGCCGGCGGTTGGTACGGGCTGGCAGCAGCGTTCCGCGAGGGATGATCGGCAAGATCCGCCGCCGCCCCTTGGTGTCCTCAACGACGATCCCGATCGACTGGCTGCTGACGTTGCGGGGCGGCATCATCCACTCCCCGCGCCCCGGCAATTCACCGGCAAGACAGCCTGCCGCCCCGCTGGCACTGTCGGTCCGGTCGGCTGTCTCCAGGGCGACCTTGGTGTTCAAGCCCGACAAAACCTTGGCCTGCAATTCCGGGATTCGCAGCAGCGGCCCGAGGATCAGGCAACGATCGATACTCAGTGACGCGATCCCAGCATAGCTGCACGCCAACTCGATCGTGTCGCGGAGGCGCTCGATCAAGTCACCGCAGCGGGCGAGCCACACCTCTCGCCGAACCGGCACTGAGATGGTTCGCCCTCGCCGCTGGATCCGGACCTCGACCGTCGGCAACAGGAGGAAGGCGTTCATCGCCCGTTCACATGAGATCTGAAGCCGCGCCGCGGAGGTCAGGTGCTGGCGGGGGTCGAACCCTTCGGCACGCTTAAACGTCTCCGCCGCCAAGTCGACCAACCGCTGCAACCAGAGGAGGGTGCCGTGGTTCCAGTGCCCGGCGGTGGCGAGTTGTTCCAGCCGCGACGCTTCGCGGCGAAGCACCGCCACCTCCAACGCTTGGCCGGTCAAGCCGACAAACAGCAAGCTCTCTTCGCTTTCGACCTCGAATCCGAGCGCCGGATCGACGTTTCCCGGCAGTTGCGATGCCAATAACCGGGACTGCGCCACGGCGAGACATCGGTCCACCAGGCGAACCGACTCGAACCCAGCCATCGTGGCGGCTTGCAGCATGCTTCGTCGGTGCAGCTGGTCGTAGCTTGCCGGCACCGTCAGCGCCACCGCGGCGGGACGGTCATCGGCCCGCCAGCCGTTTTTGACGATCCGTTTCATCATCAACGCCAACAACACCTCCGGCGGACAGGCCTGGCCGGCGATCCGCCGCTGCACCGACGGCTGCCCCAAATACATGGGAACGCAGTGGGCGACCCGCCGCGGATGATCACTCCGCAGCGAGATCGCGTCGCCTCCGAACATCAACTCCTGCCCGTCGCTCGCGACCGCCATCCGGAACAAGGGTTGCTTGGGGCCGCCGGCTGACAGCGAGTGAACCTCGCGCCCCGGGCCCGCCTCCGCCGCCGCCCCGTAGAACATCCCGAGGTCGAGTCCCAGCACCGGCGAGGTGCGGCCATGAGTCGACCCGCTGCGAACCGTTGACGCTTCGCCGCCGGTCGGTTTGCGAGTGAACTCCGCCAACCAGGAAGGAGCCGAGGAGTGCTCGGCGTAGTCGGCCAGCTCCTCGATCACTTCGTCGAGCGACGCGTAACGTTCGCCCGGAGACTTGGCCATCATCCGGCAAAAGATGTGGGAGTAGCGGAGATCGACGTCTTCCCGTAGCTGCATCAGGTCGGGGATTTCGCCGTGGCGATGTCCATAAACCTGGTCGAGAAACTCGCCGGAAAAGGGGGATCGGCCGGTGAGCAAAAAGCAGAGGGTCGCCCCCAAGGAGTAGATGTCACTTCGGGCGTCGGCGGCTTCAGGATCCTCCAACTGCTCCGGGGACATGAACGGCAGCGTCCCGACCAAGCGGCCGACCTTGGGCTTCGGCGAGATCGCGCCCCCGTCCGCCGGTGCTCCCCCCGTACGCACCGCCCCGCGAGAGCCCTTCGCCTCCGCTTGCAGGTTCCCCAACCGTGCTAGCCCCAAATCGAGAACTTTGATTGTCCCGTCGGAAGCTCGCATCAAGTTGCCCGGCTTGACGTCGCGATGGACGATGCCGGCCCGGTGCGCATGCAGCAAGCCGAGGGATGCCTGGCGGATCACCGAAGCCGCATCGCCGACCGACAGCGGCCCGTCCTCGGTAACGATGTCGGTGAGCGTGCGACCGTCGACGTACTCCATCGCAAAATAGTGAATCCCGGCATCTTCCCCGGCATCGAACGCCGTGACAATGTTCGGGTGCAGCAAGCGGGACGCCGCACGGACCTCGCCATAAAAACGCTCCACCGATACCGCGTCCGCCATCCGTTTTGCCGGCAGCATCTTGAGCGCCACGATCCGATGCATGCGAACGTGCTCGGCCAGAAATACACGCCCCATCCCGCCGGCCCCGAGCAACCGCTGGATTTCGTATTCACCCACCCGGTGGGGCAATTCCCCCAGCGTGTCCTCCCCCTCGTGGCAAACCTCATCGAGCGCATCGGCGGAAAGCCCGCCCCCGTCGGTCCCCTCAAAGGAACGGGTCGGTTCGTCGTGGATCGGAAGGTTATCGCGTGTCGATTCAGCCACGCCAAGGGACTCGTACGGGTGCCGCGGCTACGGTGCGGTTCCAGACTTCTCTATGATAGGTTCGGTTACGGAGCCGGCGCTAGGCAAGGCAATCGCTGTTTTGACAACCGGCCGTGATTCTCCAGTATGAACGAATGCACACAATACCCTGTACCCGCCGATCAGCGGTGCTCCAAAAAAGAAACCGAGTTGACCGATTTCAAAGCCCCCAACGTGCCAACTTCAGCCACCCCCCGCGCCCTCCGTATCGCGACGCGCCACAGCCCATTGGCCATGTGGCAGGCCCGCCACGTCGCCGCACGGTTGGCCGACCACCACGTCTCGACGGAAATCGTCCCCCTGGCCAGCGGCGGGGACACTGACCTGCGACCGATCGAAGCGACTCGCCAAGTGGGGGCGTTCACCAAGCGGATCCAGGAGGCGGTATTGGCCGGGGAGGCCGACATCGCTGTTCATTCGCTGAAGGATTTACCCACCGAAACCGATTCACGACTGAAACTGGCCGCGATCCCCCCACGCGAATCGGTCCGCGACTGCCTCGTCTTCCCGCACGCGCCGCCCCCCGCCGATTGGATCCAAGAACTTTCCCATCGTGCCCGCGTGGGGACCGGGAGCCGGCGGCGGGCGGCGCAACTTCGCTCGCTCCGCCCCGATCTCGATGTGTTGCCGATCCGGGGCAACGTGCAAACGCGTTTGGAGAAACTCAACGCCGGCGACTACGACGCGATTGTGCTGGCCGATGCGGGGTTGCGCCGACTGCAGCTGGACGAGGTGCCACAAGTTCCCCTGGCGTTGGAAGTGATGCTCCCGGCGCCCGGACAAGGGGCCCTGGCGGTCGAGGTGCGACGTGTGGATCTCGAGGCGGCCGACAAGGTCGGACTGCTCGATGACCCCGCCACCCGAGCCGCCGTGACCGCCGAACGAATCGTCCTCGCCTCCCTGCACGGCGGTTGCCTGGCCCCGATCGCCGCGCTGGGAACGATCGAGCAGGACCGAGCGACGATGGTGCTCGACGCACGAGTCCTGGCACATGACGGTTCCCAGCAAGTCGAAGCGAGTCGGCGGATCGAGTTGTCCGAGCCTTGGGTGGCGGCGGCCACCGAACTGGGGCGGCAAGTCAGCGAAAAGCTGCGCGAGTTGGGGGCGGTCGAGCTCATCCGAGAATCCCGCGAACCGGCCTGAGAGCCCCTCAGATCGTGATCCGCCGGGCGCGGCCGATGACCGGCCAACGCTCCTGGGCGGTCCGGTTGCGGACGCACCAAACTTCACTCTGTAACGCCACCGTCGGGCAAATGTGTTGGGGGATCCCGTACAGCACCGTCCCGACCGGGTAGTCATCCGCCCGGTCGGTTTGCAGCACTAAGTGCTCTTCGCTCTGCAACACCGGCTCGGCATCCTCCAGCGTGCACCAATGGACGCGAGGCTGGGGCATTTCAGCCGCGACCGCCTTATGCCCCAAGTCGAGACAGATCCGATCGCCCGTCGGACGGCTGATCACCCGCGCGAACAATACGGCGGCGTTGAGGTAGTCAAGGCTGGGCGAAACCTTGGCTTGTCCAACGTCCCACAACACCGTCGTCCCCGGTCCCACCTCGACCTTGACCTCGCCCTCCCCCTCGGCCGCCCACAGCGGCGAGGTCGGCGTCCCACCGGCGACCAGTCGGGGGATCTGGAGTCCGGCATCGCAAAGAGCGCGGATCATCCCCCGGACCCGGCCGCGAACCTCGCCGACCAACGTCGCCATGACCTCTGGGTCGGGGTCGCGCAAGTGCCCGTCGTAGACATGAAGTCCGGCCGCCACCACCCCCGGCGTATCGGTCATGCTTTGATACAGGGCGATGGCCTCTGGCCCCGGTTCGATTCCGGTACGGTCCATCCCGACGTTCAAATCGACCAAAAGGGGAATCTCGATCCCCGCGGCGACGGCCACCTCGGAAAGCTCGCGAAGGGATGTCGGGTTATCCACCAAGGTCGAAAAACGGGTCGTGGGAAAGTCCGCCATCAGGCCCGCCAGCCGCATGGCGTTCGGGCCGACACACGGGTAGGCGAGCAAGATATCGCGGCCCCCGGCCATCGCGGTCATCTCCGCTTCCGCAATCGTTGATACTTTGAATTTGTCGATCCCGGCCCGCAATTTCATCTGGATGATCTGCGGCAGCTTGTGCGTCTTGACGTGCGGGCGAAGCCGCGAGAGGCCACCCGCCATCTGAATCATGCGCTGCAAGTTCTCCGCGACGCGGTCGGGGTAAATCAGCAGCGTCGGGGACGCGACATGATGGGGGTTGTTGATCTCATACCACTGCGTCACGGTTCTCTGCTCTCTCAATGTCATGTCGCGAATCGGAACGTTACGTCGCGCGTCCCATCCTCCGTCACCGCCCCGCGGATTATACGGAGCTTTCCTGCACCGGTGCGACCCGGATGAGCGGACCGGAACGAGCCGAATCCCAATCCCGTCACGGCGCCGATTGCATCCCCCGAGGCCGGGTGCTAGGCTCCGCAAATGGATACATGGAGACGCCATCTGACCGTTGCGCTGCTGTGCGACGCGCTCGATGCCCACGGGTTGGACCACCAGTCACCCCGGCTGCCGATGACGCCGATGACAGTCTCTGAATCTCTCTTACTGGGGCGAGCCAAAACGACCCTGTGGGCGGACATGGCGCACGAGGACCCCGAGCCCTATCGACTGGAACTCGCCGCGATCGATTCCTGCCAGCCGGATGACGTGATCCTCGCAGCCGCCGGCGGATCGATGCGATCGGGGATTTGGGGCGAGCTGCTGACCGCGGCCGCGACCAACGCCGGTTGCGTTGGGGTGCTGGTCGACGGCGCCGTTCGCGACCTGGCGCGGTTGCGGGCCATGAAATTCCCCGTCTTCGCCCGCGGGAGCTCTCCTTACGACAGCCGCGACCGCCAACGGGTGATCGATTACGACGTTCCGATCGAGTGGGATTCGGTGCGCATCGAGCCAGGCGATCTGGTCGCCGCCGATCACGATGGCATCGTCATTGTCCCCCAGCGGATCGAAGAGTCGGTGGTCACCGCGGCGCTGGCCAAGGCAGCTGAGGAGAACCAGGTTCGCGACGCGATCCGGGGTGGCATGTCGGCGACGCAAGCGTTCGAAACCTTTGGCGTCCTTTAACTCTCCCTCCTTGATTCAGGTCCCCTGACCATGTTGCTGTTCGATGCCCACCTCGATCTGGCGCTCAATGCGGTCGATTGGAATCGTGACCTTCGGCAATCGGTCGACGACATTCGGGCCCAAGAACAAGCCCTCGCCATGACCCAGAAGGGGCGGGGCAACGGGACCCTTTCGTTTCCCGAACTCCGCGAGGCCGGCGTCGCCGTTTGCTTGACAACCTTGCTGGCCCGCCAAGAAAAAGAGATCGATCACCCGATGGGCTGGATCACACCGGAGGCCTGTTACGCGATGGCTCATGCCCATTTGGCTTACTATCGCGCCATGGAACAGGCCGGATGGATGCGGATGCTGACGACCCGCCAGCAACTCAACGAACACTTCGAGACGTATGAACAGGCCCCGGCGAACACCCCACTCGGTTTCGTCCTGACGATGGAAGGGGCCGACCCCGTCCTGACCCCCGACACAGTGCACGAATTTTACCAGCACGGTCTGCGAGCGATCGGCCTGACACACTACGGAGCCAATCGCTACGGCGGCGGGACCTCCTGCGAGGTTGGCTTGGCCCTCGATGCGATCCCATTGTTGAAGAACATCGAGCAACTCGGCATGACGGTCGACGTAACCCATCTCTCCGATGTCGCCTTCTGGCAGGTGCTTGAGCATTTCCAGGGACGGATCCACGCCAGCCACCAGAACTCGCGGCGAATCGCCAACTGGCAACGCCAATTCAGCGACCAGCAATATCAAGCGGTCATCGAGCGCGGCGGCGTGATTGGCATGGCCTTTGACGTGATCATGATGCAGCACGGTTACGTCCGCGGCGTGACCCCGCCGCGAGCGACGATCGAACGCGCCGTGGACAACATCGACCTGATTTGCCAACTGGCGGGCAACGCCAGGCATGTCGCCATCGGTACCGACCTCGACGGCGGCTACGGAAACGAACAGACACCGACCGACCTGAACCGTTACACCGATCTGACACGCACACTCCCCCCGCTGCTGGAGAATCGTGGCTACTCCACCGCCGACATCGCCCTGATCATGCACGGCAATTGGATGCGGTTCTTTGGCGAAGTTCTGCCCAGCTAGCGGACCGGAGCGCCACCGATCCCAGAGATCGCGTCCAACGGGTAGATCGGTCGCCGCAAATTCTTAAACGGGAACTGGGTCAGATCGGACGCACACGGCCCCGGCGTGGCGACGTTGAGGTGGTGCGCCGCGATCGGGTCGTAGGTGCGGCGATGCGCCACCGCGGCTTTCACCCCCAAGATCGAAAACGATTCGGGAGACAGTCCGACGCATCGCCACTGGCCCAGGTCCATCGGGGGTGTCCGCCGGCTGGTCACCAAGATCGTCACCCCCTGATGCTCGATCACCGCACACCGCCCCATGTCAAACCGGTCACCGACGACCGAGGCCAAATGACTCTGTTTGTCCTCCAGTTCAAACGCGCCATCACACAATCCGATCAGCCGGTAGTCGAGTTCCAGCGGCCCAGGGTCGAGTGAACTGCCGCGACCACCGAGTGCCAGCGAGACATCGGCGCCAATGGGGTGGCGGGCCAACGCTTCGGCCGCAACGGGATCGTTCAGACAGACCGCGCAGCGATCGATGCCGTGTCGGATCAGTCCGCGCAGCAACCCCGTGCCGTCGCCGGGTGCCCCGCCGCCGATGTTGTCCGCCGGTTCGGCAATCACGGTCAGCCCCTGCGGGGGCGCACGCTTCCAGCTCAACAAGGTCTCGTCCAACTCCGCGTCGCGGGTCACCCCCAGCGGCGCCAGTTCTCGGGCCCGCTTGTCCAACCGGTCGAGAGCCTCCGTGGCGCGACCCTCCCCAGCGGTGCTGACGACACTCAACGAGACACCGGTGTCAGCGGTGTCGGCGAAGGAAAATCCCGGCACGACGTTGATGCATGCCAGCGACGGATCGGACGCCTCCAGTTCCCGTGCCAATCTCAACAAGCTGGCCATCGGATCGCGGGCCGACGCCGTCCCCGTCGGCGGCCACACGATCGGTAACGGTCGCAGAGACTGTTGTGGCTCAACGCCGTCGCGAAGATGTTCCTCCAGCAACCGAGCTGCCCGTACCGCGGACTGCCGCGCATCGGCGTGGGGATTCTCGCGATAGGCCACCAGGCAATTGGAGAGCCGAATCATGTCGGCCGAGACATTTGCGTGTAAATCCAAAACTCCGTAAATCGGCACTCGGGCCAGTTCAGGAACCGCCCGCAACCGCCGCAGCAACTCCCCCTCGGTGTCGCCGATCCCACGGCAAACCATCGCGCCGTGCAACACCAAGTAAACCGCATCAACACGATCGCGAACGAGCCGGCGGAGCTGATCACCCAAGCGGTCCCAATACATTTCGAACACCTCGTCGGCCACCGTCCCACTGGGGACCGCCATCGCCCAGACACCCGGAAGGACGTGCCAGGAACGTTGGCGGGCGAACTCGAGCACCCCGCCCAGCGGCGAGGCGTCTCCGGCCAGCGACAGCAACTCGTCACCGACCCAAAAGCGAAACGCCGGCGCGGTGGTGACCTCGTCGAGAAAGGTGTGCGTCTCGTGGAACAAGCCCGCGATCAGCACTCGCCGCCCGGCTATCGGCCCGCCCATCCATCAGACCCTGTAATTGGGGGCAGCGACGCAAGCGGTGCGCCGCTGGACAATCTTGTGATCGCCGATCAGACGCCTTTGCCGAGCCCTTGCAGGTTGTTGGGTGCTCGCTGCGGCTTCGTATCCTTTTTTGGTTCCGAGCGTCCCCGGGGTCGCGAAGCCGGGACCCGATTCGCCTTCAATCCGGAAAGGTCAAGGTTCACCTTCAGCATTTGGCGTCCGGTCGGCCCTCCGGGGGCGAGCAACAGCAACGCGTTGCCGTCAGGGGAAAATATCAGTCGTTCGATCTCCACATCATCGAGGGCCCCTTCCAACAGGTGAAATCGGTTCTTCATTTCCTGGCCGTTTTTCCGATTCAACAGTGCCACGTTGTTTCCGGAAGTGACCGCGACGATGGGGAAGGTGGGATGAAACGCGAGATCGCTCGGCGTCTCACCGTCGGGCGCGGCGTAGGACGCCGACGGCTGTTCCAAATCGGCGACGTTGAAACCTGGCAGCTTCTTCGAATGCTTTGGGTATCCGACCGCGGAGAGGTAGCTCACGCGGCGTCCGTCCGGCGACAGCCGAATCCCCGAGCCATTGCCGCCCGCCTCGTAGACGATCTGACGCATCGTCGGTTGCCCCCGGCCGACTTCGTAGCGGATCAGCATGTCGATGTTACCATACTTTGGCGTCATCAGAATGTCCCAATTCGAATTGATATGGAAGTTGCTGCCGTTACGGTACAGATCGCGATAGCCCGTTATCAGCTCGCCTCCCGCCGCATCGATCGCCGCCCACGTTCCCAGCAGCGGATCGCCGTCGATCCGACCCGATTTCTCGTTGACTGGCAACACCAAGTAGCGGGGAACATCGACGCCGCGCTTGATACCCACGTAACTCATGCTTCGGGTCGGATGGGCAGCTAAGTCGGTGACCTCCAGCACGCGGTGGCCAAGCGACGCCAGGTCGACCTGCTTTTTCACACGGAGCGATCGTGCGTCGAGAACTTCCAACGTGTGGGTCCCTTCGGTCACGCCAACATATTCGTCGTTGCGGATGTCGAAGTGCTGATAACGATTGGGCAAGCGATGCGAATCGGTGACGGTGAATCCGTCCGACTCCAGCTGTCGCAACGAGTTTCCTTGGACCAGGATCAAAGACTCGCCATCATGGCTTGGACGCAGCAATGCGGGATCCAAGTCCAGTTCCATCACGGCCGGTTGTAGACGAGCCAGGTCACCGTCGACCGCCTCGGCCAAGGATTTCGGGACGACTTGGATCTCCGGCTCTTCCAGGAACGGTTCACTGCCGTCGATCACGCGGATTCGCAACCGGTGCCGGCCGATGTCATCCGAACCGGGCCGCCACCGGAACTGCCCCTCCTCGGTGACCGTGATTCCCTCCGGGCCCGTCACCAGCGAGAATTTGAGCTGTCCGCCGGGATTGCGAAAGCGGTGATCGACTTGTCGGCCTTCAGTCATGAGTTCCGGAATTCCCGCCAGCACCTCCGGTGTGGCGTTGGCCGGAGCTGCGGCCGGCGATCCGCTCGCCGAACTTTCTGCGTCGGCCACTCGCGGCCGGCGCGATGCAGACGAACTCTCCGGCAATGCGAATCCCTCGGTGCGGCCGTGAAGCACCTCGCCGGTGTCGAGATCCAACACGTACAGGTCGAGCTGGCCCCCGTTGGTCCAGGCGACCGGATGGTCGAGTCGGTACTCCCGGTGCCGGTACAAAAAATGATCGATCCGGCTGATGTCTTCGGACTGCGCTGCCGGTAACTCAACACGGCGGGAGTCCAGTTCGGTCAACGCGACGTTGAGCTGATGCGCTGTCAGCGATCTGTCGGTCAGCGCATAGATCACCTTGCGTGAAAGGTCCGGTACGATCACGCGGCCTACCTCATCATGGACCCGGTTGAACTGCGGTGCGGCGAAGAGTTGGTTTGTCGCGATCCACCACGTCCCGGGATGTACCTGGTAGACGAAAGGCGTCTGCGTCACTCCGCCACGCATGGTGGGCTGGGCGTCTGGACGCCGATACGCGCCGAACGGGTACGCCGCGATCCCTCCCGACGGACTGAGGTTAAACGAGCCCTGGGTGATCACGAATTTGCCGTCCTGACTGCAGGTCGCCAGTGAGTCCTTGCGTATTTCCTCGGCCCGGCCGCGGCGAGTGTCGACCAAATAAATGTGCGTCTCCTGGTACGAGGCCTGGACGCCCTCACCATGACAGGTGGCCAGAAGTGTGCTGGAAAAATTCCCGCCTCCCGGCGCCGAGAGATGCACAATTCCGTCGTGGTCGAGATCGACCATCCGTGAGAGCTGCCAGCCTTGACCCCCGTCAAACAGACTGATCGTTCCCTTGCCGTGATTGGCGACGTACAGAATGTCGCCGCGGCTGAGCAGCGCGCGGGGAGACTCGGTCGCAATCGTCGCCGCCACAGAGTCCCCGGCAACATCCCAGACCACCACGGTTCCGGAAGCTTCATGGGCCACGAACAAATACTGGCCGTTCTCGCTCATCGCCATCGTCGACGCCGGTTCCTCTAACGCCAGCGGCGCGAAGCGAATGACGTTGTCCGTCTCCGCCGGTGGCGCCTCGGTTTCCTCCGGGGAGGTCTCCTGCTGCCCGACGGCCCCGGACCCAGAGTCGGTCGAGCTTGCCGGGTCCGATGAAGGAGGGGCGCTGGAAACCCGCAGATCAGAAGGCGGATCGGAAGCTGGCGGATTGTTGGCGGGCGGATCGGAAGCGGTCGGATTGTTGGCGGGCGGATCGTTGGCGGCGGGCTCAAGATCGGACTCGGAATCGGCGGCCGGTACGGGGCTCGGCGATGAACTCGGAGGGGCCTGCGGTGCCGCGCGCGATTCCTCGCGGGGCGCGGCAACCGTCTCGTCGGCCGCGGGAGCCTCAGATGGTACGTCGTCAACATGCTTGGCAGCGACGGTGTCGGAATCGACCGGCGGGTTTCCAGCTCGGTTGAGCAAGAGCCCCACGCCGATTCCGGCGCCGAGCAGCAACACGGCGGCGGCAGCGAGCAGCGGCACGGAGGATTGCCGCGGAGCGCGGCGTACCGCGGGACTTCGCGGCTGATCGGGAATGACTTCCAGGTCATCAAGGGGATGGGGCACACGAATGGCGTTGCCGCACCCGGGACACTTGACACCCTTACCGGCAAGTTGCTCGCCGGCGGTTAACGCACGGCGACAGTGGTCGCAGCGAATCGCGATCCCCATGGTCGCTCTCCCGACGGTCGTGTGAAAAGGGCTCCCGATCTGAGTATCCGTACATCTACCTACCAGGCAACAGCCTCCGTTCACTTCGATCCCGTGATCATAACGCCATTCATGGTCGCTGTGATTGACCCGGCGATACTTCGATCACTTCTGGCTCGGGGTCCATCCGTTGGGTGCAATCGACCAGCAACCAACCGGCGGCAGCGGCTAACATCATTCCGCCGCACAGGATGAACGCCGGAACGTAATTGGTCTGACGCAGCATTTCACCGTCGACCATCTCCATCGTGCTGAAGTAATCGAGCAGCATCCCGACACCAAACGGCGTCATGAACGCGCCCATGTTGCCCGCCATGTTGGTGATGCCGAAGACGGTGGCGGAGTACCGACCACCTAAATCGGTGCAGGTTCCCCACACCGTCGGCTGGTTCCAATCGGTAAAAAAGCGGGCGACCATCAACCCGAGCGCGACGGCCGTCGGATTGGACAAGGTGACCGAGGCGATGACCAATATTCCTCCCATCGCCAACCCGCTGCCGGCGACCGCGGAACGACACCAGCGGCGGCTGGAAAATCGTTGCAGCGCCCAATCATTGGCGTAGCCGCCGAAGATCCCGCCCAATGCCCCGCCCCACAAGGGCAAACTGATCAAGATCCCCAACTGCCCCCCGCTATCGACGCCGAGTGACCGGAAGTAGCTCCCCAAGATCAAGGCAAACACAACGTCAGAACCAGCGTTGAGCCACTGCTGGATCAGCAGAACCAGGTAGCTGCGGTTCTGCACCGCGACCCGAAACGGCAGGACACGCGGGTGGCTGGTGCCAGACTCCGTGGCGCTGCTCGGGGAGCTGTCCGCCTGTGGGTGCTCCGGTGGCGAGACGTCGGACGGCCGGTCGTCACTTTCAGCCCCCTGGGCATCGGCTCCCGGCGAAGACGTGGGCGTTGGCGAGTCGCGGAAAAGGGCCAGGAAGACGAGCGCGAAAAGCACCCCGACGACCGAGAGAACGATCAGGGAGGTGACCCAGTGCAGGCCGAGAAAGCCCATCAGGAACGAGCCCATGATGATCGATGCCATCGCCCCGCCACCGCGGCCAAAGGCGCTGGCGATCCAGCCTTGAATCCGCGTCCGGCGGCTGAGCGGAAACCAGCGGCGGGTGACCTGGCTGAGCGCCGGGTAGCAGCCGGCCTGGGCCAGCCCGAAGCCGCCCCGGATCGCCAGCAGCGCCGAAAAGCTTCCGGTCAACCCGTGCAGCGGCAACAGGATCGACCAGGCAAGAATCACCACGACCAAGAAAATGTGGGGGCCGAAAAGGTCGCACAGGATCCCGCCGGGAATCTGCCCAGCCGCATAAGGGAAGAAGAACGCCGAGCCGAGTGCCTCAAGCTGAGTGTTGCTCAGTTGGTACTCCGCCTCCAACTCAGGGCGCACCAGATTCCAGGTATAGCGATGCAGGTAAAGGAGAAAAGACGTCGTGGCGGCCAAGGTGAAAATCACGCCTCGGCCAGGCCTGAACCCGCCTCGAAGGAACCTCCCTCGCGCAGAATGCCGTCCGGGGGGACGATCGAGGTTCGCGTCAGACTGCGCCATCAGTTGACCGGCCAGTCCGGGTCGGCGATTTGGCGAGTCATCTCCGAAAGCCTGGCTTGCGTATCGAGCAATCGTTGCCAGGCAGAGAACTTGAGCGACACCTGCTGGTTCTCTTCGTCGGCTTGTGCTGTTTCGATCAGCCGGTGCAGCCGCGACTGGAGATAGTCCAAGATCTCACAAAACTCCGCCTTCTGGCCCGGGGTCAAGTTCTCCGGAATCGACGGCAGGTCCTGCACCTGCAAGACCTCGGCCGGATGGGGCGAGTTGGGGCCGCAGAGTTCGACGGCGATCGAACTATCGGCTGAGTTGACTTCTCGATTGACCGTCGGTTTCTCGCCCCCCATCGCCGCGATCCGAGCTGCGATTTGCTCTTCCGAACCGACCAACATCAAGCTTCGGCCCACCGCGATCAGGTCGCCGTGACGAAGGATCTTCAGTTGGCACTCAACGCCGTTGACCTTCGTCCCGTTGGTGCTGTCGAGATCCGTCAGCACCATGCGGTCGTTATCGCGCTGAACCTTGAAGTGGCAACGACTCACCCGCTCGTCGTTCAATTGAATGTCGTTCCCCTCTTCGCGACCCACCGTCAGCGGAGGCTCCAAGTCGTCGAATACCTTTCCGCGATCGGCTCCATGAAGAATCTTGATCGTGACACCCGTCATGGGTCACTCCCGAAGAGTTGGTTCGCTGAAGAGAGAGAGGCTCAAGTGGACACTTGATTATAAACCTGGCGACAGACATTGTGTCGTCGTCGCATGGTGCGATTGGAGGGAAAGTGCGACTCACGGTGGCTTCCCATATATATGCCAATGCTCCGCTATTGGACCTCGGCGATCAAGCACTTTAAATAGTCGCTTTCTGGACACGACACCGCCATTGGGTGGTCCGGCGACGACCCGCGGTTTTCCAGGATGATCAGGTCGCGCCGCCGTCGACGTCCCACGTCGACCAACAGGTTCAAGAAGTCGCTTCGTGAGACCCTGCCCGAACAGCTGCAGGTGACCAGCATCCCTCCGGCGGGCAGCAGATCGACCGCGAGCGAATTGAGCCGTTGATAAGCCCGGAGCGCGGCGGCGATCTGCTTGCGCGACCCGGCAAAGCGTGGCGGGTCGAGGATCACAGCGTCAAACGTTTCTCCCGCTTCGCCACGTCGCTTGAGGTCATCGAAGCAGTCCGCTTTGACGAACTCCATGGCGTCGAGGTTGTTGCGCGAGGCGTTTTTGCGAGCGGCGGCCAACGCCGGCTCGCTGGAGTCAACCCCGACCACCGAGCGAGCTCCGCCCTTGGCGGCGACCAGTCCGAACCCGCCGGCGTAACAACAGACGTCGAGAACCCGGCGATCGCGCAGGTAGCTCGCCGCTGCAACGTGATTCAATCGTTGATCCAGATAGCTCCCCGTTTTTTGGCCCGCATCGAGGTCGACCGTGAGTGAGAGGCCGTTTTGTCGGTAAACCAGCGGCTCGCTCGGCGGTACCCCGGAGGACCAATCGGCGAGAGGGTTGATCCCTTCATAACGCGCAGTTTTCTCTTCCACCCGCACGAACATCCGGCGACACCCCGTTTGGGCCGACAAGTGATCAAGGATGGGATCTTTCCACCTCAATAAGGCTCCTGCGGTGAACTGGACACTCAGGCAATCGGCGTAGCGGTCGACGATCAGCCCGCTGAGCAGGTCCGACTCACTGAACACCAACCGCTCGCCAGCCTCGGGATCCCCCTCGCCAGCAAGCCGGCGGCGGCCGATCGCGGCATCGATGCGCCGCTCCCAAAGATCCTCGCTGAGCTCGACGCTGCTGTCGAAGGAATACAGCCGAACCCGCAGCCGGCTGGCCGGATTGATCAGGCCGCGGGCAAGCCAGTTGCCATCGAAGTCGAGCAGATCCACCACCTGACCGGGCGATAGTTCCTCTCCAAGATCGATCAATGCATGGGCGTGAACCCAAGGGTGCCGAGCGAGAAAGGGAAACTGGCGAGACGGTTTCAGCCGGAGCGGGACAGGGGCGTCGTTGTGGATCACGGATCGGCGATGGAGGCTCGGGGGGGGAACGGAGCGGCGGCGCGGTCGCGGAGGCGCGGTCACGCCCCCAACATGCGCGATCCCGCGGCGGAACAGAATCGGGCGGGTCGCAGAATCGGACGCCAGTTGGCACAATGACCCCAAGCGGACTGCAGCCATCCGGTTGTCGATCCGATAACTTGAAGCAAGTTGTACCACCCTGGTTCGTTTCCTTGAAAAGGTCTGAAACATGACTCACGTCGTCTGCGAACCCTGCTCGGGATGCAAATACACCGACTGCGTCGTCGTCTGCCCCGTCGAGTGCTTCTACGAGGGCGACCAGATGCTCTATATCCACCCCGAAGAATGCATCGACTGCGAAGCGTGTGTTCCGGAATGTCCCGTCGAAGCGATCTACCACGAGGACAACGTTCCCGAGGAATGGAAGAGCTACATTGAGCTCAATGCTGAGAAGTCCGAGGAGTGCGAAGTGATCACGGAAAAGAAAGAGCCGCTTGCGGACCAGTGATCGCCTGAGCCCGTCGCGAGATTGGGGCCCGTCGCGAAATCTGCCCGGCGACGACCTTGCGTCTCGCCGGGCTTTTCGTTGCATCCAAATGCCCTCGGAGCCTCGCGGGACCCCCCAAAGTTCGGTCTATATGAAGACGCCCGGATCAAGGACCTAAGTGAGAGATGAAGGTTTTCCAGCATTCGTAGCGCGGGTCCTCGATCGACTGGGCCAGCAATGGATTGAGCCGCGGTTTGGTCGGTTCGCTCAGCAGCTTCATCCGCGCCTGTTTCGGTGTTCGCCCCCCCTTGCGGCTGTTGCACCGCAAGCAACTACAGACGACGTTTTCCCACGTGGTCGGGCCGCCGTGGGAGCGGGGAATGACATGGTCGAGACTGAGCCGATGGACCGGTTCGTTTTTGCCGCAATACTGGCAACGGTGATCGTCGCGGGTGAACAGATTTTTGCGATTGAAGCGAACGGTCTGCTGTGGCATCCGGTCGAAGCGGGAGAGTCGTACAATCCGGGGAGCGAGTATTTCGAATCCGACCGCCCGGATGTAGTCCTCCCCTGGCTGCTTCTCGATCGAGGCGAGTTGGCTGATCTCACACCAGCTTTCGAAGTCGTAGCTGACGTACTGGGCTTCATTGTGCCCGATCACCTCGGCACATTCGCGGTACAACAGGGTCATCGCCCGGCGGACATTCACCACGCGAATGGCCATGTAAAACCGGTTCAGTACCAGGACATTCGTATCGAGCACACTTTGACTCATTGCCGCTCTAAATCCTTCCTGTTGACCGAAGGTATGATCGGGGTCGCTTGCTGAGGTCGTCCCCAGCTTAACGGCAACCGGAGGCGTATCAGTGGACGCTCCAAAGTGCATCGAGCGTACCAATTCGCCAGCCCGACTGCTGGCCTTGACCCACCTGTTTGATCGGATGTTCATCGATTTTTTTTCCGAACCGCCATCCTACTCACCGCTGGCGTCCTTTTCAGCCCAGGCGCCATGGCTCGATTGGTGCATGCCGCTCGGGTGGCTCGGGGCAGCGGGGAGCGGTGTGCTGGCAACCGGCCTGGTCCTCCTCTGCCTTGCCTTGTGGGCATTGAACGTGGTCGCCTTGCCGGGGAATTGGTTCTGCGTCGCGCTGCTTTCTCTATATGCTTGGTGGGGCCCGTCCGAGGGGCGGGCGGAGATCGGTTGGGGACCGTTGGTGGCCGCATTCGCCCTCGCGTTGCTCGGCGAGTTGGTCGAATTCTTGGCCGGTGCGGTGGGGGCCAGCCGTGCTGGGGCGAGCCGCCGCTCGACCGTCTACGCGTTGCTCGGGTCGATCATCGGTGCGGTCGCTGGGCTCTTTGTGGGCCTTCCCATTCCGCTGCTCGGTCCGGCCGTGGCGGCAATCTTGTTTGCCGGGCTGGGGGCGGCCGTGGGAGCGATGTTGGGCGAGCGGTCGAGCGGCCGGTCATGGGGGGACAACTGGGCGGTCGGACGTGCTGCCTTTTGGGGACGGACCTTCGGAACCTTGGGCAAGGCAGCGGTCGGTTTGGGGATCGTCGTGGTCGCGGTCCTGGGGGTGCTGCTGTAAGGAGGAAGATGTTCGGCGGACTCAAATGGCATGAACATTCCCGTTGACCCCCGTTTCTCCGTTCACGTACTGTCCGAACGCGAATGTCCTACAGTCGACGCACGACCGAACGTCGGCGACGGGTCCTTTATTCCACCCATCACGCCGATTCGCTCCGCTCGACGGCCGCTGGCCGCCGCGAAGCGGAACGTTTGCGCGAGGCCCGCCGGCCGACGGCGGCTTACGGGTCCCGCGTCCACCGGCGGCTTCGTGGACGCTGGTTTTCGCTCGTTCCCGTTCGGCGATGGACGCTCGGTGTCGCGATTCTGGGGCTTCTCTCCCTGGTCGCGGCCCTCTGCCTCGCCCACCACGCCGCGGTTGCCTGGCCGAGTGTCGCGGGGGCCCCCGAGATCGCTCGACCCCTGCGGCTCGACCGACCGGACAGCTTCGGACGCTGGGTTGCATGCGTCATCTCTGCTGTTTCTGCCGGTGTCTGCCTGCTGATTTACCAGCTACGGCGTTACCGTACCGATGACTTCGAGGGACACTACCGCATGTGGCGGTTGGTGCTGCTCGTGATGCTGATGACCAGCGTCAACGAACTGGTGGGGCTCCTTTCGTGGGGCGGCGCGATTCTCGATGCCACTCTCGGTCGGCGGGTCGCGCTGAGCGGAGAAGACTGGGTGCGGATCGCGGTGACGATCGGGGGCGCGGCACTCGCGCTCCGGCTGATCGCGGAAGTCCGCCGCTGCCGCTGGTCTCTGGCGTCGATGGCGGCCGCTTGGCTGATCCTCGCCCTTCCGGCGGCAAGTTCATGGAACGTGATCGAAATCAACAGCCTGGGACGCTGGGTCCTGGTCTCTTCCGCCCCGTTGGTGGGTCAGACGACGCTCCTGATCGCATTCGGCGTTTATCTCCGCATGCTGTACCGCGAAGTTCGTCACATCGATGACAGCCAGCCGCTAAGCCAACGCCTGGGCCAACTCCGCGAATGGTTCTCTCAGCTAGCGGCCACCCGCCAAAGCTCTTCCGAACCGGACGAAAATCACCCCGTACGGCCTGCTCCGCCGCCAGCGAAACGGCGACTTCGAGAGCGGTTCTTGCGTCCGCGGGGACGCGAAAACGCCGGCCCCGATCTCAAGGGCCCCGCTGACTCACCGAGCGAGACCGATCGCGGAGATTCAAATCGGAAGGCTGCCGATCCGCGCGCCGAGCGTCGGCACGAGAGGCAGCCGGACACGCGTTCGGAGATGAGCGATGCTGGAGGCAACGGTGACCCAGGGGCCGAGCTGGACCCGAGCGCGATCGATTGGGCCAACCTCAGCAAGACGGAACGGCGTCGGCTGAGGAAACAGCTCAAACGCCAGAACCGGGCCGCTTGACACTTCGGCTGTGACGCTTGATCGGGTATCTTTCCCCCTCCGTCCCACCCGAATTCTTTACTGTGACAAAGCCAGCACCGGTTTCGATGATGATCCGAACGCGATTCGCCCCGAGCCCCACCGGATACCTGCACATCGGCGGCGTCCGCACTGCCCTGTTCAATTGGTTGCTGGCACGGCAGTCCGGGGGGAAGTTCGTGCTGCGGATCGACGACACCGACGCGGCGCGAAACGTCCAGCAGGCGCTGGCGCCGATTCTCGATGGATTCCGTTGGCTCGGTTTGAACTGGGACGAAGGCCCCGAGGTGGGCGGGCCTTACGAGCCCTATTACGAATCGCAGCGGGCCGATTTGCATCGGGTGGCGGTCGACAGGCTGCTGGCCGACGGATTTGCCTACCGTGATTATTCGCACCCGGAAGAGTTGGCCGAGCAGCGTCAGGCGGCTCAGGCGGCCGGCCGGGCCTTCGTCTATGACCGCCGCTGGATGGCCGAGAACGACCAGGCGGCTGCGACGTTCGAGGCGGAAGGCCGTTCCGCCGTCGTGCGGCTGAAAATGCCCCGCGAAGGCCAGTGCGTGATCCAAGACCTGGTCCGGGGCGAGGTCCGCGTCGATTGGGCCAGCGAACAGGACCACGTCATCCGCCGGGCCGACGGCAGCTGTCTCTATCATCTGGCCAGTGTCGTGGATGATCACGATTTCGAGATCACCCACGTGGTGCGGGCCGCGGAGCACCTGCCGAATACCCCGCGGCAAATCTTCATTCTCGAGTCGCTCGGTTACCAGCGGCCCCAGTATGCGCACCTCCCCTACGTCGCCGAGCCGGGCGGAACGGCGAAACTGAGCAAACGGAAGCTGGCCAAGTACGAGAAAAACCGCGACTTCGCTGAACTGCTCGCTCGTGGACGCCGGATCGCCGACCGCTGTGGCCTCCCCATCGATCCCGAAACGTTCAACCCGGTGATCATCGATTTCTACCGGGAGATCGGGTTCCTCCCCGAGGTCATCCTGAACTATCTGCTGCTGCTTGGCTGGTCCTTCGACGGGGCACGGGAGCGGTTCACGGTCGAAGAGATGACCGAGGCCTTCACGCTCGACCGCGTCAACAGCTCTCCGGCTTCATTCGATCCTCAGAAGCTGCTGGCGTTCCAGGCCGACGCGTTTGCCCAGCTCCCGCTGAGCGAGCGGACGCGGTTGATTCGCCCCTTCGCCGAGCAGGCAGGGTTCCTGGCCGGAGTGAAGGCAAGCGGGGAGGCAACTCCGGGGGACGACGAGGTGGAATCGCATCTCCGCCGCGTCGTCGAATTGGCCGCCGACCGGATCAAGGTCGCCGGCGATATCGTCGATTTCGACTATTGTTTTGTCGATGACTTCGAGATCGACGAGAAGGCTTTCGACAAACGAATCGCCCGCGACGACGCTGCCCGTGACCTGCTCCCGCAGCTGGCCGAGCATCTCGCCGCGATCGAACCGTTCACCGCAGCGGAAATCGAAACGGTCGTCAAACAATTCTGCGAAGGTGCCGGGATCAAGCTCGGCCAGATCATCCACGCCCTGCGGGTCGCCACCACCGGCCGGCCTGGGGGCTTCGGCATGTTCGAAACCCTGGAACTGATCGGCCGAGGGAGAACCGTGCGGCGGATCACCCATGCCCTCGCCTCGGTGTGATTCCTCGCCGCTGTGACTCCTCGCCGCGATGGCCCCGTTCCACTCGCGACAATGCGCACCGCTGTTGACCGTTTGAGGAAGCGTTAGAATTGGAACGTCGATTCGGACGAGGGGAAGGAGCAAGGACCAACAGCATCATGGATCAACAACCCACCGCCGCCGCAACCGCCGACCTCGCCGCGCAACGCGCCCGAACCGGTGGCGCAGTCGCCTGGTGGCTGATCGTCGCTGCCGGTTCGCTGACCTTGCTCGCCGGGTGCCGCCAAGAAACGCCGGTGAGATTCGAGCCGAACTTGGTGCATGCGACCAAGTACGAGATCCAACAGGGGCTGCCGATGGACCAAGCCGTCAAAGATGCCTACTGGATCACGCAGGAGATGTTCGGGACCCCGGATGAACCACAGCTTCCGGAATTCGAGTTGCTGGCCGAACAACAGGGTCCCGATTACGTCGATGAACTTCGATCGATCGTTTCGATGGACAATTTGATGCGTGCCTCGGGTCCCGCCGAGGCGGAGGGCCGAGGGCTGTATCGACAGCACTGCGCCCATTGCCACGGCATCAATGGCGATGGCCGAGGGGCCACCTCCGCCGTTCTTGTCCCCTATCCGCGCGATTACCGCAAAGGGGTCTTCAAATTCAAATCGACCCCCCGCGGCAGTAAACCGACCCGCGAAGATATCGCCCGCCTGATCCGGAATGGCATTGAAGGGACGGCGATGAACGAAATCGAAGAGTTGACCGAGGAAGACACCCAGGCCCTCACCGATTACGTGATCTATCTGTCCTGGCGAGGAGAGTTGGAACGCACGGTGATCGATAACGCCATCTTCGATCTCGACCTGGAGGCGGGCGATCGGATCGTTGATCCCGATCTCCGCGACGGCACCGACGAGGAGCAAGAACAGTTTCAAGAAGATTGGATCTACGCCGAAGAGGATGCAGCGGCGATCGCCGAAGATTGGCTCCGGGCCGAGGACGAAGTCGTCGAAGTGCCCGAGCCGCCCGCCGATATCCCGGTCGCGGAAAGTTACGAGGAGTATATTGAACTCCTGCAAGGCGACCAGGCAGATAAGATCGTCGAATCGGTTGAGCGCGGTCGAGAATTGTTCGTTGGTAAAACGGCCAACTGCAGCAAGTGCCACGGCGAAACGGGGCGAGGCGATGGGCAAACCACCGACTACGACGACTGGACCAAGGAATGGACGACGCAGGTCGGGCTGGAGCCAGAAGACCGCAAGTCACTCATTCCACTGCTGGCACGCGGTGCCCTGCAGCCGGTGAATGCGGATCCTCGCAACTTTCAACTCGGCGTCTTCCGCGGAGGATCCTCCTCCGAAGATCTCTACCGGCGGATCACGCAAGGAATCGACGGAACCCCGATGCCGGAAGCCACCTTCGTCGAGGGTGAGTTCGAGCAACAGGACGTCTGGCACCTGATCAACTTCATCCGCTCGCTGCAACTGCCGCCCGATGAAGAACTCTCCGCCCCCGAGCCGCAAGCCTAGGCTTGGTGTCTCTCCTACGCCAAAAACCGATGATTCGCTACGCTACCGACTTGTTGGGTGCAGCACCATTTCGGAGCCATGTTCATGAGCGGATCCCCGCAGCGACGCAAGACGAAAAACTTCATCGAACAAGCCATCGAGGCGGATCTTGCCGCGGGTCGGTTCGCCGGCGTCTTTACCCGCTTTCCCCCGGAACCGAACGGGTATCTGCACATCGGCCACGCCAAGAGCATCTGCCTCAACTTCGGGTTGGCGCAAAAGTACGGTGGTA
>CAYWXT010000070.1:0-22950 GCA_964462125.1 uncultured Pirellulaceae bacterium | reverse complement strand
CATGGGACTGTACCAGTTCAAAAAAGAGGTGATGGTCGACTTGCTTCGCCACAGCGACCACTAGGACTTCGGCAAAGGCGTCTTCCCCGATGCGATCAAATCCCACAACGTTCAACTGCACCTGTTCGACGACTATTGGGAAGACATCGGAACGATCAAGGCCTTTTACGAGGCGAACCTGAGACTCGCGGGTGAATCACCGCCATTCAACATGCGCGACCGCGACGCGCCGATCTACAGCCGTCCCCGATTCCTACCGCCAACGATCATGGGCAACGCCACGATCAAGGGAAGCTTGATTGCGGATGGTTGCAAGATTGGAAACAACGTGACGATCGAGAACAGCATCATCGGGCTGCGGACCGTCGTCCGCGACAACGCGACGATCAAGGACAGCATCGTCATGGGAGCTGACTTCATCGAACGCGATGGAACCCTGAAGCCGGGGAGATTGCCGGTCGGTGTGGGCCCAGGAAGCGTCATCTCCGGTGCAATCCTCGACAAGAATTGCCGGCTCGGCGCCAACGTCAAGATCACCAACGCCGCCGGCGTGGAGAACCAGGGTGAAGACGACGCGCTCCAGATCCGCGATGGAATCTCGATCGTCATCAAGGCCGGGCAAATCGAAGACGGCTTCGAGTGCTAGCCGCCGCATGAACGTCGCGTCCGATGGGCGTCCATCGCCGCCGCGGTGCTCGCGGTGCGAACGGCAAAGGAATTTCTTTCCGATCCGATCTCGCGGGGCACCCACGCGGACGATACACTACCTGACGTGAACGGTACCGAGCGTCAGAGCGCCCGAGAACGGGTGAACCCGAGACGCCGGAAGACAGCGTTCACCAAAACCTTGCCCCCAGTGCGGGGCATCCTTCGTCAAGGGCGATTGGCTCAGTTGGTTAGAGCGCCGTGTTCACACCGCGGAGGTCACTGGTTCGAATCCAGTATCGCCCACTCCTAAAGCGTTGCGCGTAACTCCACGTCCACGACGGGTCCCGACCACGGCTCCCTCCCCCGTCCCGTCGATCGTTGCGCCCTCGCCCCGGCAATCACTTCTCGCGGCGACACCTCGTCGGCCGATTCGTTGGTGATATAGAAAAACCACTTCTTCGTGTCGAAAAATAAATGCTGCCCGTTGGTGACGTCGATGTCCTTGCGAACGACCACCATGCGGTAGCTTTTCCCGCACGCAGCGGGACGGTAGTCAAACTCCGCGTAGCTCTCCGCTTTCAGTTTCTCGCTTTCGTAGCCGTTCGCGACCACGATCGCTTCCTTGACACTCGCTCGCTTGGCTGAGCAATGAACGCAGACAACAGTGCAGCGATTCTGGACTACTGCTCTCCACCGCCACGAGCGAAAGTTCAACGAAGCCGCCGTTTCGCAGATCGTCGACAAGGATGGTTTCATCGCCACGTCCGAACGCCAACTGGTTCACTGCGGCGATGGCATCAACGTCCACCGGTTGATTCAGGGCGGATTGAGAACGAAGCGGCTCGCAGCACTACAGCACCCACCATGTGCCCAGTCCAGCCAAGACACCGCTGCTGGCGATAATCACCACGATGCAGCCTCCCGGCCGGGGCAATCCATGGCGAATCATGCGGCCGGCACTCGACTCGTACCTTACGCGACGCTTGAGCCGGCGTTTCTGGTTGGTGCTCCACCGCAGTGGCTTCATCGCGGCGGTGACTCCCAGCTGTTTCTTGAGCCGTTTCTTCGCCTTGGTCACCCCCAGCATCGTCTTGATCGAGGGCTTGCGGTAACGGAAAAGCTTCATGGGTTCTGTTCGCGTAGGCTTGACGTAGGTTTTGAGGCGATTCCGTACGAGCATCCTCGTTAAAACACCGCCTCCCGCGAGATGTTCTTGATGCGTTCCGCGACTCGTTCAGCGATTTCTCGTTCGATCTTCCGAAACAGAAACCAGCGTTTTATCCATCCGGTGACTTCATGACCGGTACTCTCGGCTTCACTTCTTCGGCAAGGGGAGAGCCGAGGCATCGCGGAGATGCTGCTCAAAGAAATCAAGAATCTTTTCTCGGTAGGCAGCTTGATCGACACCGAACAGATCGGCATGGTCAGCATCCTCGACGAGCCAGAGGTCCTTTGGCTCAGCGGCAGCGTCGAACATCGACCGCGTTTCGGCAAGCGTGGTATGGCGATCTGCGGTTCCCGAGACGACGCAAACGGGACAAGCCAAATTCGGCATGTGGTCGATCGGCCGCAGATCCGCAGCCGAAAAGCCCAATCGCGGCGAAAGCTGAAGCAGCAATAGAGCGGAAGGAACCGCGGCCGCTGGCCCCAGCTTCGCCGAGACGCGGTTGTGTATGGCATCATCAATGGTGGAATAGACCGCCTCAAGAACGAGAGCATCGATCTCCAGCGGCGAGGCGAGTACTGCGGCCGCACCGCCGAGCGAAACGCCGATGACGCCGATTGGCTCGTTGGCGTGTTTGCGACGTGCGAATTCAACAGCGGCACGGGCATCATGTTTCTCCAGGTGTCCAACGGTGATTGCCTCCCCCGGGCTCTCTCCATGGGCCTGCAGATCAATCATCACCGTCGCGTATCCGCTGTCATGGAGCATTCTGGCTCGTTCCAGCATCGACAACCGTGATCCCCGAATCCCATGAAGCAGGACGATTACCCCGTTGCTCTCTGAGGGCCGACAATGCCAGCCGGAGATCGTAGAACCAGACTCGCTCTCAATGACGAAGGAACTTGCGTTCAGTTCCTGGGGCGGATCCCCGATCACACAAGAGCTCGGTGCTACCAGCGAGCCGCCAACGTACCACGATGTGCCCAGTGCAATGGCGAAGAGGACAGTCATCGCAGCCACCGCGTAGCGGACGGGGCGATAGCCGAGAATCCGTCGCATCGTAGTCGCCAGGTTCGAGAAAGAAGAGCCGCTGTCGTCGCCAAACAACGCCGTAGAACGGAAGGAATCGAGATCGTCGCCACTGGCCCTTATCATCATAACCAGAGATCGGCCAGCAACTGGCTGATTGTAGCCCCTCCAGCCGCTCCGCTTTCCAACGCGCTGATCATTCGGTACCGACAAGCTCGCTCATCGTTCCGGTTTGCCGCGATGAATCGTCTGGTTTGGCTGCACAGCATCGTCAACGCTCCGGCCGCCATCGGAAGAAAGACCAGGCAGACGCCGGGGAGCGCAAGCAGGCCCGGCTTGGCCGTGGCCATTGCACCGTACTTTGAGACTGTTTCCCGCTGGTAACCTACGAATGCGACAGATAACTTGTCGCCACAATTTCTATCATAGCGAGATTGCGAGTAGGACGACGGCTATCTGGACGCGTCCCAGCACAGCTAGGCCCAAAACTCTTGAAGCTTGCCGACAGCGAGAGCAACGAGTTAGCTTTGGGCCGGCCGTCTTCGCTTGCATCGGGGTCGCGGGGGTGTTGTCAGCCAGGGGGCCGGAATTGGCTCGACCTTATGGCGATGCCGCCAGATGCTGGGGGGGACGCCAGCGTTGCTTTCGCTGACTCAGGTGATCGAGCGGCCCTATTTCCGCGAAGGCTTTCTATTCCCCTGCGATCTGTGCCGAGTCCTCCCTCTCGGCGACCACTTCAATTGGGGTCGCATCCGCTGCGCCATTTTTTTTCGCAGGCGCGGGAGAATTACGCCTCGAGCACCGACTCCAGAAAACGCCTCGCCTGGCGAGCGTTGCTCTTGGTCGTCTGCAGGTCACCCGGGGCGAGGGTCTCGACGATCAGCGGCCCCGACTCGAATCCGCCGGCCCGGAGTCGCTTCATCAATTTGACAAAATCGACCTGGCCCGATCCCGGATTGACCGCGACACCCCGTGGCGGTTGGAAATCCTTGACGCACATTCCGGTGACCCAACCGTCGACGCTGGCGACATCCTCCAGCGGATCGAGTTCACCTTCGGAGTAGTGAAAGATGTTCCCTGGGTCGTACCAGATCCGGAAGGCTGGGTGGCCGACTTGTTCGACGATCCGCCGGCACTCCGGTCCGGTCGCATTCAGCCCGCCGTGCGGCTTGAGCACCAGCGCGACCTGTTTCTCTGCCGCCTCGTCACACACGGTCTTGACCGCTTCGTAATACCGATCGACGAGCGATTCGTTCCCGGTTCCGCCCAGCAGGATCGTAGCGCAACCGACGTGGTGGCAATGGTCGATCAATTGCCGCAGCGCCTCGACCCCTGCGGCGAGCGATTCCTGGACTGGCGGGCCGCCGTAGTAGGTGGCGGCAATTGCCAGATTGTGTTCGGCAGCCCCGTCGCGGATCTCGGCCCGTTGTTTCTCGTTGGCGTTGGCCAAGTTGACATTACCGCTGGTCAGCCGCGCCGACATCAAGCCAACCGCGGAGAAGCCGGCCGCCGCAATCCCCTGGAGAGCCTCGGCGTAGGTGAACTGGGCGAACGGGCGAGTGAAGCACCCGAGTTGCCATGGTGACGTCCCGCCATCGTCGGCCGACCATGACGGGGTCGTCTTGGTGATTCCCGGCGCGAACGTGCCTGCGGCCGCCAGGGCCGCGGACCGGGCGAGGAAGTTGCGGCGTGAACGCGAGGTCGATGTTGGGTCCATGAGTCGAGTCCCTGGTGGCTTGGTGTCCGTGGAGGATTCCCGCACCAATGTACTCGAAACGCTGGCACTCGAATTGCCGCCACCCGGTCTCCGCCACCACTGACCACCAATCCCCATCTCGCCTGCGTCTTGCCGTTGGGGGATAGTAGGGACGCGAGACATTTATTGTGGCTTTACCTGACTGCCCCGATGTTGATCTGATGACGAACGCCCCCGACCTTCCCTACGACTCGTTCTTGCTGGTCTCCTTCGGCGGCCCGGAAGGTCCCGAGGATGTGATGCCGTTTTTGGAGAACGTGCTGCGGGGGAAGCCGGTGCCACGGGAACGGATTCTGGAGGTTGCCGAGCACTACCAGAGCTTTGGCGGCGTCAGCCCGATCAACGAGCAGAACCGGCAACTGCTGGATGCCATTGGGCGGGAGTTCGCTGAGGCGAGCATCGAGCTGCCAGTCTATTGGGGCAATCGCAACTGGACTCCCTACTTTGCAGAAACGTTGCGGCAGATGCGGGACGAGGGTCGGCAGCGAGCCTTGGCGTTTTTCACCAGCATGTTCAGCAGTTACAGCGGCTGCCGCCAGTATCGCGAGAACCTCATCGCCGCCCGCGAGGAGGTTGGGGAAGGGGCGCCAAAAATCGACAAGGTGCGGATGGGGTTCAACCACCCGGGGTTCATTGAAGCGATGGCGGACCACACCTGCCGAGCGGCAGGGTCGCTTAGTCTTTCGCCGGCGGAGGTCACGTTGTTTTTCACCGCCCACAGCATCCCGATGGGGATGGCGGAAAGCTGCGATTACCAGCGGCAGCTCCGCGAGTCGTGCCGGCTCGTCGCCGAGGCGGCGGGCGCCGGACCCTGGTCGCTCGTCTACCAGAGCCGCAGTGGTCCGCCGCAGCAGCCGTGGTTGGAACCCGACATCTGTGACGCGATCGCCGCACGTGACGGCAAGCGGAAACGCCAGGCGATCGTGATCGTTCCGATTGGCTTCGTCAGCGATCACATGGAGGTGATCTATGACCTGGACGAGGAGGCGGCAGAGCTTTGTGAGCAGCGGGGCATCCCGATGGCGCGGGCGGCAACGGCGGGGACGCATCCTGCGTTTGTTCGCATGATTCGGCAACTGGTCGAGGAACGGCTGGGGCTGGCCAGTGGTCGGCTCGCCCTCGGAAACCTCGGCCCTTGGCACGACGTTTGTCCCCCGGACTGCTGCCCCAATACCTTGCCCCGCCCGGCCGCCAGACAGGCAACCGATTGAAAAGAGTGATTGGTGTCCAACAGTTCGAACCCTGCGGTCCGCCTGTTTCTCTGCGGCGACGTGATGACCGGGCGGGGCATCGATCAAATCCTGGCGTTTCCCAGCAATCCCACGCTCCATGAGGGGTTCGTCAAGGACGCTCGGGGTTACGTCGATTTGGCCATGGAGATCAACGGAACGATCCCGCGTCCTGCGGAGCCCTTCTACATTTGGGGGATCGCGCTCGAAGCGTTTCAGCGTCAATCGCCCGATGTCAAAGTCATCAACCTCGAGACGGCGGTCACGACCAGTGACGATGCTTGGCTGGCCAAGGGGATCCATTACCGGATGAATCCCCGCAACGTGGGCGCTCTGGCGACGGCAGGGATCGACTGCTGCACCCTCGCCAACAACCATGTGCTCGATTGGGGCTATGACGGCCTACGGGAGACCCTGGTAACGTTGGCGGGGGCGAACATCGACCGGGTCGGTGCGGGGCGAACACTCACGGCGGCCCGCCGTCCGTTCATCGCCGACGTTTCGACCAATCACCGGGTGATCGTATTCGGGATCGCTTCCCCATCGAGCGGCGTGCCGGAGCGTTGGGCTGCCAGCGACGATCGGCCAGGGGTCTTTCTGATGGAGGAGGAGGATGAGAATGCGGTGAGCGAGATGACTCGGCTTGTCGATGAGTTCAAACAGCCCGGCGACGCGGTCGTGATCTCGATACACTGGGGTGCGAACTGGGGGTATGAGATTCCGCCGGGGCAGCAACGTTTTGCCCGGGCGTTGATTGATGAAGTGGGAGCCGACCTTGTCTTCGGGCACTCCTCGCATCATGTCAAAGGGATCGAGGTCTACCGGGACAAGCTGATCGTCTACGGGGCAGGCGATCTGATCACCGACTATGAAGGGATCGGCGGATACAAGCGGTATCGCGGTGAGCTGAGCGCGATGTACTTCCCCACGATCGACCCTGTGACGGGAAGTTTGTTGCACCTGCGGATGATTCCCACGCGGATGAAACGCTTCCAACTCACCCAGCCGTCGGCCGAGGAGGTCGAGTGGTTGGCGGACGTCCTCCAGCGAGAAGGTCGACCCCTGGGAACGTCGGTGACGATCGACCAGGAGCAGCATCTGACGTTAACGTGGTGAGCTGATCGCCCTTTCAGACGCACTCTCTAACCTCCGGAAGCGACCATAGCCGAGCAGATTGCCGCGATTTACCGGCAGTCCTGGGAGCGGGGGCTCCAAGGGGTCACCATCTATCGGTACGCAAGCAAGGGAGAGCGAGTCATGAACATTGGCATGCGGGCTATTCCGCAGGAAGGCGCACCGACGGCACGATCCTTACGGGGCAGCGGGGCTCTCCATGCGTTCTTTTGTCCAGTTGACCAGGCCACCGGCGCGCAACACCTCCGCCTCTTTGGACGAGAGGTTGTGTCGGGTGGTGAACTCCCGGGACTTGGACTCATTCCGAACCGTCACATCACGATCCTGGTCTAACCGGTCCAGCTCCTTGATGCTCAGCACGTCGTCCCGTTCGATGGCGTCGTATTCTGCGGGGTCCGCGAAGACCAGCGGCAGGACACCGAAGTTGACCAGGTTTTGACGGTGGATGCGGGCGAAGCTTTTCGCAATCACCGCCCGCAGTCCCAGGTAGCGCGGGGCCAGCGCCGCGTGTTCGCGGCTGGACCCCTGGCCGTAGTTGTCGCCCGCCACGATGGCGTGCCCGTCACCCTGCTGCTGTGCCTGGCCGGCACGTTGGGCGTAGGTGCCATCGATAATTTCGAAGGCAAATTCACTGATCTTGGGAATGTTGCTCCGGAAGGGGAGCACTCGCGACCCGGCGGGGAGGACTTCGTCGGTGGAAACGTTCTCCGGCAGTTTCAGCATGACGGGTAACGACAGCGCCGGGGGCAAGGGATCGAAATCGGGCAGCGACTGGATGTTCGGCCCCTTGATCAGTTCGACCTGCCGCGATTCGTCCTCCGGGGCCGGCGGCACGAGCATCTCCGTGTTCAACAACGGCTTCTCCGGTTCCTGCACGTGGGGATAAGCAAAGCCGAGCGTCCGCGGATCGGTGATGACGCCGGTGAGGGCCGAGGCCGCGGCGGTTTCGGGGCTGACCAAGCAGACGCGATCCTCCCGCGTTCCAGAGCGGCCGGGGAAGTTTCGGGGTACCGTCCGCAGGCTGATGGCGTCGGTCGCCGGGGCCTGTCCCATGCCGATGCAACCGTTGCAGCCCGCTTGGTGAAGCCTTGCCCCGGCGTGAATCAGCGACGCCAGGTGACCGTCGCGAACCAAGTTTTCCAAGATCTGCCGCGACGTAGGGTTGATGTCAAGCGAGACCCGCTCGTCAACGCGTCGACCCTTGACGATCTCCGCGGCGACAGCAAAGTCGCGGTAGCCTGGATTGGCGGACGAACCGATGTAGGCCTGTTGAATCTTCTGCCCCGCGACTTCCCGCACCGGCATTACATTGCCGGGACTCGTCGGCATCGCGATTAGCGGCTCCAGTTGCGAGAGGTCGATCTCCTCGTCGCGATCGTAGCGGGCGTCGGGATCGGCACGCAATTCACACCAGTCGTCCGCCCGCCCCTGGGACCGCAGAAACCGCCGCACCTCGTCATCGGAGGGAAAGACGGAGGTGGTCGCGCCGAGTTCGGCTCCCATGTTGGCGATCACATGCCGATCCATCGCCGAAAGGGCGTGTAGACCGGGGCCATAATATTCCAGGATGTAATTGATACCGCCGTCCACGTCGTGCCGGCGGAGCATCTCCAGAATCACGTCCTTGGCGCTGACCCAATCGGGCAGCTGGCCGACCAGTCGCACGCCCCAGATTTTCGGCATCGCCATGGAGAAGGGATGCCCGGCCATCGCCATGGCAACCTCCAACCCGCCAGCCCCGATGGCCAACATCCCGATCGCACCCGCCGCCGGGGTGTGGCTGTCGGAGCCCAGCAGCGTCAAGCCGGGCCGGCCAAAGCGTTCCTGGTGCACCGGATGGCTGACACCGTTACCGGGACGGCTATACCACACCCCGAATCGTTCGCAGGCGCTCTGGAGAAAGCGATGGTCGTCCGCGTTTTTGTAATCCTCCTGAAGCAGGTTGTGGTCAACGTACTGCGCCGAAAGTTCGGTCTTGACGCGATCAAGCTCCATCGACTCCAGCTCGAGCATCACGAGCGTGCCGGTGGCGTCCTGGGTGAGCGTCTGATCGATCCGCAAACCGACCTCCTCACCCGGTTTCATGCGACCTTCGACCAGATGCGACCCGATCAGCTTTTGGGCAACATTCCGTCCCATGGTGACCACCATCCCAAGCGTCAAGCGGAGAACGTGCGAGCGAAAGAGAAAGCTTCTTCAAAAATGCAACTTCCGTTCCAACTGCGAGCGGGAAAAATCAGCGTTAGAAAACTGCACGAATTCGTTGCCGGGTTGCCTGCCCCGGCGGAGATGGAAAAATGGATGGCCGAGGAGCCGGTGTCTGTGGCTCCGTTCCCTTTCCCCAGGATTTCTGCTGATGACCAATGGCATCGTTCGATCCCTGCGTCCTGTGTGCTGCGCCCCGCTCGTCCTGCTGATGACGCGGCCCGCCGCGGCGGCCGACTCGGTGCTGGTTGAATTGGACACCAGCAAGGGCAAAATTGTCTTGGAACTGAACGCGGAAAAAGCGCCCCGGTCGGTTGAGAGCTTTCTGAAATACGTCGAAAGCGGTCACTACGCCGGAACGATTTTTCACCGGGTGATCGAGACGTTCATGATCCAAGGTGGCGGTTTCGACGCCGACTTGGAGAAAAAGGAGACCTTGCCGCCGGTGCGGAACGAAGCAGGCAACGGATTGAGCAACACCAAATACAGCGTCGCCTTGGCTCGGACGGGGGAGCCACACAGCGCCACCAGCCAGTTCTTCATCAACACGGTCGACAACAGCGGGAAGCTTGACCGTGGCCAGGCGGGCGACGGTTATGGCTATACTGTCTTTGGCAAGGTGGTCGATGGCCAAGACGTCGTCGATGAGATCGCATCGGTCGCCACCGAATCGCGGCCCAATCCCGAGGCCCCCGCCCGTTTGATGAACGATGTGCCGGTTGACCCGGTGACGATCCAAGGGGCCAAGGTGGTCGATTCTGATCGCGATTGAGGGCCCGGCGCTTCTGCCGCGGAGTGTTCCAGTTTGCTTGTCCGTAAAAGGTTGCCCCCATGACTGCCCGCTCACTCACTCCGCTCGTGGTCGCTGGCGTTCTGCTTGTCACCCTCCGCCCGCTCGGGGCGCAGCAAGATGCCGACCGGCCCGACGCCGGGGCCACCCCAGAGGCTCGCTTGTCCGACTTGATGGATCGGGTGTGGGACCATGAGTTGACCGAGTCACCACTGCTGGCGACCGATGTCGGCGACCCGCGGGGGCAGGACCGGTTGGCGGAGATGACTCTCGAGGCGATCGAACGCCGTGTCGACACCCAGCGATCGTTCATTCAGGAACTGGAGCAGATCGATCCGCAGGCGTTGGAGCCGGGTGCACGCGTCGACCACGAGCTGTTGCGGCTGCGGCTGGAACGACAAATCGCGGACTACCAGTTTCAAACGCACTTGGTGCCGATCAACAACCGCGAAGGCTTTCACATCAGCTTTCCGGAATTGCCGCGTCTGATGAACCCGCGTACCGAGGCCGACTTCGAGAACTACATCGCCCGGCTTCGCGACTTTGGGAGATACGTCGACGAGCATATCGAGCTGATGCGCGGCGGCATCGAGGCGGGACTGACGCAGCCGGCGATCATCATGCGCGATTCGGTTTCGCAGGCTGAGGCGCACGTGGTGGACGACCCCAGCGAGTCGCTGCTGGTGAAAAATCTGGCGGTGGAGAACCAGCGGGCACTCGATGAGGCAGTCTGGGAACGATTGGCGAGCGAGATCGAACAAGCGATTGAGGCGAGCGTTGTCCCTGGATACCGACGTTTCACCGATTTCCTCCGCGACGAGTATCTTCCGGAATGTCGCGGCACGGTCGCAGCCTCAGCGTTGCCCCAAGGCCGGGACTTTTATCGCGACCGCGTTCGCCGATTCACGACACTCGATGTTACCCCGCAAGAACTGCACGAGACCGGTCTCGAGGAAATCGCGCGAATCCGTGGTGAGATGGAGGCGATCCGTGATCGGGTCGAATTCGAAGGCGACCTGGAGGCGTTCATCGGGCAGCTGCGCAGCGCCCCGGAGTTCTACGCCCGCACACCGGATGAATTGATGAAGGAGGCCGCTTTGATCCTCAAGCGTGCCGACGGCCGGCTTCCGGAGCTGTTCGGGCGACTCCCCCGGATTCCCTACGGCTTACGACAGGTCCCGGACTACGTCGCCCCCCAGACGACCACCGCCTATTACTGGCCGCCGGCGACCGATGGATCCCGCGCCGGTTTTTACTACCTCAATACGCACGATCTCTCCTCGCGGCCGCTGTATCAGTTAGAAGCGTTGTCGCTGCACGAGGCGGTCCCCGGGCACCACCTGCAACTTGCATTGCAGGCGGAGTTGGAGGACGTTCATCCGATTCGCCGACAGAGCAACTTCACCGCCTTCATCGAAGGATGGGGACTGTACAGCGAACGACTCGGCAAGGAGATCGGCTTTTACCAAGATCCGTACCAGGAGTTCGGGCGTCTGAGCATGGAGGCCTGGCGGGCCTGCCGCCTGGTGGTCGATACGGGGATGCACTCGATGGGCTGGACCCGCTCCCGGGCCATCGCATTCATGCGTGAGAACACGGCGCTCAGTGAACACAATGTCGTCGCCGAGATCGATCGCTACATTGGATGGCCAGGGCAGGCTTTGGCGTACAAGGCGGGAGAATTGACGATCACACGGTTGCGAAACGACGCCGAGCGACGCCTCGGCCAGCAGTTCGACGTGCGGGCGTTTCACGACCGCGTGCTTGAGGCCGGCGCGATCCCCCTGCCGCTGCTGGAACAACGCGTCGAGGCCTGGATCGAAGCCACAGGCGAGGGAAGCGACGAATCTTAGCCGCGCCTCGAGCGTTCCGGCGGCCAGAAGTCTCTGCGACCTCTGCGGTGCGGCCGGTTCCGTGGCAGGCAGAGGGGCCGTCGCGGTGCCGTAGGACGCACGAGACGGCGGTGGTGCCCCAGCGAGAAAATCGCGTACCCACCGTCAGCGGCTGGGGGTGTACCAGCCAGATTCCTGAGGCGGCTTCCCGATTTCCTGGCTCGGCGTCGCAGAGGCCTGGCTCGGCGTCGCCGGCGATGGACGGCTTGAGCGTTCTCGGATCAGGGAGGCTTCGCGGACCGGAGCCGACAAGCGTGGGAGGTTGTCGTTCGACCGATTTTCCGTTGCTGGCACCGCCTGTTCCCGCGTCGGGGCATGTTCTCGCGTCGGGGCAGAGCGCGTGCTCGGGTACGAGTCGTCGTCCTCGGGGGCGGGGATCGGGCGCGCGGTCTGTCGTTGTCCCACGGTTTCGCTCGGCGACGCTGACCGACGGGCCGCGGCGCTGTTATTCCTGTTGAGCGTCGCCTCGCCCCGATTGGGGCTGTTGGAGTTCAAGCCACCGGCGTCGTTTCGGATCGGGCCCTGGTAACGCGTGCCTGATCCGTTGGAGGATCCCGCGTCCACGCCGTTGCTACCATTGCCGTTGGTGCCATTGCCGTTCTCGGTCGAGGGCTGACGGTTCGATTGGCTGGGAGTCTCGAATGACGGGCGAGCAGAGTCCAATTGTGGTGGCGGCACAGGTGTCTGATCGCCGGGGGAACCGGCGCTCGGAGGGGAACCATTCGCTGGCGCAGCACCGGGTTGGGGAGCCATACCGGGTTGGGGAGCCATACCGGGTTGGGGAGCGGGAGCGGTTGTGGGCGGAGCGCCGTATTGCTGGAGAGGAGAGCCCATGGCAGCCGGGGCGGGGCAGCTGCTCACCGGCGGTGCCGCTGGGGCTGCGGCCGGGGCCTGGGGAGCGACCAAGCTTCGAACCGGGGTTTGCTGCAACCGTTGGACGGTCGAGGTACATGGTTGTTGGACCGTGACGGTGGTCCCGGAGACCGGGTCGACGGTCGTCACCGGTTGGTAGACGGTAACCGGGGCGGCGTAGTACGACGTTCGGTAGTTCGTACCGAGCAACGCCCCGAAGAACCTGGCCAAGCCGCCGCGGCGAGGCGGCGGGGCGACCGGGACGACAGGCAATACTTGGGAGGTCGGCGCCGCGGTCGACTGCAGAGGCTGGCCCCCCGCGGCCGCCGCCGTGCCGCTGAGCTGCGGGCTCGCCGGGCTGGTACCGGAAAGCTGCGGATTGGTCGGGTATTGGTTGCCGGTCCCGTAGAATGCATTGGAGGGAGTCGCCAATCCACGGATCGATCCCGCCAATGGGACACGATTGGCATTGGCCATCGGCCGCCGGGTTTGGACCAGGGGAAGCGCTGTGGGGGAACCTCCGGTCATCACTGGGGCACGCCCCACGACCACGGGGGAACTGGTCGTCGGTGGCATCCCGGTGTAGACATTGGCGTTGTCGACAAATGCCGACGACTGGACCGGGGTGTAGCCAGCGACGAGGGGGGCAGCAGCAACCGGCGCAGCGCCTGCCACGGCGGCAGGGCGGCGACCGAACAGCCAGTTCGTCAGCCAGCACGCCTGGGCATCGCCGGCGGCCAGCACCAGGGCGATCAGGGGCAAACAAACAAGGGAGGGTCGTCCGATCGACATCCGAGATTCCCGTGCGCGGGGTTTTTGGCTCAACACGGATCGTCCGAAACTCGAAACGGGGCACGATCCAGACTAAGTGGACGTTTCAGCTCCCCGCCGGTCAACGTTACTTGAGCCCGCTTCGTCTCTTTGTAAAAGCTTTCGGGGCCACCCACGACGCTCGTATCGATCGCGAGAACTTTACCGGCGCACCGCCGGACACTTGCGCCTCCGCAATCAAGCCTGGCTGCACCGCGACCGAGGCTGGCACCGGCGGAGTCAATTCCCTGCCATCGTGACACGCCGGCCGGTCAACGGCTCGGTCCGGGACCTGCTGCGACGCACGTAAACAGTTTCGGAGCATGCCCTTGCGGCACAAAGCCGATCGTTCGGCACACTTGTTGCTTGGGGTGTGGTCTATCTCGGTGAGCGCTGCCACCGGTACATCAAGATCCAGCGAACAGAAACAGACGAATTCACAGGAGAGATACGTCGTGGCGAAGCAAATCGTTTTTGACGACGACGCACGCGGGCCATTGTTGGCCGGTGTCGGCAAGCTGGCGCGGGCCGTCCGCAGTACGTTAGGTCCGCGGGGGCGGAACGCGGTACTCGACAAGGGCTGGGGGTCACCCAAGATCACCAAGGACGGGGTGACGGTGGCTGAAGACATTGAGTTGGATGACCCGTTCGAAAATCTGGGGGCCCAGCTGGTCAAGGAAGCTGCCAGCAAGACCAACGACACCGCGGGCGACGGGACGACCACGGCGACGGTGCTCAGTGAGGCGATTTTCCGCGAGGGGCTGAAAATGGTCTCCACCGGCGCCGACCCGATGGCGCTGTCCCGCGGGATCAGCCAAGCGGTCGCGGTGGCGGTCGAGCAAGTCGGTAAGTTGGCCAAGCCGATCAACGAGAAGAGCAAGAGCGAGATCAAGCAGGTCGCCACGATTGCTGGCAACGGCGACCCCGAAATCGGGGAGGTCTTGGCCGACGCCTTCACCAAGGTCGGCAAGAACGGCGTGATCACGGTTGAAGAAGGCCGCTCCCACGAGACATACGTCGACGTGGTCGAGGGGATGCAGTTTGACCGCGGCTACCTCTCGCCCCACTTCGTCACCAACCAGGACGAAATGACGGTCGAACTCGATGACTGTTACATCCTGCTGTTCGAAGAAAAGATCAGCAACAACAAGAAAATGATCCCGCTGCTCGAGGCGGTCAGCAAGTCGAAAAAGCCGTTGCTCGTGATCGCCGAGGATGTCGAAGGCGAGGCCTTGGCGACGCTGGTGGTCAACAAGATGCGGGGCATTTTGTCGGCATGTGCCGTCAAGGCGCCCGGCTACGGCGACCGCCGCAAGGCGATCCTGGGCGACATCGCCGTCCTGACCGGCGGCACGGCGATCTTCAAAGATCTGGGAATCGACCTCGAAAACGTCAAGCCCAATGACCTCGGTCGCGCCAAGAAGGTGCGGATCACAAGCGAAGCGACGACGATCGTTGGGGGCGCTGGGAGCAAGACCGAGATCAACGGGCGGGTGGAACAGATCCGGCGTGAGATCGAAGGGACCGACAGCGATTACGACCGGGAGAAACTTCAGGAACGGCTGGCCAAGCTGGCCGGCGGCGTCGCGCAAATCAACGTCGGAGCCGCCACGGAAACGGAGATGAAAGAGCGCAAGGCGTTGCTCGATGACGCCCGCGCCGCGACCCAGGCCGCGCTCGAAGAAGGCATCGTCGCCGGGGGCGGTACAGCCCTGCTGCGGTGCCGAGCGGCGGTCGAGAAGCTGGAAAAGCAAACCGAGGGAGACGAAAAACTCGGCGTGCGCATCATTCGCACCGTGCTCGATTGTCCCCTCCGGGCGATCGCCAACAACGCTGGGGTCGATGGGGCGGTCGTGGTCAACCGCGTGCTGCAGATGAAGGGCAAGACTGACGGCTATGACGCCAACTCCGAGCAGTATTGCGACCTCGTTGCCGCCGGTATTGTCGATCCGACCAAAGTCGTCCGAACCGCATTGATCAACGCCGCCAGTGTCGCCTCGATGTTGCTGACCACCGAATCGCTCGTCGTCGACATCCCAGTGAAAGAAGAAGCAGGGGGCGGCGATCACCACCATGACCACGGAATGGGTGGCATGGGAGGAATGGGAGGAATGGGTGGCATGGGAGGCATGGGAGGCATGATGTGATCTGTTGCCGCTAGCCCGTTCCCGTTTCCCGATCGAGACTGACAAACCAATTTTCCAGAATAGAGAACTCCAAGCATGGCCAAGAAAATCAACCTGCGTCCCCTCGATGATCGTGTCGTTGTCGAGCCCAGTGAAGCGGAAGAGACCACCCCGGGCGGCATCGTGCTCCCCGATTCGGCACGAGAAAAGCCGCAGCGAGGGAAGGTCGTGGCGGTCGGCCCCGGACGCCTGCTCGACAGCGGCGACCGTGGCGATCTCAGCGTCGCGATCGGCGATACCGTGATCTACGGCCGCTACGGCGGCAGCGAAATCGAAGTGGACGGCCAGGAAATGAAGATCCTCCGTGAGAGTGACATCCTTGCCAAAGTGCTCTGAGACCCGGGCTGCTGAGACAACCCGGGCCGCTGAGCTCCCTTCCAATCCATCCAAAGAACGTTGAGAGGAATTCACTCGTGGCGAAACAATTACTTTTTGACGACCATGCACGGGCGAGAATGCTCGCCGGCATCGATAAGCTCGCCGACGCCGTCGCGATCACGATGGGGCCAACCGGTCGCAACGTGATCATCGACAAGTCGTTCGGGGGTCCCACGGTCACCAAAGACGGCGTGACGGTGGCGAAGGAGATCGAACTGGAGGACCGGTTCGAGAACATGGGGTCCAAGCTGGTCATCGAAGTCGCTCAGAAGACGAGCGACTTGGCTGGCGACGGGACAACGACCGCAACGGTCCTGGCCCGGTCGATCTTCAAAGAAGGACTGCGAAATATCGTCGCGGGCAGTAACCCGGCCGCGATCCGGCGCGGGATCGAACGGGGCGTCCGCGCCGCTAGCGATCATCTTAGCGAGATGGCCAAGCCAGTGACCGCCAAACAGGAGATCGCCCACGTCGGCGCGATCTCGGCCAACAGTGATCCGTCGATCGGCAACTTGCTGGCCGATGCGTTGGAGCGAGTCGGGAAGGATGGCGTGATCACGGTGGAAGAGGGGAAGACCCGCTCCACGGAAATCAAGTACGTCGACGGGATGCAGTTCGACAAGGGGTTCATCTCCCCTTACTTCATCACCGATTCCAGCACGATGGAAGCGAATCTCGAGAACGCGCTGATCCTGCTTTACGAAAAGAAGGTCAGCAACATCCGCGACTTGGTGCCGCTGTTGGAAAAGACCTCCCAAACCAACCAGCCGCTGCTGATCATCGCCGAGGATGTCGACGCCGAAGCGCTGACGCTGTTGGTCGTCAACAAGCTCCGCGGCACACTCAATGTGTGTGCGGTCAAGGCCCCCGGCTTCGGCGACCGTCGCAAGGCGATGCTCGGTGACATCGCGACGCTGACCGGAGGGACGCTGATCAGCGAGGACCTCGGGATCCAGCTGGAAAACGTCGCGCTGGAACATTTGGGCCGCGCGAAAAAGGTAACGGTCGACAAGAGCAACACGACGATCGTCGAGGGTGCGGGCGACCGGGCCGAGATCGACAAGCGGGTGGCCCAGATCCGCGCCCAGATCGAGCAGACCGACAGTGAGTACGACAAGGAGAAATTCCAGGAGCGGCTCGCGAAGTTGTCCGGCGGTGTGGCGGTCGTCAGCGTCGGCGCGGAGACCGAAGCGGAAATGAAGCAGACCAAGGCGCGGCTCGAAGACGCCTTGCACGCCACCCGAGCGGCGGTTGAAGAAGGGATCCTGCCCGGCGGCGGTGTGGCGCTGGTTCGTTGCCGAGCAGCGGTCGAAGAGGCTCGCAAAAAGGCCAAAGGAGACGAGAAGATCGGTGTTGACATCGTCGCCGGTGCCCTCAGTTCCCCGATGCGACAGATCGCTGACAACGGCGGGATCGATGGCAGCGTGGTCGTCGATGAAGTCACGCAAAAGCCGGACAACGTCGGGTTCAACGCAAACAACGGCAAGTACGAGGACATGCTCAAAGTGGGGGTGATCGATCCGGTCAAGGTCGTCCGGACGGCGCTCACCAACGCTGGCAGCATCGCAGGCTTGCTGTTGACCACCGAGGCGATGGTCACGAACTTCGAAGAAGAGGACAAGGAAAAACGTCCTGTCGAAGGCGTTGTCGCCTAGGCTCGCTATCGGAAGCGAGCCTAGAGGTTTCAGAAACCGCCGACGGGTCGAAAGCGTTGAAAACGTTTCCCCCAACGGCGTGAAGAGGAATGGGTCGTTCGTCGCGCGTCAAGCCGGTGAACGGCCCGTTTTAGCATCCGAGCACATTTATCCCTGCGCGATTCATGGCTGAAAAGACTTGCTACTACGACGTGCTCCAGATCCATCGGACGGCGACCAAGCAAGAGGTCGATCGCGCGTACCGCAAGATGGCAATCAAATATCACCCGGACAGCAACCAGGGTGACGAAACCGCCGTCGAGAAGTTTAAGGAAGCGACCGAGGCTTACGAAGTTCTCAGCGACCCGGAGAAACGGGCCCGTTACGACCAGTACGGCCACGCCGGGGTTGATGGGGCGACCCACCAGTTCAGTGACGTCGAGGATATCTTCGAAGCCTTCGGCGACCTGTTCGGGGGCGGCGTTTTCGGCGATCTGTTCGGTGGCCGCGGCGGACGCCGACGGCGTGTTCGCCGGGGTGCCGACATCCGCTGTGACGTCACGTTGTCGTTGGAGGAGGCCGCGCGGGGCACGCGAAAAGATGTTTCCTTTCGGCGGCGGGTCCCCTGTGAAAGCTGTGACGGCAGCGGGGCTGCCGCTGGGAGCGAACCGGTCACGTGTGCGACCTGTGGCGGTCAAGGCCAGGTCATTCAGTCCGCGGGGATTCTGCGGGTCCAAACCGCCTGTCCCACCTGCAATGGGGCGGGCCAACAGATTGGCCAACCCTGTGACGTCTGTCGCGGCAGTGGCCTGCAAAACGAAAAAGCGGAGCTCAGTATCGACATCCCAGCGGGCGTCGATGACGGCATGCGGGTTCGCCTGCAGGGCGAAGGGGAGGCGAGCCCCAACGGCGGGCCTCCAGGGGACTGTTACTGCTTCGTCTCCGTCCGACCCCACCCGCTGTTCAAGCGGGAGGGGAATCACCTGATCCTGCAGCTGCCGATCTCCTACAGCCAAGCGGCGTTGGGGGCGGAAATCGAAGTCCCGACATTGAATGGCCCCCACCAGTTGCGGGTCGACGCGGGAACCCAGACCGGTGAAGTCTTCACACTGCCGGGCCAAGGAATCGTCGATCCGCGAGGGAGCCGGCCAGGCGATCTGCTCGTCCAGGTCTTCATCGAGGTCCCCAAAAAGCTGAGCTCCGAACAGGAACGGTTGCTCCGCGAGCTGGCCGAACTCGACCACGAGTCGGTCCTTCCCCACCGGTCCTCGTTTTTGGAAAAACTTCGCAACTTCTTCCATCCCGATCCGGAATCGCAGCCACAGGAATCATGAGGGAATCGATGAGCCATTCCAGAGACCCCGAATCTGAGGCGCCCCCCAACGACGACGACGCCGAAGCAGCCCAAGAGTCAGGTTCGCAGGACAACCCGGGAACCGAAAGTCGATCGGACGCCGAACAGACCGCCGTGGAAACCCGCGACGAGGAACTGGAACGACTTCGCTACGAGGTGGACGAGGCCAACAAGCATGCGTTGCAGGCCCAAGCCGATGCGGAAAACTTTCGCAAGCGAATGCGGCGCGACCTCGAAGTCCAGCTCCGGTTCGCCTCCCTGCCGCTGATCAGCGATCTGTTGCAGGTTCGTGACAACTTGTACCGGGCACTCGACGCAGCATCGGTCAGCGAGAAAGTCGATCCGTCGGAGGGACTGCGGGAAGGGGTCGCGATGTGTGCTAAGCAGTTCGATGATGTACTCGCCAAGCACGGGGTCAACGAGATTCCCGCTGCCGACCAGACTTTCGATCCAAACGTTCACGAGGCGATCAGCCAAGTCCCGAGCGAATCGCACGAGGCGGGCACGATTATGCACGTCGCGGTGGTCGGGTTCCGACTGCACGACCGGGTGATCCGACCGAGCCAGGTTGTCGTCAGCAGTGGACCGCCCGCGGCGGCGACCGAAGACTGAAACGGCGGCGTTTTTTCTCAAGCAATACCGTACGACAGCCTTCCTTGGCCGTCGCCTGGGTCCGAGGACCGTTCCCTTCTTTCCTTCCCAACGAGTATCCACCGATGCCAACCTACGACTACGAATGCGACGCCTGCGGGCATGAGATGGAGCTGTTTCAGGGGATCAATGATCCGGTCAAGAAGAAATGTCCGGAGTGCGGCAAGATCAAACTGCGCCGATTGCTCGGCAGCGGCGCCGCGATCATGTTCAAGGGAAGTGGTTTCTACCAGACCGATTATCGCAGCGCCGGTTACAAGAAAGCTGCCAAAGCCGAGCAATCCTCCTCCGAGGAGAAGTCGAGCTCCGGCGGGACAGATTCCGGGGGTGAGAGCAAGACCGCTGCGGCATCAAGTGAAGCCTCCAGTGGAAGCTCGGATTCCAGTAGCAGTTCCAAGTCGTCCGGAAACGATTGAGCCTCTGATGCCTCACGTGAGCTCCCCACAGCGACTGCAGTCCGAGCGAAGCGGGTTGCTTGTCGTTGACCTGCAAGAACGGTTGCTGGCGACGATTCCCGATCGCCACCGGGTGATCGACCGGACCGGCGCGTTGCTGGCAGCAGCCGATTGCCTGGCCGTTCCCGCCGCCGCGACGGTGCAGTACCCGCGGGGCTTGGGGCCGCTTGAGCCTAGTGTGGAGGAGCGATTGAGCGATCCGGAGGAAAAGCTCGATTTCTCCGCCGCCGTTTGCCGCCGCTCGCTCGATTCCTGGACCAGCTCCGGTCGTGACCAACGCGTCGTGGCGGGGATCGAAACGCACGTCTGTGTCGAGCAAACGGTGCTCGACCTGATCGCTGAAGGCTTGAACGTGTTTGTTGTCGCCGATGCCGTTACCGCGAGGAATTCCGTCGATCATGACTGGGGACTGACCCGGATGCGTGAAGCCGGCGCGACCATCACAACGGCCGAAGCGGTCCTGTTCAGCTGGTGTGGAACCGCCGACCGGCCCGAGTTCAAAACGATCAGCACGATCGTCAAAGGGCTCTCCACAGGATGACGACGCATGTATGCCTACGGCTCAAAACCAATGGCTTCATCCAAGTGTTCATGCAGAGCCTAGTGGTCATCCAAGCCTGACGCTGCGTACAGCTCGGCGGCTTCCCGGTGGGGCGGTCCCCAGCCCAACTCGTCCAGTAGGTCACGTCGTTTCTTGAGATACCATTTCGCCTCGATGGCCCACGCGAACTGTTCCAGTCGCCGGAGTGCCTGACCTCGCCAGTCGGCTCGCCGGAGCATGCGGATTTCGAACAACACGAACTCGGCGCGCGGCTGGGCAAACGTACGTTGAAGCCGGTCGCGCGCCGCGGCCAATTGCTGTTCATACGCCTCCGCGTCATCGATCGGTAACGATTCCAGCACATCGGGCAACTCGCGATAGGCAATCGCGCGTGCTCGTCGATAGCGGGCGTAGGCCAACGCCCAGCGCAGATCCTCGCGCACCTCGGATGGTCCCGAATCGAGCTGGCCGATCAATCGTTCGAGTGTCTGATCGAGCTGCAACGCGACGTCGGCCGTCTCGATCAGGTTATCCTTGCGGTCTTCAAGCGTGTCGAGTCGCCACAGTCGCCGCTGCAGCCGGTTCGCCCGCTCGAGTTGCTCGCGGGGCGTTGGACCGAGCTGATCGGCTGCGGATGCGGTCTGCGACAGATCGGGCTCGTCGACCAAGGGCCGCTTCTCAACGGCGTCACCGGCAGAGCGATTCGGTGCCGAAGCCTCATCGGGGGCGGATGGCATTTTTCCCGGTTCCCAGCGACGAAGCCAATCGCGGCGGGCGAGCCACTCATCATTCATCGGATCGTCGGCGCCGGAGCGTTCGAGTCGGCGGTCGAGCTCCGCCATTTTTTCGGTTCGCCAACCTCGCGCCTCGTCGACGTCATCACGCTCGGCAGCGAGCGACAGAGTCACCCAGGGCGCGAGCATCCAGATTGCGAGGCAGGCACAGGCCGACAAGCCGACAGTTCGCCGACGCACTCGGAGATGGTCCCTAAGATTCATGACGTTCAGTTTAACGATTCGTCGCTGGCACTTGTCGCTCCAAGGCGTCGACTCGTTGTCGAAGCGCGGTGACTTCCTCGGTCAGGGCGAGTACAACCTGCCTCAAGTCCTCTTCGTTCATCAAGGGGATCGGCTTCTGTTCCGCCCCCTCTTGGTCTGCGGAACGGCGGAAGGGGTTGGGTGCCGGCTCCCACGCCTTCAACTGCTGTTTGATCTCCTCGATCTGCTCGCGGATCTCCGGCAGCGTCGGATGCTTCGTCCCCATCCGCGACTCGGTGCGGCGGAGTTGCTTCAAGCGTTCCACCAGCTGGGTGCCGCGATCGGTGAGCAGGGCTGCCGGCGGGATTTCGTCCTGCTGTTGGCTGTCGGCAGCGTCGGTTTGGGCCAGCGATTCCGTATTCGGTAATCCGACGGTGAGGCTCAGGCCGAGGCCTAGGATCAGGGGCGGGAATATCCAAAGTCGAAGCATCGTGGCGGGCCGAATCATGATCGTGGCCTCCTGGTAGGTGGGCGGGGTGCGGGTTACGCTTCCGAACCAGTATGGAAGGGGACCCTGCAGGCCGCCAGGGATCCGATGTTGACCTATCCTTGGCGTGACCTCGATAACGGCCAAATCGGAGCTTGCAAATCACCATGAGCACCTATCTCGTCACCGGCGCCGCCGGTTTCATCGGCTTCTCACTCGCCCGGCAGCTGCTGGAGCAGGGTATCGAAGTCGTCGGTTTTGACAACGTGAATGATTATTACAGCGTCCAGTTGAAGCGCGACCGCCTCGCACAGCTCCACGATTTCGAGCGATTCCGGTTTGTCGAAGCCGACCTGGTCGACAGCGAGGCGGTGCGGGGATTGTTTCGTGAGCACGACTTCGACCGCGTGGTCCACTTGGCCGCCCAGGCCGGCGTTCGGTATTCGCTGGAGGTCCCCGAGGCGTATATCCAAAGCAATCTCGTTGGGTTCTTGAACATCCTCGAGGCATGCCGGCATGCGAAGACGCCCCACCTGACGTATGCCAGCAGCAGCAGCGTTTACGGCGGCTGCACGAAGATGCCGTTCTCGGTCGAGGATCGGGTCGATCATCCGCTGAGCCTGTACGCCGCGACGAAGAAGAGCAACGAGCTGATGGCCCACACCTACAGCCATCTGTACGGCCTGCCAACGACCGGCTTGCGATTCTTCACCGTCTACGGTCCTTGGGGGCGACCCGACATGGCGCTGTTCCTGTTCGTTCGGGCCATTCTCGAGG
>CAYWXT010000069.1:0-23150 GCA_964462125.1 uncultured Pirellulaceae bacterium | reverse complement strand
CAATTCCGGGGTGATCATCATCGCTGCGACCAACCGCCCGGAGACGCTCGACCCCGCCCTGCTTCGACCCGGACGGTTCGACCGCCACGTGCTGGTCGACCGTCCCGATGTCGGCGGTCGGGAGGAGATCCTCCGCGTGCACGTCAAAACCGTCAAACTCGACGAACGGGTCGAACTCAAGGAAGTCGCTTCGATCACCAGCGGTTTCGTCGGGGCTGACCTGGCCAATCTCGTCAACGAAGCGGCCCTGCTGGCCGCCCGGGCCGACAAAAAATCGGTGGGCAGCGAAGAATTCAATGAAGCGGTCGAGCGGATTACCGCCGGCTTGGAAAAGAAAAAGCGGGTGATGAACGAGGACGAGAAGGTCCGCGTCGCCTACCACGAATCGGGGCATGCCCTGGTCGCTGCCGCCCTGCCGAACACCGATCCGGTGCACAAGGTCAGCATCATCCCTCGCGGCCTGGCCGCCCTGGGCTACACGATGCAGCGCCCCGAGTCGGAACGGTTCCTGATGACCAAGAGCGAACTGGAAAGCCAGATGAAGATCATGCTCGCCGGGACGCTCGCCGAGGAAATGATCTTCCAAGACATCAGCACCGGCGCCCAAAACGACCTGGAACGTTGCACCGAAACGGCCCGCAGCATGGTGATGGATTATGGCATGAGCCGACTGGGACGGATCAACTTTCGACGCAGTAACCGGTCTGCGTTCCTGGCGGGACACGGGGGAGACGGCTACCAGTCGATGCACAGCGAGGAGATGGCCAAACTGATCGACAAAGAGGTTTCGCGGATCGTCGATGACGCCTTGACCCAAACCCGGGAAATTCTGGAACAACGCCGCGAGGTGCTCGAAGCGGTCACGCAACGGTTGTTGGAGGTTGAATCGATCGACAGCGAAGAACTGCTGCGGTTGATCGAGGAGCATTGCACCGGACCTTGGCTCGTTCCAGGTACCGTCACGGAAAAGCCCCGCGCGAAAATTCACCCGCCAGAGAAAAAAGGGGTCGACATCGCCCCGGCAGGCGAACATCAAATCTAATGTTCATCGCCCCCTGCCCGCCTCCGCGGGATCGTGCTGCCGTTCCAATTCGTGCAGGGTCGATTCCACCCGCAGCCGCAGCTGCTCGCTCGTTTCCGCTGCATCGACCCGGATCGGTTCGGCAAAGTAGGCGTCGATGCGGGTCCATGGCTTGGGGATCTGCAGTCGATCCCAAGCCTTTGCCAGAATCCAGCGGCGGCGGGGGACGGGGACCAGGCAGAGGATCACCGCGTCGGCGCGGCGGGCGAGCGTCGTGATCCCCCGCTGAACCTTTCCACGCGGACCGCGCGGGCCGTCGACCGCCAAGTAGGCGGGACGGCCGCCGACAACATGTTGAACCAACGCCTCGATCGCCTCCCTGCCTCCCCGCCCCTGGCTCCCGCCCCGGCCGCCACTGCCTCGCACGGGAACGATGCCGCGGATCCGCAGCGAAGGGACGATGATTTCGCCGTCGCGCGACCGGGAGACCATTGCGCCGGTCCCCGGCTCGCCGCCCAAGATCGCTGCGACCTGGTGGGCGTGCAGCACCGCATAGATATACCGGGTCCCGCTGTCACGAAGCTGTCGCCGAGGGTCTGCGTGCAACCGTACCCGACACGTCGCGCGAAGGATCAGGATCAGGAGAGCCGCGCCCCACGCGATGGCTCGCGCTCGAATGACGTGAGTTCGCATCGTGCCGAGGTTGGTTCCAAAGAGGGTTCCCCGTCGGGGTTCTGGAAAACCGTTTCCATACCAGCTTTACCGTGGCGGGACGAGTGGGATCCTGGCAAGCCGCGAAACGTCGAAACGACTTACAGACCCAATAACGCCTGCTTGATCCACCGCCAGATGAACAGCAGCAGCCCCATCAGTACCAGCATCATGCCGCTGAGCCAGAGCAGGATCGGGCCCAGCATCGCCAGATTCGGTAACAGCCAGCCGTTGGCGATCGGGTCCCAAAAGAGAATCGTCAGCAGCGTCCCGGCGCATAGGTAGGGGCCAAAGGGAACCCGCGGCTCGCGGGTCACGGCGTATTGCACCAACACGATCGCGATCGCCGCGATCGGGGCCAGGAAGAATGCCGCCAGCGAGGCCTGCCAGCCGACCAGGGCGCCGATCATCGCCATCAAGGTCACGTCGCCGAACCCCATCGCCTCAACCCCCATTGCCGAGGAGGCCACAAGCCGTACCGCCCAGATCACGCCGCCGCCGACCGCCAACCCGACCAACGCCGTGAACAGGCCCAGCCACGACGACCCGCCGACGCTCCAGACCCCCGACACCGCGACCAGGCCGATCAGCCAGATCGCCAGCAGTAACTTCCACGTCGGGTGCCGAACCAAGCCGGCGAGAAAGAACTCAATCCCCTTCAACACGCCGCGGCGCATGATCACGCGGCGATCCGCCATGGCGAAACACCAACCGGTCCAGATCCCCAGCCCGGTCCACAGGCCCGTTGTGGCGAACCACTTCGGGTCGATCTCGTGGGGAACGTTGAAAGTGACCGGCTGAAGCCCCCCATTGACCGCCACCGGCATGAACCCGGCAATCGAAACCGCCCCACTGAGAATCGCCAAAATCGTTCCTGGGACCGTGATCATGTCGGGGATCGTCTGCTCGTCGAAATCAATGAACGTCGCCGCCGTCATGAAAATGAGCAAACAGGCATGCCCGAAGTAGAGCCGATTGAACCAAGCGGCGTGCGCGGCAAGCACCTGCGGGGCCCGAGCCGCCTGGGGCAGCAGCCCACCGGACTCGCACTGGAACCAATAAAGGGCCGGCAGCGCAGCGGCCAACGCGACCTCGATCAACAACGGGCGAACCCAGAACCATGCTCCGTGCAGGTCGGCTTCCCGCCGGAGAGCGAACCAACCGACCACCGGCAGTCGATCCGTCCATCGCCGCGAGATGGCCCCCGCAGCCGCGGGCCCCCAAGGCGAAATCGAACGGGGAAACCAGCACCAGCGATAAATCGCATGATTGGCCAACGCCCCGCCAGCGAACCCCGCGATCGCCAGCAATCCCAATCGCAAGGCCAGTGGCAGACCAATCCAGATATCCAACACGAAATGTCGACCTCCAAGGCAAGAAGCCCGCTGAACTTACTCCAATCGGTCGCCATCGTCACGCCGCCACCACACTCCGTTTCGGTGAGGGCGGACGTACATCCGACTCGCCGGGGGCGAATCCGTTGACGGCGGAGATCAGCAGCACTAGGCTACTGCAAGGTGGGGCGAAGTGCCGTTTGTGCTTCTCGCCCACCTCCCGCCTGCCTCGATTTCAAGGCTACCGGCATCGGCCCTGGGCCGTTGTTGGACTGGCGTTGTCAGACCACTCATTTCCAAACGGGGTCGGCCGTGAACGGAAAGGTTGGGTCAGACCGCCTTTCATGTGCAGCTCGCATGGCGAGTCCGCGCCGCGTCGCGCTCCGGTTGGACGAACGCCCTTCTCCCGTGAAGGCCCATTTTCTCGTGAAGGCACGATCAACCCGAGGTGCGAAGTCGATGCGATCCCGAGGTGCGATGTTGAGTCACGTTCCCCGCCGGTGCGGCCGTCTCAGTCTGCTGTTGGCGTTTGCGATCGCCCCAGCCCTGTTGCCGGTCCACCCCGATTCCGGGCTGGCCCCGCCAACGGCCGCGGCGGACGAAGGCGAAACGGAGCCGAGCGGCGAGGGGACGGTCAGCTACCGGCGCGAGATCGAGCCGATCTTCCGCCAGCATTGCTTTGGCTGCCATCAAGGGGCCAAGCAACTGGGAGACTATCGGATGACCGATTTCGACGCCTTGCTTGCTGGTGGCGAAACGGGCGAGCCGGCGATCGTACCGGGGAATCCGGAGGAGAGCTATTTGGTCGCGCAGATCGCGCGGGTCGACGGCGACGCCGAGATGCCGAAGGCTCCCGAAAAACCGCTGGACCCGTCGGAAATCGAACTCATCACCCGTTGGATCGCCCAAGGGGCCACCAGCGACGCTCCCCGTGAGTCCGGACCCCGCTACGATGCCGAGCATCCGCCGGTCTACACCGGCCCAGCTCCCCTGCCGTCGGTCGATGTCTCTCCCGACGGCCAGCTCATCGCCGTTGCGGGATTCCATGAGGTGTTGCTGATCGAAACGGCCACCGGCGAGTTGCAGTCCCGCTTGGTCGGGATCAGCCCGCGGATCAACTCGGTCCGTTTCTCTCCCTCCGGAGACCGGCTGGCGGCCGTGGGAGGAACGCCGGGTGAAGCGGGGGAGATTCAGATTTGGGGCGTCGATTCGGGTGAGCTCCTGCTTTCCAAACCGATCACGTTCGACACCGTGACCGGTGCCAGTTGGTCCCCCGACGGCAGCAAGTTGGCCTTCGGGGCGACCGACAATGTCGTGCGGGCGATCGACGTCGCGACGGGGGAGCAGGTGTTGTTTCAGGGCGCCCATGAGGACTGGGTTCGCGACACGGTCTTCACCCCCGACGGCAATCACCTCATCTCGGTCGCCCGCGACATGTCGTGCAAACTGACCGAAGTGGAAACCGAGCGGTTTGTCGACAACGTTACCTCGATCACCCCCGGGGCGCTGGCCGGTGGCTTGAGCAGTGTCACGGTCCACCCGGAACGAAACGAGATCTTGGTCGGCGGCGCCGACGGTGTGGCCAAGCTGTATCGGGTGTTTCGCGAAACGAAGCGGCAGATCGGGGACGATGCCAACCTGATTCGTCTGCTGCCGGCGATGCCGGGACGGATCTCCAGCGTTGCGATCAGCCCCGACGGGTCACGTTTCGCCGCCGCCTCGACCATCGACGGCCACAGTGAAGTGCGCATCTGGTCGTACGACTTCGACGGCGAACTGACCGAGGAACTCAAGGACGTGTTGGGCAAACGGGTGGCGAGCCGGAAACCCGAAGAACAGAAACAAGTCGAAGCCTATCGCAACCAGGAAACGACGCGACTCGGCAGGATCCGTTTGCCCGAGGCGCCGACCTATGCCATTCGCTTTGCCCCCGACAACTCCCTGATCGTCACCGCGGGCGACGGGACCGTGCGGCACTGGAGTGACGATGCCCCCGAGGGGAACATCCTGTTTACCATGCCGATCGAGCCGGGCGACGGTTCGTCGACGTTGGCGTTGGACCCGGAGCGGTGGCAGGAACTTGCGGCCCAGCGGATCGAGGATACTGCGGCTGACACGCCACCGCCGGCCGATCGCATCCGTGCCCTGACAGTCGAACCGGCGTCGCTCGCCTTTGACTCTCCGTATGACTACGCCCAACTGGTCGTGACCGCAACGCTCGACGACGGGGCGGCGGTCGATGTGACGCGGTTGTGCGAGTTTGAATTCCCCGCCTGGGCGACAGTCTCCGGCCGCGGCTTGGTTCGCCCTGCCGATGAAGGGTCGGGGAAGGGCCAGATCCGGTTTGCGGATCACTCGGTCGCGATCGAACTGGCCGCCGCAGGGTTGGACAACAGCTCGGTCGACTTTCTTCAGGATGTCAATCCGATCCTCAGTCAGCTCGGCTGCAACCAAGGGACCTGTCATGGGTCGCAGCAGGGCAAGAATGGGTTCCAGTTGTCGCTGCGGGGCTACGACCCGACCTTCGACCTGCGGGCGCTGACCGACGACATGAAATCCCGCCGCATCAACACCGCCTCCCCGGAAGATTCGCTGATGCTGCGGAAGCCGCTCGGGTTGACGCCGCATGGCGGGGGGGCGCTGATGAGTCCCGGCGATCCCTATCACGCGATTCTGCAACGCTGGATCGCGGATGGTTCCCAACTTGACCTCGACTCTGCCCAGGTCGAGCGGATCGAGGTCTTCCCGCACAACCCGGTGGTCGAGTCGGTCACGGCGCGCCAACAGGTGCGGGTGGTGGCTCACCATTCCGATGGCAGCGACCGAGACGTCACTCGGGAGGCGTTCATCGAGAGCGGGAACACGGAAGTCGCCACCGTCAGCGATGGCGGGTTGGTGACATCGGTTCGCCGCGGTGAGGCCCCGGTGCTGGTGCGTTACGAAGGTGCCTACGCCGCCACGACGCTGACGGTGATGGGGGACCGCAGCGGTTACGCCGAGCCAGAATTCGAGCCGTGGAGCCCGATCGACGAGCTGGCCGCGGAAAAATGGCAGCGGGTCAAGGTCGTGCCGAGTGGTCTGAGCGACGACGCCACCTTCCTGCGACGCGTCTATCTCGACCTCACCGGACTGCCCCCCTCCAGCGACGACGTTCGCGCCTTCCTGAACGATGACACATCGACTCGGGTCAAGCGGGCCGAGGTGATTGACCGGCTGCTCGGCAGTGATGAGTTCATTGAATACTGGACCAATAAGTGGGCCGACCTGCTGCAGGTGAACCGCAAGTACTTGGGGGTCGAAGGGAGCGAGAAACTGCGCGGCTGGATCCGCCAGGCCGTCGCGGAGAACCGGCCGTATGACGAGTTCGTTCGCGAGATCGTGACCGCCACCGGTTCGAACAACGACAATCCCGAAGCGTCGTATTTCAAGATATTGCGGACGCCCGAAGACACGATGGAGAACACGACGCACCTGTTCCTCGGGATCCGGTTCAACTGCAACAAATGCCACGACCACCCGTTCGAACGTTGGACCCAGGACCAATACTACGAGATGTCTGCCTTCTTCGCCCGGGTCGGGCTGGAAGCCGATCCGGCGTCGGGGAAGCGGCGCGTTGCCGGCACGGCGGTCGAAGGGGCGAAGCCGCTGTTTGAACGCGTGGTCGATTTGGAACAAGGGGAGGTCGAACATGTGCAAACCGGGGCGGTCGTCGATCCAGAATTTCCGTTTGAGGTCGACTATGCCTGCTCCGAGGATGCCACCCGGCGGCAGCGTTTGGCAGCCTGGATGACCGATGCGGACAACCCCTACTTCGCTCGCAGCTACGTCAATCGGCTGTGGGGCTACCTGCTCGGCAAGGGCTTGATCGAACCGATCGATGATATTCGCGCGGGGAATCCGCCAACGAACCCGGAACTGCTCGACTTCTTGACCACCAGTTTCATCGAGTCCGAATTCGATTTCCGCCATGTGTTGCGGTTGATCACCAACAGCCGCACCTACCAGCTCAGTGTGGAGACGAATCCGCTCAATGAAGACGACTCGCTCAATTACTCCCACGCGATGCCCCGGCGGCTTCCGGCGGAGGTGATCTACGATGCGGTGCACGCCGCGACCGGGTCGGTCAGCGCGATCCCCGGCGTGAGCGAAGGAACACGGGCTGCCGCGTTGACCGATTCAGGCGTCACGCTGCCCGATGGCTTCCTGCAAAACCTCGGGCGCCCGGCGCGGGAAAGTGCCTGCGAGTGTGAACGGTCATCCGAACTGCAGCTCGGCCCCGTGATGGCGTTGATCAACGGACCCACGATCGGTGCGGCCATCTCCGACCCGAAGAACGAACTGGAGCGGATCGTGAAGGCGGTCCCCGACGATGCCGCGCTGGCCGAAGAGCTCTTCCTTCGGATCCTGGGGCGTTACCCGAACCAGCCCGAACAACAAGCCTTCGCTGAAATGGCGGAACAAATTCGTGAGGATCATAAGCGGTTGCAGGAGCGACTGGAGGCGGCGGAGGAGGATTGGGTGACGCGGCGCGAGGATCTGGAGGCGAAACGCAAAGAACGGTTGGCCGAGGTCGGCGACCAGATCGCCGCCCGTCGCGAAGCGATGCAGCCGGAACGCGACGAGCTGGAGGCGGCGCGCCTGGAGCGGATTGAACAGGCCGAAGCGAAGTTGGCCGAGGTCAAGGAGCAACTGTCCGAGCGAGCCGAAACGTGGGAGGCCGCACAGTCGGCTGCGGCCGAATGGGTGCCGCTGCTGCCCGCCAAGCTAGCCTCCAGCAACGAGGCTGCTCTGGTCGCGCTTCCCGACCGATCGATCCTGGCGACGGGGAAGAAGGACAAAGGGATCTACACCGTCTCGTTCGAAACGAGCATCGACCAGATCACAGGATTCCGACTGGAGGCGATCGCCGATCCAGAGCTTCCCTCGCAAGGCCCCGGGCTGGCGGACAACGGTAACTTCGTTGTCACGGAGTTCGAGGTCCTGGCGGCATCGGCGGAGGAGGTGGACCTGAAGGAGCCGATCACGATCGCCAACGGCAAGGCAGACTTCCTGCAAGAAGGATTCACAATCGAGTCGACCTTCGACGGCCAAACGAATGACCAAAAAGGCTGGGCTGTCAACGGTGCCAACGGCGTCGTCCATTGGGCGACCTACCAACTTGACGAGCCGATTTCCAATCCGGAGGGGATGGTGCTCACCGTCCGCCTGCATCAGTTCCACAATGCGGCTGACCACCGCTTGGGCCGGTTTCGGATCAGTGCCACCACCGACGATGGGGAGATCCCTCTGGGCCAACCCGAGTCGCTCGCCGCCGTCCTGGCGACCGACAAGGCTGATCGCAGGGAGGCGGACCAGCGACGGATCCTCGATTATGTCGCCGCGACCGACGAACCATTGCGGGATGCGAAAGCTGCCGTCGCCAACGCCAAGCGTCCCGTGCCGCCCGATGCGGAATTGGTCCGGCTGCAGAAGCTGCAGGAGCGATTGTCGGTGGAGACGCCGGTCGACCCGAAGCTGGTGCAGCTCCGAGAGGACGCGCGGCACAGCACCGAGCAACTCAATCGCTCGCGGTTGACCGCCGCCGAGGATCTCGCTTGGGCACTGATCAACAGCCCCGCGTTTCTTTTCAATCACTGAGCCGTTCACATTCCTATCTTCCTTTTCCATCCACCTCGCCTCCGGGAACCGAGCCATGCTTTCTTTCAAAGGCTTCAAGGCCAAAGACCTCTGTGACCCGCACCTGCCGCCGACCCGCCGCACCTTTTTGCGTGTCGGTGGAGCAGGGATGTTGGGGCTGTCCCTCCCGACGCTGCTCCGGCTGCAGGCCGCCTCGGCCGTCGAGCCCAAACTCGACGAGGCGGGAGAGCACCGTGGAGGTCCCGGTTGGGGCAAGGCCAAGAGCATCATCCTGCTCTACCTGCAGGGCGGTCCGAGCCAGTTGGACCTGTGGGATCCAAAGGAAAACGTCCCCGACAACGTCAAGAGTGTGTTCCAACCGGTCAGCACCAAGATCCCGGGCGTCAAGTTCACCGAGAACCTGCCAAACCTGAGCCAGATCAATGACCGGTTCACCATGGTTCGGTCGATGTCCTACAGCCCGAACGGTCTGTTCAATCACACCGCCGCGATCTATCAGATGATGACCGGCTACACGACCGACAAGGTCAGCCCGTCAGGGCAGCTGGAACCGCCGTCGCCGAAGGACTTTCCGAACTTCGGCAGCAACATCACCAAGCTGCGGCCGGTCGAGGACCCAATGCTCCCGTTCGTGATGCTGCCGCGACCGCTGCAAGAATCAAACGTGGTCGGTAAAGGGGGCACCGCCGGATTCCTGGGCAAGTCGTTCGATCCCTACACGCTGTATCCCGACGGCGACGACATGGACATGGAGAAGATGGACCGGATCAAGATCGACGACTTGAAACTCCGCGACGATGTCTTCGATGTCCGGCTCGAACGACGCGCCCGCCTTCGCAATCTACTCAACGCCCAGATGCCGACGATCAACAAGGCGGTCGAATCGTACTCCTTGGATGAGAACTACGAGCGGGCACTGTCGCTGATCGTTTCCGGTCGCGCACGCGAGGCGTTCTCATTGGACCAGGAATCGGAGGTGCTTCGCGATGCCTACGGCCGCAACACATTCGGCCAAAGCTGCCTGCTGGCCCGGCGGTTGGTGGAGGCGGGAACGCGAGTCGTCGAGGTCATCTGGCCCAAAGTGGCCAACAGCGACAACCACTCCTGGGACCATCACAGCGGCCTCAGCAAGCGGATGAAAGACCAATCCGCCCCGATGCTCGACAGCGGCCTGACGACGCTGATCCAAGATCTCGATGACCGCGGTATGTTGGAGGAAACCTTGGTCGTCGCCGTCGGCGAGTTCGGTCGCAGCCCGCAGCGCGGCGTCAGCACCAGCGGCAACAACAATTCCGATGACGGCCGCGACCACTGGCCCTACTGCTACACCGCTGTCCTGGCCGGGGCCGGCGTCAAACGTGGTTACGTCCACGGCAAGAGTGACAAAACCGCCTCCGCGCCGCTGGAGGATCCTGTCCATCCGTCCGAACTGTTGGCCACGATCTATCACAGCTTCGCAATCGATCCAGAAACGATCGTCTACAACCATCTCAATCAGCCCCGCGAACTGGTCAAAGGCCACGCCGTCACCCAGCTGCTGAGCTGAGCCAACAAAAAGGGGGCCAACAAAAAGGGGTCAGCCAACAAAAAGGGGTCAGGACTCTTTTTTGGGGCCTGCGGGCTCATCCGATGTGCGTGCCAAGGCTTCCGTCACGGGGGGCAGCACCGAGGTTCCTTCACTTGGGTCTTGTGTCAATTCCTCGTACCAGCTAGCAATCCGCTGAGTTGTCGCGCCGGGGACGTCGCCGAAGTGGTGACCATCGAGGCGGGCCACCGGCGTGATCTCGCCCATCGTTCCGGTGACGAACATTTCCTCCGCTTCCACGAGCTCGGTCGCGGGGACGTCGCGGACCTCACACCCTTGGCCATGACGCCGGCACAGTTCCAGCACCGCGGCACGGGTGATCCCTTCCGGGCACGCCCGCGTCGTGGAGGTGACCACGATGCCCTGCCGGACGAGAAACAGGTGCGTGGCGTTGGTCTCGGCGAGCATCCCTTCCGTGTCGAGCATCAACGCGTCGTCGGCGCCGGCCGTGTTGGCTTCGATCTTGGCCAGAATGCTGGTGAGCTGGTTGCAGCTGTGGATGCGCTGGTCGAGAACATCGGCAAAGGGCCGCCGTTGCCTGGCGGTGATCAGATGGATGCCTTGTCGGTTGTCGTAAACCGGCGGCTTGTGTTCGGCGAGAATGAAGAATGAGCAGCCGGAGCGGTTGATCCGCGGATCGAGCCCGCTTGTGTATTTCAATCCGCGCGTGACGGTCAGCCGGATATGCACTTGGTCGTGCATCGCGTTCGCCGCCAGCGTCCGTTTCAGTTCCTCAACCAGCCGCTGGTCGTTGGGCATCCCTTCGTAGTGGAGAATCGCGGCGCTGTTGCGGAGCCGCTCCAGGTGCGGTTGTAGTCGGAAGATCCGGCCTTGATACAACCGCAGTCCTTCCCAGACCGCGTCGCCATTTTGCACGATGGAATCGAACGGCGAGACCCCCGCTTGGTCACGATGGACCAAGCGGCCGTTGATGTTCACAATCAGGTTATCGTTGGCTAGGTTTTGGGGCTGGAGCATGTGTGGCGATCAAAGAGCGACGGGCAAGCAATGCTCACGGAGGCGGTGGTACAGGTCGACGGCCTGATCCAAGTATGGCGCCTCCACCGGTGGCGGCTTGGCATTGGTCTCGGCTGTGGTGGTGAAGCCGGTGGAGTTCCAGGTGTTGGCGTACCAATACTGGCCCCAGACGCCGTCTTGCGCGTGTGGTCCGGCAGGCCAGCGCAGCATCGCTGGGTCCCAGCTCAATTCCAGGGCGGCACAAAGCGCTCGTAGCGCCTCCTCCGGCGACCGGCGAAGCTGGGTGGCGTCGATCACCGGCGGAGTCCGGCCGGTTTCCCGCAGAGATTCAAACAAGCGCCATTGCCAGGGCAAGCCGGTCTCCGCCAGTCCCATCGCCGGGATGATCCGCGTGTAACTAGTGATCACGAACGCGGGATGACGAATCAACAAAGCGTGGTTCAATCGGTCGAGCCAATCACCGAGCATTTCCGGTTGCATGTGATGAGCCATCAGCTTTTGGTACCACACCGGACGGTCCAGTGGCGGCGGACCGTCGCTGAGGTTGCTCGCGACCACCTTCCAGTCGGCCGGCTGGTTGGCAAGGATCTCCTCCCGCCCCGGGTGATCGCGATCATTCCCAGCCAGATAAGCGGCATAGAACGGTTCATCGCTGACAACACAATCCGACCGTGACGAAAAGCTGCGCATCAGTGCGGTGGAAAGATTGCGGGGACCCGACCAGAGGGCGATCCGGCGAAGCGTGATTTGCGGCATGCCTTAAGTCAAAAAGGGGTCAGGACTCTTTTTTGGGCCCTGCGGAGCCGATGCCGGGGATCAACCGATCGAACGCTTCGGTGGGTTCCCGTCCGACCTGCCGACAACTCGGTTCATCCGCTCCAATACGTCCGCCAACCGCTCGCGGTCTCCTCCGGTCACCTCGGCGGCGAGCCAGCCTTGGTAGCCGATTTCATCCAGCGCCGCCCGGACGTCGGCCCAACCAGCATCTCCCTCTCCGATCTTGCGCCGCTCGCGATCCCGGGTGCGGTCTTTGGCGTCGAGCTTCTTGATCCGCGGCCCCAAGACTCGGATCCAGTCCGCCGGCGGGCCGGCCCAGATGTGGTTGCCGATGTCGAAATGGACAGCCACCCAAGGGCTGTCGATCTCGTCGATGTAGCGGGCGAACTGGTCCGCCGACTCACAAAACCCGTTGCCGACGTTTTCGATCAAGATGTGGACTTGGAGCGACTCCGCCAATGGCGACAGCTTGTGGATCTCGGCGATCGACCGCTCCCAAACCTGGTCGTGGTTTTCCTGCTCCGCGTCGGTGACCTTACCGGGGACGAGCAGCACCGAGTCGGCGCCGACCCGTTTGGCATCCTGCATCGCGGTTCGCATGTTCTGGAGCGCCTCGGCTCGGACTTCCGGATCGGGATCGGAATGCCGCACGTTCCAGTGGGTCGAATTGACGATCCCCTCGATCGGCAACCCAGTCTGGCGGCTCGCCGCGATCGCCTCCTCCTTGTCCACACCGCCTGGGCTGTCGATCTCCACGCCGTCGTAGCCGATCTCTTTCAGCATCTGGAACTTTTCCAGCGTCGAGCCGTCGGTGCGGATCATGTTCCACTTGAGCGATTTCCAGATCCGTCGGCCGATCTGCAAGGACGCATCATCTTCGGCCCCTCGCGTTTCAGCCCCTTGCGGCTCGTCCCCTTGCGCGGTGAGCGACCGGTGCACGCTGGCCGCCGCAGTCACGGCGGCGACGCTGCGGGTGAGAAAATGCCGGCGGGTTGACGGAGCAGTCATGCGGTAGCTCAGGGGTTTGTGTCGCGACGGATTCGACAGGCCAGTGTCCAACAGGGTCGTGCTTTTCCGGCCACTTCCGAGATTTTAGTGGCAAGGGATCCGAGCATGTTGGCTTTTCCTGCTCAAACCCGTGGCATGACCATCTCGAGGGTCTTCTTGAGCGCCGCCCCACTGGCCCGCATTCCCTGCATCTCTTTCGGCCACAGTTCGATCTCCATCCGATCCACCACGCCGCCTCGGCCGACAACGGTGGGGACGCTGAGGGCGACGTCGCGAATCCCGTAGCACCCCGACTGCACGCTACTGACTGGAAGCACGCAGCGGCGGTCGAGTGCGACCGCGTCGATCACGTCACGGATGGCGATGCCGACGGCAAACCCGGCGCCCCCTTTCCGCTTGATCACCTCGGCGCCGCTACCGCGGGTCCGTGTGAACAGCTTGTTGGCCAGGTTCGGGTTCCAGCCGGGATACTTATCCAGTGGCAACCCGGCGATCGTGGCGCTGCTCCAAATCGGCACCATCGACTCGCCATGTTCCCCCAGGATCAATGCTCGGGTCTGAGTCGGCGGTGAGTCAAGCTGTTCGGCGATCAGCGCGCAAAACCGGATCGTGTCGAGTTGGGTCCCCAAGCCGATGACCTGGTCGGTGGGCAGCTCCAGTTGCTTCGCCGCCACGTAGGTCAGGATGTCGACCGGGTTGCTGACGACCAACACGATCGCGGACGCTTTGGGGCCGGCCGCTTTGACATCCCGCACGATCTGGACGAACAGATCGGTGTTGCGGTTGATCAAATCGAGCCGCGACTCATCCGGCTTCCGCCGCAGGCCGGCGGTGATGCAGATGATGTCGCTGTCGGGGATATGTTCGTAGCCGCCGCCGACGATCGTCTGGTCCGCCACGCTCGGCCCGCCGTGTTGCAAATCGAGTGCCTGGCCGACCGCCAGTTCCTGGTTCACGTCCAACAACGCGATCTGGCGCGCGATGCCGCCGCACTGCAGCGCATAGGCGGCGCACGATCCGACCATTCCGCCGCCGCCGATGATCGATACTTTCATGAGGTTTCACTCGGGTGTCTGAGAAAGAGGCTGAGGATGACTTCGCGGTCCCGCTGGTTTCACTGGGCGTTCATTTGGCGGACCACCTCGTCGGTGATCAACTTGACGAGTTGCTCGTCGTTGGGCACGGCAGCAGCGACACCCTCGGCTGCGGACGTCCTGATCGGTGGCGGCGGCTCGAACGCCCGCCGCTCAACGCCCGACTCCGCCCACGACTCGCGGAAAATGTCGTTGGCGCAAATGTCACAGTTCTTGTACTCCTCGGTGTTCCGCGGGTCGGACAATCCCCATTGGTCCTTCAACTCCAGCAACTCCCGTGACTTGCCCTCCGACAGATAGGCGACATGTCCGAGCTGGCGGGCCAGCATCAGCATCCGGCAGTACGAGTCGAGGATCTCGGTCCACCAGTAGGCCTGCTCCACCGTCTCGCCATAGCTGACCGTGCCGTGGTTCGCCAAGATCATCACGTTCGTCTTGTCGACGAAAGGGATGATCGTGTCGGCAAAGGCCTGACCGCCGGGCGTTTCGTACTTGGTGATCGGCACGTCGCCGAGAAACACCTCGACCTCGGGCAGAATGCATTGTGGGATCGGCTCGCGGGCAATCGCGAACGCGGTGGCGTGGGGCGGATGGCAGTGAACGACACTGCGAATGTCCTCCCGCTGACGATAGATCTCCAGGTGCAACAGGGCCTCGCTGGACCGCTTCTTCCGCCCCGACAGTTGCTTGCCGGTCATGTCGACCAGTGAGATGTCGTCGGGCTTGAGGAACCCTTTGCAATGCAGCGTCGGTGTGCAGAGCACCTCGTTCTCGCCGACGCGAACGGTGATATTGCCATCGTTGGCGGCAGCGAACTGGCGGTTGTAAATCCGCCGCCCGATGTCGCACATGTCTTGTTTGATTCTGTGGACGTTTTGCATATTGCGATCCGGTTCTAAGAAAGGTCCAATTCGACGTGATCGAGCAGGGCAACGATAGAGGCGTCGAGCGGTTTGATCTCTGGGCGGAAGGGTTGCGCCGATTCCGGGCCTTCGGCCAGCGCCACCAGGTCGCCGAGGCCGCTGCCGCACAGGTCCCAGGCGACGATCGTGTCACCGCCGAGCGGCTGTTGCTCGAGTTGGTCAATCGACTCCACAATTTCGACGCACCGCAGCTGCGCCGCCTTCATCGCGGGGTGACTGCGGGCGAGGGTCACCGTTCCAATCGTACGTGCTGCTTTCATCGTGCTCCGCTTCCCCGTTGCAGGATCCGCTGGGCGGTGTTGACCGCCGCGATGGGGTTCAAATCGATCATGTCCAAAACCCAACAATTCGGCCTTAGCTCGTTCGCGAAACGATCGACATCGCTGTAGCGGCGAACCATCGCGGCTCGCCGGCCGGCGACCGTTTCTTGATGGACTGTCTTGGCCGGGTGATCGCTGAGGACAATTCGCGGCCCCGCAGACACGGCGATCCCTCGCCGCGTGAGCTGGGCAATGATCCCCTCGGCCCGCTCGGTGCGCTCGCCGTCGACGATCGTTACCTCTCCGTGCGGCTCCCCGGTGGAGACGTCGGGTGGAGTCCGTGGGCCACGATGGACGTTCACCTGGGACGCTGTCTGCGATTCATTGGCGGTTCGGCGGACCATCGTGATCCCCCGCTGCTTTGCCTCGTCGGCCGCCGCCGGCGTCACCAGCGCGTTGACCGCGATCGCAACTTCGCGAGTCGCCGACGGCAGCTGCTCGATCGTCGCCACGGTGACGACGCGATCGGCAATCACCGGCACCGATTCGCCGTTCAACCGCGCCAGCACTTCGCGGACGATCGACGCCAGCAGCTCCGGGCGAAGGCTCGCCGATTCGATCGTGGTCGCATCGTGGGACATGGGCCTCAGGATGAAAAAAGGGGTCAGGACTCTTTTTTGGGCAAAGGACTCTCGGTAGCGGTCGAAAAAGAGTCCTGACCCCTTTTTGCGTCGTCCACGAGGCCGATGACGGTCCAGCGGGCTGGGGTGTTGGGGTCGCCGGTGAGGTCGCGGGCGAAGCTGCCGTCGCTGGTGATCATCACACGATCGCCCCGCCGCGATCCGACCGCATCGAGCGCGATCAAGGGCGGTCCGTCGGCCGATGCGTCCTTTGTCAACGGTTGCAACACAACCAGCCGCTGACCGTCGAAGCTGGCGTGCTTCACGGTGGCGCGGGTCGAACCGAGAACGAGGGCGGGTTGCATGGAACTGAACGCGTCAAACCTGAAGGAAACCGGAAATCATAAAATGGTGGGATCGGTAATCGGACTCAAACGACTCGCAGCTCATCGATCATGCTGCAACGCCGCTCGCGAGTGAATGTGATGGGCGTGGTGACCCCTTCACCGGTCGGCCCGGCGATGGAGAACGACAGGTAGCCTTCGCCGCCCAGCCCCAAGGAGGCCATGCAGGGTCCGTTCTTGACGAACAGGGTGGTTTCGAGCGCCCGCCCCATCTTCGTCATGTTGTGAACGTTGCGGGAATGAATGATCGCGGTGTGCCGGAATCCGTGCTCGTATTGCTTGGCCATGGCGATGGCATGGTCGACGTCGCGGGCGCGGACGAACGGCAGGAACGGCATCATCTGTTCGACGCTGACGAACGGATGATGCTCGTCCGTTTCGCCGAACAGGAGTTCCGTCCCCTCGGCAGCGCTGAGGCCAGCCGCTTCGGCCAGGACCGTCGCGTCTTTGCCGATGAAGTCCTTGCAGGCGGCGTCATGCCCGTCATCACCCGCCTGCACGATCGCCCGGCTGGCCAGACGCGCGATTTGCTCCCCGTTGAGTTGCGCGGCACCGGCTCGCCGCATCGCCGCCAGCATCGGCTCGAACACCGATTCGACGACAAAGACTTCCTTCTCCGCGATGCACAGCAAGTTGTTGTCGTAGGCGGCACCTTGAATGATGCAGCGGGCGGCGTTGTCCAGATCGGCGGTTTCGTCGACCACGACGGGCGGGTTGCCGGGACCGGCCACGATCGCCCGTTTACCGCTATTGAGCGCCGCCCGGCCGACGGCGGGCCCACCGGTGACGCAGATCAACGCGACGTCACGATCCCGGAACAGGGCCTCGGCCGACTCCAGGGTCGGATCGGCGACGATCGCGATCAAGTTGTCGATTCCCACCTCACGAGCGATTGCCTCGTTGAAGCGGCGGACACCCTCGGTCGCGACCTGCTTCCCCGAAGGATGTGGATTGACGACCACGGCGTTGCCACCGGCGATCATGTTGATGGCGTTTCCGGTGAGCGTTGGCAAACTGTGCGTGACCGGGGTGATCACGGCGACGACACCGAAGGGAGCCCGCTCGATGACGGCCAGGCCATGATCGCCGCTGTAACACTTGGTTTCCAAAAACTCGACACCGGGAGAGCGTTCGCCGAGGGTTCGCAGCTTTTCGATCTTGTGTTCGGGCCGCCCGATCCCGGTTTCTCGCATCTCCATCAAACCGAGCTCTTCGCACTGTTCGATCGAGATCCGGCGAATGATCTCGATGACCCGCTTGCGATCCTCCAGCGACCTCTCGCGAAGCTGCTCGAACGCGGTCCGCGCCGCCGCGACGGCTGGGCCGGCATCGGAAAACACGCCGTTTCGGCCCGCGGCGGAAGTCGCACTCGCGGTGGTGCTGCCGGCAGCCGATGACGGCCCGGCAGCCGATGATGGCCCTGGGGGCATCGGTCCCACTTCGGCCAACACCTGGGCGACGACGTTGCGAATCAAGTTTTCGTCGAACTGCATGGTTGACTCAATCCAAAAGGTATCAGGATTCGTTTTCGGTTCGGTCGTAGACGTTCAGCTTGCCGATGTGGACGGTGTCAACGATGCCGATGATGACCGCATCGATCGGCAGTTCCTTCGTCTCCGGTGTCAACCGGGCACTGCTGCCCTGGGTGATCAAGACGAAATCGCCCTCACCCGAGCCAAGCGGGTCGACGGCGATGAATGTCCGACCGGTGGTGACCAGCGACGCACGCGACTCGCCGTCCAACCGATAGGGCTCGACGATCAGCAATTTGTAGCCGGTCATCGACGCAACCTTTTGCGTGCTGACAACCGATCCGGTGACGCGGGCGACAAACATGAATGCTCAGTGCCCTTGGTCGGGGCAACGGTCGGGGAATGGTCGACACGGCTTGCACCGCGGCGTTAAGGTTGCAAACAGGCGACGCATTGGCGGGCCACAATGAGTTCTTCGTTGGTGGGCACGACCCACAACTCGGTCCGGCTGGAGGTGGCGTGAAACGTCGCCTCTCCCGCCACTGCCGCGTTGAGCGACCGGTCGGGGACGATCCCCAGTTCGCTCAAGCCGTCGCAGACCCGGTGGCGAAGGTTGACGCCGTTCTCGCCGATGCCCCCGGTGAAGACGATCGCGTCGACGCCACCAAGCGCGACGATCATCCCGCCCAGGTGGCGGCGGATTTCTTCGACGAACACATCCAGCGCCAGTTGCGACCCGGCGTCTCCCTCGGCGGCGCCCGCTTCCAGGTCCCGGAGGTCGCCGCTGCGGCCGCTGAGCCCCAACAGTCCGCCTTCGTTGGCCAACCGCTGCAGGATCTCGTCGAGCGTCTGGCCGGTTCGCTCCAGGATCAGCGGCAGGGCGAAGGGATCGAAGTCGCCCACCCGGTTGTTCTGCGGCAACCCAGTTTGCGGAGTCATCCCCATCGTCGTCATCACACTCTGGCCGTCGCGGATCGCCGTCAGGCTGCTGCTGCCACCGAGGTGGCACGAGACAATGCGGGCGTCTTCGCGGCCGAGCAGCTCGCTCATCCGGGTCGCGATGTAACGGTGGCTGGCGCCATGGAAACCCCACTTCCGCACGTGAAAATCATCGGCCCACCGGCGCGGGATCGCATATTCGCGGCGGGCCGGGGGAATCGTGCGGTGAAAGTCGGTTTCGAATGCGGCCACCAAGGGCAACGCTGGGAACCGTTCCCGCAGCAGTCTCATCGCGGCGATGTACGGCGGGTTGTGCGCCGGGGCGGCGGCATTCATTTCCGCCATCGCCTCGAGCACCTCCTCGTCGACCTGGAAGACCCCCGAAAGCCGGCCGCCATGGACCGCTTTGAAACCGATGGCGGAGACCTGCGAGGCGTCTTGGAGAACGCCATGTTCGGAGTCGGTCAATTGCCGCAGGCAAGCGGCGACGGCGACGCCGTGATCGGGGACCGGCTCGATTTGTTCGTCCTGCCAGTTGCCGATTTCGACGCGACACAGACTTTCCTGCTCTCCGATGCGCTCGACGGCACCGCGCGCCAAACACCGCTCTTCGGCCATGTCGAACAGGCGGTATTTGAAGCTGGTCGAACCCAGATTGGCAACCAATACGAGCACGGGAGGGTCGTTTCGGTGGAAGGAGGAAGGGGACGTCGATCGCGTCTCGGGAGCCGCGCCGGCGGGAAAGGCATCTGCGGCCGGGACCGAGCCCTCGCGGGGAGAAGGTCCGTCACGCAGCGCCGCCTGGCGGGATGGCTCGCTCAGCCCAAAAAAGCCTTTTCGACTCCTTCGGCGGGACGCGGGATGATGTGGCTGCTGATCAATTCGCCAGCCTGGGACGCCGCATTGGCGCCCGCTTCGACCGCGGCGCGGACGCTGCCGACGTCGCCGCTGACGACGGTTGTGACCAGGCCGCCGCCGATGTCGATCCGTTTCACGATTTCGACGTTGGCCGCCTTGGCCATCGCGTCGGTGGCTTCAATCAACGGCAGGAGACCCTTGGTTTCGATCAAACCGATTGCATCGTTCATGGTGTGATTTCGTCAGTCGCGGGGAGTGGAAAAAAAGAGGGACAAGTGACCGGGAGGGTCACTTCTTGGGAGCGGATGCCGGCGTCTTGAGCACTTTGGACAAATCGTCATGCGGCCGCGGGATGACCTGGACGCTGACGACTTCGCCGATCCGGCCTGCCGCCGCGGCGCCGGCATCGGTGGCCGCCTTGACCGCGGCCACGTCACCGCTGACGAAGGCGCTGACCAGGCCGCTGCCGACCTTGTCCCAGCCAAGAAACTGAACATTCGCCGCCTTCATCATCGCGTCGGATGCTTCGACCAGGGCGACAAACCCTTTGGTCTCGATCATGCCGAGCGCTTCGTTCATCTTTGCCATCTGAACAACTGCCTTCGGTTAATAGGAACGGGTGGATAGGGAGGAGGGAGGGAAACAGGAACGGAAAGGGTTATGCCTGACAGCCACAACCGGCTGCCTTGCGAAGGATGACATCGGTGGCGGCGTCCAAATTGCACGCGTTGCCCTCGTCGGTGTCGATGTGCACCTCAAGCTTCGCGGCCGCGTCGGCTCGCACCAGCACGTCGTCAAAGGTCACGCCGCACTTCGGGCTGCGAACGACCAGCTGCATCTGCTCGCCATCGCGCACGCCAAAGTGGTCGGCATCATGGAAATTCATGTGGACGTGGCGGGCCGCCCGGATCACCCCTTGATCCAGCCGAACCGAGCCCGCCGGACCGATCAATACGCAGCCCGGGGTCCCCTCGATCTTGCCGCTGTGGCGGACCGGAGCGTCGATCCCGAGGGAAATCGAATCGGTCCAGGCCAGTTCGACCTGGCTCGCCCCGCGGGTTGGCCCCAACACCCGCACGCTCGGTAACATCCGCCGCCGCGGACCGACGACCATCACCGTCTGCTTGGCCGCATAAAAGCCGTCCTGGTACAGATCCTTCTCGGGTTCCAGGGTGGCCCCGGGGCCGAACAGGACCTCCACATGCTCGTCGGTCAAATGACAGTGCCGCGCCGAGATGCTGACCCGCAGGTTCGGCTTGCCGTCGACCCAGCCGGGCGGGTCGATTCCAGCGCGGGAACCGCCGACAGGAGGCGCGGTGGCTGTCGACGCCGCGGCGGTTGTCGCCCCGCGCAGGGCGTCGCGAACCAGCTGCTCAATGTGTTGGCGATCGATTGTCGCGGCGTTCATGGTCATGTGTGTCAGAGTGCTGTTTCGTTCCCATCTGCCAACCGTAGTTCCGCTCCGGCCGATTCGATCCGCTGTTTCCAGCTGGAATCGAGCTCGGCGTCGCTGACCACCGTGTGCACGTCTCCCAGCCCGCACAAGCGGGAGAGGCTGACCCGGCCGAACTTGCTGCTGTCGGCCACCACGATCGCCTGGTCCGACGACGCCAGCATGGCCTTCTCGTTCTCCACCAACATCATGTCGCTGTTGAAAAAGCCCCGCTGGGTCACCCCGGCGACTGACAGGAACGCTTTGCCAACATTGATGCTGCGGATCATCGTCTCGGTCATCGGCCCGATCGCCACCGCCGTCCGCCCGCGGACGCAGCCGCCGATCATCACCAAATCGATCGAATCGCTCGAGGAGAGCAGCTGCGCCACCGGCAGGCTGTTGGTCACCACCTGCAACGGCCGGCCGACCAACTGCCGGGCCAATTCGTAGGTCGTGCTGCCGCCGTCGAGCAGAATCGTGTCGTGCTCCTCGATCATCGCTGCGGCTGCCGTGCCGATGGCGCGTTTGGCGGCCCAGCGGTCGTCCCGCCGGGTCCGAAAGGCCTGCATCGTGGCCGGTTCCCCGGTCCAAAACACCCCGCCGTGGGTCCGCTGCGCCACTCCTTCACGCTCGAAATGTTCCAGGTCCCGCCGGATCGTCGATTCACTCACCGACAACGACTCCGCCAACTCCCCCAAAGCCGCGAAGCCCTGGGACTGGACCAGTTCCCGCAGCCGGTCGCGACGCGTCTCCGTAGCGACCGAAACTGCCATGATTCTCTCAGGTCCTGAAACTTTTCTTTCGCAAACCCTGAGTATCAGCCGGCAGAAGAAAGAAATCAATCACCTGTGGAAGATTTTTGCCGAATTTAACAGGCGGTCATCGCCGCTGGGTCAAACGCCCGGCTTGAGGAGCGACTTGACGATCCGGCCCTCGTGCATCGTTTCGAACGCCTCGTGCCACGATTCCAGCGGCCACGTCCCGCCGATGATCGGGGCCACGTCGAGCTGGCCGCTGGCGAGCAACGCCAGGACCCGCTCCCAGATCGCCCAGTGGTGAGAGAAACTTCCCTGCAAGGTGACGTTCTTTTGCACCAGGGGGTCGAGGGAGAAGTCGAGCGGCTGCGGGCCCCAGCCGACCTTGGTGATCCAGCCGGCGGGGCGGACCAGATCGATCGCCAGTTTCAGCGTCGCGGAAACGCCGGCCGCGTCGATCACGACGTCGGCCCCCAAGCCGTCCCGCTGGCGCGCCCAGTCGGCGGCGTCGGTCAGCGGGGTGCAGCCGTAGCGGCGGGCGATCTCCAAGCGGTTCTGGTCCGACGGCCGTCCCAGCACGGCGACGTCGCCGCCGCGCAGCTTCGCCACCGCGGCGCACAAGATCCCGATCGTCCCGGGGCCGATCACCAACACCCGGTCGCCCGGTTCGATCCGTGAATTGCGGACGACGGCGTTGTAACCGACACAGCAAGGTTCGGTCAGGGCCGCGTGATCGAGCGGCAACCCTTCCGGGACGCGGTGTAGGCAGCGGGCCGGAACGCGGACGTAATGGGTCATCGCCCCGTCGGTGCCGTAGCCGAATCCTTTGCGGGTCGGGTCCAGGTTGTACAGGCCGCGGCGGGACATCGGGTTGTCCTCGTCGATGATCGCCGCCGTCTCGCTGGTCACCCGGTCTCCCTCGGCCCAGTGGGCGACCTCGGGACCGGTCTCCAAGACCGTGCCGGAGAACTCATGGCCCAAGACGACCGGGTAGTTGACCGGCCAGCTGTGCGATGCGGTCCACTGGTGCAGATCGCTGCCGCACACGCCGACCGCGCCGACTTCAACCAACACCTCATGGGGGCCGATCGAAGGGCGCGCGAATTCACGGATTTCTACACTTCCCGGCTCCGGGGCGTAATTGACGACGGCAGGGGATTGGCTCATCGAGAGGTTCCTTGAAACGCATGGACTTTTTCACAGATCAGACGCAACGACCCCTCGAGATCCCCTTCGGCAGTTTTGAAGGCGTCTGCATCGATCGTCAACGGCGCCACGAGCACCACCAAGGGGGCGACGTACTCGGGACAGCGGATCGCCTGTTCTATCGTTAGGTGGA
>CAYWXT010000068.1:0-23215 GCA_964462125.1 uncultured Pirellulaceae bacterium | reverse complement strand
CCTGACAGATTCCTGCCCTGCATGGTATCGTTTTCGATTCGAACGCTCCCATCCCACCCCCAACCCCCGAACCGTTTCATGGCCCGAAAGGTTGTCAGTCGTAAGGCCAAGGCTGCCGAAGCCGAGGCCGCCGAGAAACTCGAATCTGCAAAGCCGGCGAAAAAAAAAGCCGCAAAGCGAAAAACCAAGAAAACGGCAGCTGACGCGAGGATGAAACTCTACTGGGGGGTGTTCAGTCAGAGTCTCAAACGGGTCGCGGTGTTCGAATTCGACCAGAAAAAAGATGCAGACAAGCGGGCCGCTGAACTGAGCAAAGGGGGAAAGTCGCCCCACTTTGTACAAAAAGTGAAAGAGCAGATCACCGAGGAATGACCGAGACGCCAAGCGTCCGTCTGCCGGCCGAATGGGAACCGCAAAGTGCGGTCTGGTTGGCATGGCCGCATCAGCGTGAAACATGGCCAGGCCGCTTCGAGCCGGTCCCCCGCTTCTTTGCCCGCTGGGCTCAGCAGATCGCCGAGTCGACCCCCGTCCGCATCATAGCCTCCGGTGACGCCGCCCGCTCGGCCGACAAACATCTGCCGCGGCATGCCGGAATCGAAATCGTGGACATCCCCACCAACGATTGCTGGATCCGCGATTACGGCCCGAGTTTTGTCGTGCAGCCGGCGACAGGCCAGCTGCAGGCGGTCGATTGGAGATACAACGCGTGGGGCGGAAAATATGCCCCCTGGGACACCGACGACGCAGCGGCCGCGAAGATCGCCACCCACCTCGGAATCCCCACCACCCGCTCGGATCTCTGCCTGGAAGGAGGCGCGCTGGAAACCGATGGCGGCGGCCGCCTGCTGACCACCCCAAGCTGCCTCGTCACCGAGACTCGCAACCCCGGCTGGAACACCGAACAGGTCGCCACCTCGCTCTATCGGTTCCTCGGCGTCACCGAAATCGTGTGGCTCGACGGCGGCGGCTTGGTCGGTGACGACACTGACGGCCACATCGACCAATTGGCCCGCTTCATCGATCCGAATCACGTTGTCGCCGCCGTTTGTGACGACGTCGATGATCCCAACTGCCAACCGCTCGACAGCAACCAGCGGCAGTTGCGGCTGTGGGGCGGGTCCACCGAACCGCAGGTCCAGGTCCACCCCTTGCCGATCCCCGCGCCGCGGTTTGTCCGCGGCCAACGGGTACCGGAGAGCTATTGTAATTTTCTGAGACTCGGCCCCGACCGATTGCTCGTCCCCGCCTTCGGTGACCGGGCCGCCGATGACCATGCCCGCGGTCTACTGAGCGAGTTGGCCGCGGGGGTGGAGGTCACTCCGGTCGACTGTCGTGACTTGGTGTGGGGGCTCGGGGCACTGCACTGTGCCAGCCGCGATCAACCGGCCTAGTTCTCCCGCTTCGTGGCGACCGCGGCGCGAATCTCCGCCAACGCCCGGCGGGCCAACCCCGCGGTGTAGACCTCTCGCCCCCGTTTTCGGTCCTGGAGCTGTTCCAGCACGGGAATCGCCTCACCGGCAACCGCTCCCAAATTCCCAAGAGCCTCGACCGCGGCCATCGGGCGGGAATGCAGCGGCAATGGTTCGGAGTCGGGGAGTTGCGCCGCGTCCCTCGGCGGACGCGCTCGCTCCTCCCGCTTGGCCACCTCGATCAGCCAAGGAACCGCCGGCTTGGCATTCTCTCCCAGCGCTCCGATCAAATCGATGGCGGAACAGGCAAGTTCGACGTCAGCGGCCTGAGCGACCTGCATCGCTCCCTCTCGCACCGAATCCGCGACCGACTGCCGGGGGTGCGTTTGGAACAGGCCTCCCAGCGCTCGGGCCGCAGCCTCTCGGTCCCGAACATCGCGGCGACGGTCTTGGAAGATCTCCACCAAAACAGGGGCCAACCGTTCGGGCAGCTGCGATGCCGCTGGCAGGTCGTCGCCGGTGGGAAGGGCCGCCAGCTGCCGCTCCGCCGCCGGCAGGGGCGGGGGAGCGAAAAAGTCGGCCACGGCGTACAACGCGATCCGCCTTTCCTCGCGGTCAGAGGAACTCAAGCCAGGGCTGAGAATCGGCCAAGCCTCTTCGCCGTAGGGCAGAAGCGAAAGGTAGCCCGCGCTGCGGACCAACGGCACCGGCTCCTCGGCAAGGGCCTCCTGGAACGCTTGCATGGCAGACTCCCGATGACCCGACCGGCCCAGATGCCCAATGGCCAGCATCCCCCGAAACCGCGTGTCGGGATCGAGGTCCGAGACGACCAATTGCCGCCACGAGTCGAACGTCCGCCCGCCGAAGGTCGGTGGTGACTGCGCTGAAGCCGGGGAAGCCAGAAGTGGGAACGTCACGAGGGCGAACACGAAAGCGTTCGGGTTCATAGCGATTTCCTGCTTGGGGATTTCCTGCTCGGGAAGCCGTGCAGTTCTCCGACGCTGCTTTTTGCCGGGATGCTGACACATACCGGGGCCGCGCCACAGCGGGGAAGTCTAGGCTCTCCCCGGTACTAACGAGGACGTCCGCAGAAACTTGAAGACTGCGGGTCACTTCCCTCCAACCGCTCGCCGGAATGAATCAAACGCGTCACGGTAAGCTGGCGGGGCCGGTTGCCGATTCCCCGAGTCCCGGATCCGGCGCAACGAATCGCCCTCCCCCTGGCTCTGAGTCGTCGCCCGTTGCGGCGGGCGGATGCCGAGACTCCGCAACGACTCCTCCACCTGCCGGCTGCGTTCCGGGGAATCAATCGTCCCCCGGTCTGGATCGCCCGTGTCTTGGTCGCGCAGATGCTTCCACCGCTCGGTAAAACGGCGGAGGTCTTCTTCGCTCCAATTCAGCTGGTCGAGCAGCTCCTGATCGGGGGCGTCGCGTTGTTGTTCAAGGTAATCGAGGACCAAATCGGTCGCTTGGCGGGCGTGTTCCAGATCCACCTCGTCGGGAACCGGATCGGCCGCCCCCTCGTCGCCGTCGATGCCGTCACCTGGGCTTGGCGACGAACCAGCCGAGCCACTTCCCGACCCTGGGGACGCGGAACTGTCCGATTCGTCTCCGGTCGGTGACCGCTGCGGTGTATCGCTCGGCCCGTCGGTGGCATCTGGGGCTGCCCCTGATTCCGCTTGTTGATCCCGTTGTGGTTCCTCTTGGTCGCCCGCCCCCTCGCCGGTCTCCTCGCCCGACGGCTCCTGAGTTGAATCCGAACGGTCCCCGGATGATTCCCCCGCCTCGTCGCTCGCGCCGGGATCGTCCCCAGCACCGGGATCGTCCCCAGCACCGGCATCGTCCCCCGCGCCGGCATCGTCCCCGGCGCCGCTTCGATCGGAATCCTCGGCGGGCTCGCTTTCATCGCCACCCGCCTCGCTTTGATCGTCGGCGGGGTCGGGACGTTCGGGCGACGAGCCACCATCTTCGCGAGACTGCCCATCAAGATTTCGCTCATCACCGCTGTCCGGATCCCCGGCGGTCGAATCCGGATCCCCTGGCTGGCCAGTCTTATCAGCCTGGTCCCCGTCGCCCGGCCGGTCGTCATCGCTTGCGGGATCGCTACCGTCCTCCTCACGGCCGCCAGAGGCATCTGTATCGCTCTCCTCACGGGAGCCCTCTCGCGGGGACTCCTCGCCACCGGGCTCCGGTTGGTCTTCACCCGCCCCTTCCATGCCACTTTCATCCCCCGAATCTTCTGCGGGCGGCTCGGGATCGGTGGGCGAATCGCCAGGCTCGCCATCTTCCGCGCCCTCGGACTGTTGGTCGAGGTAATCTCGGATCCTTTCGAAGGCTTCCCCGGGATGCTGCGGCGGTGTCGATTGATCGCCGCTGGCATTGTCGGCGTCGGTTGTGGCTTCGCCGCTATCCGCCTTGTCGCCAGCGGTTTCGTCGCTCGGGGTCGGATCCTCGGCTCGGCCGGATGCGGCCGGATCGGCGGAGGAGTTCGGATCGGTGGACGGATCCTGCTCTTGGGGCTGTTCCTGCCGATCGCCGGCACCGGCCGGATCGGTTGGTTCGGTGGAGGCGTCGGCGGCCCGGTCATCCCCCGTTGTCTCGTCGCCAGCTGTCTCGTCCCCGCCTGTCTCGTCCCCGCCTGTCTCGTCCCCGCCTGTCTCGTCCCCATCGGATGGGGCTGGCGTCTCCGGATCGCCCGCTGTCTCCGAGCCCCCCGGGTCGCCCCCTTGTGGTTCGCCCTCCTGTTCGCCTTCGCCCTGTTCGCCCGGGGCTCCGGCGCCCGCCTGCTCGCCGGTCGGATCGCCATCTCCCGCTTGGCTCGAGGCGCCACCGCCTTGGTCTTGGCCGGCCGCATCCCCGGCGGCCCCGTCATCGGAGGCCGACTCGGACGGGTCGGGTTCGGCGGGCGATTGGTCCGGTGGGGAGAGCCCGTCTTCGCCGGCGAGGCGGTCGGGCGAGTCCCCCTTCACGATCCGCAACTCCAGGGGGGGCGAGGAGGTGCGGTTCGGTTGGATTTTTGGATCGGTGTCGGAGCGTCGGTTGTCGACGGCGGTCGCGACGATTTGAACCGTGTCACCGACCCGCAAGCCAAGTTCGGCGGGACGGAAGCGGTACTCGACGATTTGATTTCCGCGTTTCCCGAGGGGGTCGGTCCAGAGGGTCGGGTCAGCGATCTGCTGGACGCCGCGGCGAATGTCCAGCCCGATTTCCCGGAGGCCGAAATCGGCGTCGAGGGCGTGGATTTCGATCAGTTGCTGCGCATCGATCGGGACATTTTTCGGCGACCGCTGGGGCACCACGACGGTGATTTCCGGGGCCAGGTCATCGATCACTCGAATCGAGTACGTGACCGGCTCGGGGTTTTTTTGGCCAGCATCGTCCACGACGCGAACTTGGTAGCTGTCCCGTTCGACCACCGACGTCTCGCCGCGGCGCGAACGGAGGGGAAACGTCACCTCCGCCGACTGCCGTTCGGGACCGAGCTGCATTTCGAGGGTTCCGGCGGTCGCGCGGGTGGACTCACCGAGCGGTCGCGGATTGAACTCCACGATGGCTTGGCGGACGGGGCGGTTGATCGAGACGCGAACGGTCACGGCGGTGCCATCGAGTGCCGAAATGGAACCGCTACTGCTCGTTCGTGGGGGCTCGCCGGTGTAGCTCGGCGGTTCGTAGCGGACCGAGCGGAGGGCGACAACCGGGACGTCCTGCAACGTCCAGTGAAACGGTCCGGCGGTAGCGTCGCCCGCTTCGATCCAATAGGGAATCTGGCCTGTGGCCATCGGGTCCAGTTCCACCTCGGTGCGGTGACGCTGCCCCAATTTGTCGTGGAGCAACTCAGCCCGGCGTTCCTTCCCACCGGCGTCCCAGCGGCACCACGCCGACTCGCCGCTGCCAAGCCCGTCGATCTTGGCGGACACTTCCAAAGCCCGGCCGGCGGTGACATCGGTATCGCCCGGCTCGACGTCCGCGATCGACACGCGGCGGGCCGGTTCGATCGATGCCAGCGGCGCCAGCAGGCGACCGGCCGACTGGACGGTGTTCTTCGGTGACAACAGGACGTAGCCGACCAAGATGGCCAGGGCGACCGCGGTGGCGAGCCACCAACGAAACGTCCCGGTGGCTTCATGGGGAAGGTGGTCGTAGGAACGGAGACGCCCGGCCGCTTGGGCCCCCATCGAACGGAGCACGACGCTTCTCAGTCCCGTGCTGCCCCCGTCGCCCTGTCCCCGCTCGCCTCGCAAGGTGACGTAGCTCGTCAGCGCATGGCGCAACTCGGGAACATCGTGCTCCAGCGATCGAGCGGCATATTCAGGGCGAACCCGGTTGCGGGCCAGCGGCAGCACACGTGTCCACCCATACCACCCCAGAGAGCCCAAAAATCCAGCGAAGGCGACCAGTCTCAGTCCCCGCCCCCCTGCATGCAGCCATTGATCGACCACCACCCACACCAGCAGACACGCCATCGACGCGATCCCGATCGTCAACAAGCGACGAACCAGCTCCGACCACCACAGCGCTCGACAAGCCTCCGCGATACGGGCGTCGATCAGGTGATCGGTAGGCGAAGAGCCCCGACCACGACTGGAGCCAGAACCCTCGCCGGGATCGCTGGCAGTGCGGCTGGGCGGGGTCGCGACGGACATGACAGTGGGTCTGGATCGAGCTGCAAGGGGCAGTTGAATTGGCACGGTCTGCCCGAGGGATGGTCCGCTTGATTATAACCCACCGGATCAAGATCGACGGCCTTGGGGAGTTCCGTTTCGTGGCGTTGCCAGGTTGGGGATCGCGCTACAATACTGCCGGAGCGCACTGTCGCTGAAATCGGCTCTTCGATCGGACCAGCCTGTCCCCCCGAAAGCTCGGCTTTCGTTTCGCTTCTGCACCTAGAAAAAACAACCCATGAGATATGCATTCCGTTTGGCGGAGTTACTTGGACACACCCCCGATCGGCGAAAGCGCCCCGGTACGATCAAATCGATCGTCGAGCACACCGGACTGGACCGGCATCAGGTCGCCTCGCTGCTGAAGAACGAAGCGAAATACATTCCGCTGGAGGCGCTTTCTCGGCTCTGCGACTACTTGATCGATCATGGTTATGCGACCGCCGAACAGCTGCCGGGTGCCCTGTTCGCGGTTAACGCGGAAAATTTTTGGGAGATGCTTGCCCGGCGGGGCGACATCGAGATCGTCGTGGGGGTGCGACAGAGCGAAACGAACCAAGCACCCGAAGGGGCGATGGTTGTCGCCAGTGACTCGGTTCTCGTCGGCGAGTTGCTCAATGGTGTCTCCACCTTGGGAGGTGTCGCCAAGCACCGTGGCGCGGCAGATGCCGAAACGGAAAGCTCCGAGGCTCCGCCGATGCCCAGCCGGATTCAACAGACCTTGGTTTGGAGTCCCGGTCAGGTCACGTTGGACGATGCCCGCCAACGGGCGTCGGAGGTATTCGAGGGCTTCGTCGAGGCCCAGGGCGACCGGGGGTTGGTGTGCATCGGAAGCGTCAAAAGCAACCCGACGGTCGAGCTGGTCTTTTCCGACGCCTTTGGCTGCACCCCATTCGTGACCGAAGACGACGTGGACGACGTCTCGGCTCGTAGTTGTCCCTTTTTCCTTCGCTATCGAGACAGCGATCCGAAGCCCGAAGGGGCCTCTGCCGGATTGCGGCTGAGCAAGAACGAGGACGCGCCGGAGCCAGGTTTTTACTACGAAAAAGACGACGGAACATGGGCCTACGCCGGTGGCAAAAACAAAGACACCGCACTGGTGTTCTACCTGTTTCGGGAAGCCCTGGGACGACTTGACATGGTTCTCAGCGGCTTTTCTGGACGGGCGACCCGACTGCTGGCGAAAACGCTCGCGATTCGGGGCGAGGAATTCTGGCCACCGGTCTACCACCAGGGTGGTCTCCAAGTCGGCGCCTATCTGGTGCAGTACGAGAACACCGAAGGAATGCCGAGCCGGGACGACCTGCTGTACAACCCGGGCGGGGCGGCGAAGATCATGCCGCTGTCAAGCCAGGCGATCGCGCGGCGAATCTCCCGCCGCTAACCCGCCGGGCCTGCCCCGATCGCCCGTCGCCCCCTTTTCATACCGCACGCGATAGACCGGGATCTGTTCCCGGCGGCTGCGGCGTTCAAAGTGCGTGCGGTAATCGAGGTCGTGCGTCGCCGGTTGCTCCGTCTCCGGGAAGGGGACGCCCAATTCGGGCGCGATCTCGGCGATCATCTCCACCGTGATTTCAAAGTAGTCGAGGACATCGGTCCAAAAGTGGAGCTGCCCGCCGCTTCGCAACGCCCGCGAGATCGCCGGCAAGCTGCAAGGATTCAAGACGCGACGGCGACGATGTTTCTTCTTCCACCACGGATCGGGGAAATAAACGTGCACCGCCTCCAGTTGCCCCGCCGGGATCTGTTCGCGAAACAGCGGCTCGGCGTTGCCGGAAATCATCAAGGCGTTGTCGAGTTCCGCCATGGCCAGCTTCCCGGCAGCGTGGGCCGCGTACTTCGCCGCAATCTCGACCCCCACGAAGTTGTGCGCCTGGTTCCCTGCCGCCGCCGTGGCCAGGAACAAACCTTTTCCCGAACCGATCTCGATTTCCAGCGGCAGCTCGTTGCCGAACAGCGATTGACTGCTCAACGTCTCAGGCAAATCATCGGCCGATTTCAACCATCGATCGATGTTGAGCGCCGCGGCGGGGCGTCGAATCGGACTGCGGGGCATCAGCGATCCTGGGGCATGTCAGTTGCACCGAGCAAGGAATGCGAGATCGCTCATCGTAACGCCGGGGGAATTCCCTACAATGCTCGGCGTGATCGATCGATTCGACAATCTGCCGCGTGCGAGTCTCCCTCGCCCGGTCACCCACGAAGGCTCCCCAGCGACACCATCATGGCCGAGGCTCCCACCGACGGAAACTTCGACGGACTGCACGTCGCTGCCCTGGAAAGCCGCCGCGCTGACGACATGGAACGGCTGATCCGACGCTACGGCGGGACGCCACACGTCAGTCCCTCGATGCGCGAGGTCCCGATCGAACCAAATCGGGGGGCGATCGATTTCGCCTACCACGTGATCACCGGCCAGATCAACGTGGTTGTCTTGATGACCGGCGTCGGCTTCCGCTATCTGATCAAGGCGATTGAACGGCATGTCGACCGGCAGCAGTTTCTCGATGCCCTCTCCGATGTGGTGACCATTTGCCGAGGGCCCAAACCCGCCGCCGCGATGCGGGAGCAGGGGCTGACCCCGACCCACCGCGTCCCGGAACCAAATACCTGGCGTGAACTGCTGCAGTTGATCGACCAACAGGTGCCGGTCGCCAACCAAGTCGTCGGGCTCCAGGAATACGGGATCTCCAACCCCTCCTTGGTCGCCGGGCTCGAAGCCCGAGGGGCGACGGTGCAGCCGGTCCGTGTCTACGGTTGGGAGTTCCCCGAGCAGACAGGACCGCTGGAAGAAAACGTGCGGGCCCTGGCCGCCGGGAAGCGAGACGTGCTGCTGCTGACCAGCGCCCACCAGGTTGTCAATCTGCTGCGGATGGGCGAACAGCTGCAGGTTGTCGAGGAACTCCGATCGGGCTTGCGACAAACCGTGATCGCGTCGATCGGTCCGACCACCAGCCAAATGTTGGAGGAGTGCGAGCTACCGATCGACATGGAACCGACCCATCCCAAGATGGGACACCTGGTGGTCGAGGCGGCACGGCGGAGTCGGTCGCTGATCGCCACCAAAAGCCGCCCGGCCGACGCGCCGGTGCCCCGCACAGCCCCAGCCACCGGCGGCGCGCCGCCAAGGCGTCCAGGGGGCGCCGCGGGTGACCCTTCGCCGACCGCCACCCACTCGCCGATCCCCGCGGACGTGATTCGCCACCGGTCCTTGGATAGTCTCTTCATGCGGGCGTGCCGCTGTGAACCGACCGAGCGGACTCCGGTTTGGCTGATGCGGCAAGCGGGGCGGTACATGGCCGAGTACCGCGCCGTCCGTGCCAAGCACTCGTTTCTCGAACTCTGTCACAACCCGCCGCTGTGCAGCGAGGTGATGTGCACCGCCGTCGACCGCTTGGGGGTCGACGCCGCGATCATCTTTTCCGACCTGCTGCCGTTGCTGGTTCCCTTGGGGTTCAATCTGGAGTTCGCCGCCGGGGACGGTCCGGTGATCCACAACCCGGTCCGCGACGCGGAGGGTGTCAAGCGGCTGGAACGCTTGGAGGATCCCTCGCGGTTGGACTTCGTTTACGAAACCGTTCGCCAGACACGGGCCGACCTGCCCGAAATGATTCCCCTGATCGGATTCGCCGGCGCTCCATTCACGCTCGCCAGCTACGCAATCGAGGGTGGCAGTAGCCGTAACTATCTGGCGACGAAACGACTGATGCGTTCCACCGACGGCGGCTGGACGGCGCTGATGGAACTGCTCTCCGAAGCGATCGTTGCCTATCTCAACCAACAAGTTGCCGCCGGGGCGCAGTGCGTGCAGCTGTTCGATAGCTGGGCTGGATGCTTGGCCCCCCAGGATTATCGAACCCATGTCCTGCCGTGGATGAAGCAGATCATCGGCGGCATCGACCCCTCGGTTCCGGTGATCAACTTCGCTACCGGAAACCCGGAGCTGCTACCGATGCTCCGCGTCGACCGGCGGACCGTTGTCGGCGTCGATTGGCGAATCTCCCTCGATGTCGCCTGGCAGCGGATCGGCCACGACGCCGCGGTGCAGGGCAACCTCGACCCCTCGGTCCTGTTGACCGACCCGGATGAGATTCGCCGCCAAGCAACCCAACTCTTGAACTCCGTCTCCGGCCGGCCGGGACACATTTTCAATCTCGGTCACGGCGTGCTGAAAGAAACCCCGGTGGAGCATGTGATCGCGCTGATCGAGTGTGTCAAAGCGTCGGCCGGTGATTGAATGAGTCGGCCCGTGCGTCAGCCCCCCATCGTTTGCCCGTTTTGTCCCTTGCTGTGCGATGACGTGATCGTCGACCCGCAAGGAAAGACGAACGTCGCCTGCGAGCGGGCGGAGGCAGGATTTCAATCGGCCCTGGGGCCCTCGAGCGGTCCGCGTCTCGAAACACGTCCAGCGAGCGAAACGCAGCTCGCCGAAGTTGCCAGGGAGCTGTTCGCGGAGTCGCCCCAAGTCCGGGTGATCACGGCAGGGACCGACCTGAAGTCGGCCCGGATTCTGCAACGACGACAGACCGAGGGCCAAATTGAGATCGAAGTCGAAGCGACACCGACGCGGCAAGCCATGTCGACGGCGACCGGACGTGACGGCGTCGTCGCGGCTACCCTCGGGGAGGTTCGACGCCACGCCGACCAGCTCTGGCTCCTTGGCGTCACGCGGGACCAAGCCCCCCGACTCATCGAGCGGGTCACCGAACCGGAGAGACCAACACGACTGTTCGATTGGCCCTACGGCGCCTCGGCGGACCGGCTCGCGGCACTCAGCTACCGGCTGCAGAGAGCCACACCGGACCACGTCCAAGATGTCGAACTGGAACGACTGGCCGCAGCGATCCTCAAAAGCCGTTATCTCGCCGTCGTCGTCGGGGATGCGGCGTTCGAGTCAAACGAATCGGAAGCCGCCGCGGTGATGCTGCTCGAGATCATCTCTCGGCAAAACGTCTCCCGGCGCGCCGTCCTCGTGCAGCTCGACCCGGCTCAAACCAACCGCAGCGTGACCGCCTGGTCATCCAACTGTCCCCTCCAGTCGCATGTCGTTGGGGCGAGGCCGCGCGGGAGGGAACCGAGTCTCGCCACGCGGGTCCGCTTGGGCGACGCCGTCCTGCAGCCACCGCTGCCGGTTGCACTACAGATCGGTGGTGTCGATCCGGGATTCGAATTGGCCACCCACTACATGCCCGCGTCGACGGTAGGGGTTCACCGCGGCGGGATCGTGGTCCGCGGCGATGGAACCGTCACGTTGCCGCTGGCCAGCATCCACCCCACCGATCGACCGACGCCAGCGGAATGGCTCGATGCCCAGATCGGTGAAATCCCCAACCCGCCCAACGACCTTTAGCGTTCGGACGCGCCCCCGTTAGGCTCTGTCAGAAAACGCGAGCGTCGTTCGCGTTTTCTGACAGAGCCCCTAGCGAGCGGGCACACTCGCGGGCACCTCCGCCGGAGCCACGGGAACAACCGGCTCACGTCCTACCTTCTCCACGCTGGCCCACCGATTGACCGATCATGATGAGCGGCCCGGCCAATATCAAACTGATTGGAATCGCCAGCAATAGGGAGGCAAACACGACGTCCAAGCGACCAAGCACCAGCGCGGTGACGGCCACGGTCAAGGAAACGAGGCTGAGCCGCATCACGACCTTCGCTCGCTGCCGCAGGCTCAGACGCCCGGTGGTGAACCAGTCGAGCAGCGAGAAAAGACAATACGTTCCGAAGGCGATCATGGCCACCAGGAAGCAGGCCGCAAGGAGCCATCCCCAAAGCGAAACATCCGGCTGCGCCGGGCCCCAGATCATCATGTGAACCAGCTTCGCCGCCATCGCCAGCGGAATGGAATTGCCGAACAGAACGAACGAAAGACACGTCACCGCACACCCCGTTTTGGTAAGCGGGTGCTGCTCAGAAAACGGACCCTCGATCGTAATGTCTATTCCCAACATGTGATCGTGGACTTCCCCGACGCACCCGAGCGAGATATTCCGAGGTGAACGTAGCGGCGACACGAATCAAGGTCGCCTCGCCTCATCGTAACTTTTGTCACTTTTCGAGGCACACCCCTGCGTTTTGGTTGATAGCGTTTTTTTTGGAGACGGTGCGAAGCAATCCACCGTGGACCACGGGCACGAAACTCGCGGAGAATGACATCAGAGCCTGGGCAAGTTTTCGATGCGGATCGTTCACCTGCCGGTCGACGATGTTCGCCCCGAGGAATGGGGCCGCCAGTGATGGCTTCAATCGCCTTCGGGATTCAAGCCACGAGAACTTGATCTCACCGTACGACCGAGACATCATAATTCGATAAGGGTTACGACTGGTCTGAGCGACAAACGGCGCGACACCCGAGGACTGCTCCTTGTACCCAGCCGTCATCCCACCACTCCTGTCCCGTCTCATGCTGGACGATCTGGTCGCCGGCGCGGTGTAATCTCATAGCTTATACGGAGCACTATCCATGATCCATTCAATTCCTGTTCAATCATCGTACTCCAAAAACAACGTGATGTGCGCGTCGAAGCCCCATCATCGACTGTTCATTGTCGGTGCCGTGTTAGCAATGGCGACACTCTCTGTCACGTCAGCTTGGGCGCGAACCTGGACCGACAGCACGGGCGAGTACCAAGTCGAGGCGGAGTACGCCGGTTTGTCCGACGGCGTTGTGAAACTGAAGAAACCTGACGGCAATCTCATCGAGGTGCCCTTGGAACGCCTGAGCGAAAGCGATCGTGCCTACGTCAAACAACAGCAACCAAGCGACGGCGATTCGCCCGCCGAGTCCGCTGGTGAAGAGCTGCAGACGAAACTCACTTTGACATTCGACGAGCCGTTTGCCGTCCATGCTCCCCGAGACCAGGAACCCTTGTTCGCAACGATTGAACTGGCCGGCACCGCGGCTGCCCAAGCCACCCACTTTGGGTTTCTGGATGTCTCCACGGCCAAGGCCGACGGTGACGAAACGCTGGAACAGATCGAAAGTTCTTTTTCCATGAACAATCCAGTCGAGCAATTCGTGGAGGTCGACCGTCAAATGATGTTTGCGGGGCAATTCGACAGGCCAGACGACGAGCTCCGCATCCAACTCATGTTGCAGCGACCGCCATCGGCCGCCAAGCGGTTGCAGGTTCTGGAAGGCTCGCTGCAATTGATGACCGGCGGAGAACGGAAACAGGTGACGGTGGAAGGCATCGCGGAGAAGGTTGGAGAGGCCCTCTCCGATCCCGTATTGGAAGAAGCCGGCCTGGAGGTCCAGGTGACCGATCCCGCGGACGCACAAGTCACCCTCCCGGATGCGAAGCCGGAACAAATGATTGCCGTGAACATCCAGGGACCGGAAACAGCGATTCTGGACATGGACTTGGTCGATGCGGAGGGGAACGAACTGGAGACGATGGCCGCTTGGAGCGGCGGTCCGGACGGAACGCTCAGCTATACCCTGCAGGCGGAGGACGGCCTGCCACCGAATGTTGGATTCCGTTGGTCGCTTGCAGTCGACCAACAACGCGTCCGCGTCCCTTTCCGGTTCGAGGATGTCCCGTTGCCGTCCGGTGAGGACTCCACCACGGCAGATGCGGTTCCTGGTTCCGGAAAGATTCGCCAGGTCAGCGCGGATCAAGATGATTAGCGGCCGCTGGCAACCGTGCCGGCGAGAGAGAAGTGCGCACTGGGGTGACTCGCTATGCGAGCCATGCTAAGCTAGGCGATGCTAAGTCAAAGCGCTCGCTTCTCTATTCAATCGTCGCAATCAGATGGCGTTCACGTGAGGATCACTCGTTGGCTGAAGAGTTGGTTATCGCCTCGCCAAAGGGCGCTCGCCCTCTATCGATGCGGAATGGCGAAGGCAAAGAAGGACGATTTCAGGGGGGCTATCTTGGATTATTCGGCCTCTCTTCGGGCAGCCGGACTACCGACCGATGTCAAGGCGATGGCGCTCTACAACCGGGCATTGGCGTATTCTGCGATTCACGAAGACGCCAAAGCGGCCGAGGATCTAGCGACCGTTCTGAAGGTCCCTGGATTGCCTGAAAACATCAAGGTAGCGGCAAGCCGACGGCGGGAACGCATCCGGCGGCGCTACGAGGGGACGGGCAACGGATAGCGGCGGCGACCCATCAGCGGCTTAGCGAATCAGGACCAGCAGTTGAGCGGGCACGTCATCGGAGGGACTCGATTCCGCGCCCAGCTCACCCAGCGGTGGCGTTTGGTCGCCGCTGACAGGCAAATATTCGCGATTCCCCAGGGCTCCGGTGAGCATCTCCCGTTGCTCCGCGTCCTGAACCCGAACCGAGCGGCTGGTGCTGTGACGGACGGTCGTCGGATCGACGTTGCGGATCGACTCGACCGTGTTGAGTACAGGCACATCGAACACGATGTTCCAACCTACCGATTCGATTCCGTCATGGTCGTCGATCAGCGACATCACGAACTGGTCGAGTTGTTTCGCCGGGGCCTCCAGGTAGACCACCGAGCCGGAGGAGTCATCCGACAGCTCCACCTCATCGGTCACCGCCCTGACCACCTCGTCGTCGAGCCCCTCGTCGTTGCTCGTTCCGATGTCAGCCCGATCGATCGCGCGGCGAACGGCGAGCGAGGCTCTGCCTGACTCGGTGCGGCGAACGTCCAGGACCAGCAGGGCCTGGAGTCGCTTCGCCGATGTTGGTGGTTCCGGTGTGCTGCTCTCGGCATCCGAATCGGCCACCATCGGCGCACCACTCGGCTCACCCGGCGGACGCAAATCGATCGGATCGCTCGGGGTCGGGTCGTCCAACGAGTCGGGAACGGGCTCCGAGTCGGGCGCCTCGCTGGCAGAATCGTCCGCGAGCTGGGAAGGGTGGGCGGGCTCCACCGTCTCCACCGGCATCTCGGGAGGCTCCTCAGCGAGGTCACTGGGCCGACGCGGCGGCGATAGAATCTCATCAATCTCCGTGGTTTCCCGTCCCGGTTCAGGCGTGGTCGTCGACTCGGCAACGGCCCGTTCACGTCGATCACCCTCGTCCGGGCGCAACGCGACAACGGCGATCAAGATCGACGCCGCGAGCCCTGCGACCAAAAGGGCCACGTGCTTCGCAGCAAGCGTTCGTCTCGACTTGGTCACCCCAGCCCCAGTCGGCTGTTCCGCCAATCGCACCAACGGATGCTCTTCCGACAGCCCCTCTGCCTGGGCACGCGCAATCGCTGCCTCGACGACTTGGTCAGCAAACTCCGGTCCCAGCGTTCGTTCGTCACTGCGAGCGACCGCACGAACGGACTCGCGAAGCGACCGCAACGACTCCAACTCCCGGACGATGTCCGGGTCGGTTTGCAGCCAGCGCTCGACGCGGCGGCGTTCCTCGCTGCTGAGGGCATCATCCAGATAGCCGCTGAGCAACAGGTCCAAGGATTCTTTTGGCACGGGCATGGGAAACATCTCGTAGTGTCACCCGCGGGCTAGGTAAACTCAGCGCGGCGGGTGGTTGGCATCATAACCGGATTCGAAAGCGTCCTGTCTCTCGATATCGGTCCGATGCGGAAAGGAGCGACAAAGTTCCCGGATTTGCCCTTGAATCGGCGAGGAACGCACAGAATAGCGGAACGTACCCGTTTCTTTTTTGTTTTTCCGAAGGTGACATGGACCGCAACGAAATCCTGAAGATCAACAGCCGAGCCTACGATCGGTTGGCCCTGCAGCGGGCGCCGCTTTGTCGCCCGGCGGGGGACGATGACGTACGGAACCCGTTGCGGACCGTCGACGCTGCCGGTTGGCTCGGTGACAGCATCGCGGGGTGGCGGGTGCTCTGTCTCGCCGCCGGCGGGGGACGCCAAAGTTCGCTCTATGCCGCTGCGGGAGCCGAGGTGACGGTCGCCGACCTCAGCCCCGCGATGTTGGAGCTCGACCGCCAGGTCGCCGCGGAGCGAGGTTACTCGGCGCGGCTCATCCAAACATCGATGGATGACCTGTCGATGTTTGACGACGGTGAGTTCGATCTCGTCGTGCATCCGGTCAGCAGCTGCTACCTGCCGGATGTGCGGCCGGTGTTCCTCCACGTCGCCCGGGTGGTTCGCGCCGGCGGCCTCTACGTCAGCCAGCACAAGTCGCCCGCCAGTCTGCAAGCGTCGCACGAGCCGACCGCGCGGGGAGACTACGTCCTGGAGCATGCTTACTATCGGGATTCACCGGTCCCGCCAGCGACAAGCGCAACCACCGCGTCGAACCGGCTACGAGAACCGGGCGCGGTCGAGTTCCTGCATCGCTGGGAACAGCTGGTGGGGGGAATCTGTCGCGCGGGGTTTGTGATCGAGGATTTGGTCGAACCCCTGCACGCCACCGCCGATGCGGCCCCGGGCACCTTTGCCGCCCGCGCACGATTCATTGCCCCCTACGTTCGGATCAAAGCCCGGCGAAAAGGGGAGAATCTGCGGCCGACGGGGGGCGCGGAAAAGAACCGCCGAGGATCACTGTGGATCCCCGGATCGTGAATCGACCAACGTCAGCGGCAATCGGTCCGGGGCGAGCCCCGCGCTGATACTGCTCCGTGCCGGTTCATAACCGCGGTCGCTGTAGGTCACGGCGTAACTGCGCTGGCCGAACGGGGTTCCCGACCGCCGGAGCGTCAGCGACCAGCAGGGTGCATCCCGCTGTTCCAAATCCGAACGGATCACGGCGACCGAAAAGTGAAGTGGCGGCGGCATTCTCACGTCCAAGTCGTCGATGCTGGTCGCGTACCGCCCGTTCTCGACAAAGAACTGCTGTTGGGCCGCCCGGATATCTTCCAAATATTCGAAGGCTGCCGCCGCCACTTGGCGTTCAGAATGCTGCCACCAATGGGGCAGCAGATGGGAGCCGATCAGCGAGGCGGCGGCGACCGCAACGCAGAGCGTGACGGCTAAGATTCCTCGGCGGGGTTCGACGGCACATGTCATCGTGGTCGGCTGATTGGGTGAAACGGACCGGGGCTCCCCTGTCTACGAAGATTTCCTACGTTGCACCACCGCGGTTGGTTGCGGGCCCAAGAAAAGACCCGCGATCATTTCTCCCTGGGAGCCGCGCCACGACACCGCTCATAACTGCTGGATCGCCCATGATGTTTGGGCCGACGATGCTCCCCAAAACGGTCCCACCGGGGGGGGCTAGAATTGGCTTGGCCTGAATTCGGCATTTTCGTTAAACTCCGCGGTCAACTCAGCCGAGCGCGAAATCGCCCCGACGCCAGAACCGGTCACATGAGGTGGCCACCGAGGGGCGCGCGAGCCGCCGCCGGATCGATGCGACCGGACCGGCGGGATTTGCTTTCGCCCTTGGAAAAACGCGGAGGGAACCGATGCCGGGCGAGTCATTTCGATTTATCCACGCCAGCGATTTTCATCTGGAATTGCCGCTCGGCGATTTGGATGCTCTGCCGCCGCACCTCAAGGAAGCATTGGCCTCAGCTCCCCGGCAAGCGGCCCGAGCGGTGTTCGAAGCGGCCGCCGCAGACAATATCGATTTCCTGGTCCTCAGCGGCGATCTGCTCAGCCCGATGGCGGCGGGACCCCACGGCATGTCTTTGTTGTTGGACGGGTTTGAACAGCTGCACGCGAAGAACAAACCGGTTTTTTGGGCTGCCGGAGCGGCGGACGACCCTCAGCGTTGGCCCGAGGCAGCCCCCCTGCCCCCCAACGTGACCCTGTTCGCGAAAAACCGGGTCACCGCCGTGCCGGTCGAGCGGGCCGGACGGACCATTTGCTTGGTGGCGGGACGAAGCAGCGAAGGTCGCGGGGTGTTGCATGTTCCCAGTTACCGGATCGATCCCACCGATGAGTTCACCGTTGCGGTTGGCTACGGATCGACCGAGTCGGCCGCCCTGGCCGAGGGACGCTTCGATTACTGGGCCCTGGGCGGCGAGCACAACCGCCGCGAATTGGCTGGCGGCGCCGAGACCGGGGCCCTGTATTGCGGATCCCCCCAAGGACGCTCGCTGGAAGAAACGGGGCCCCACGGATACACCGTCGTCGACGTCGATGCCGAGCGCAATTCGCGGGTCCATGCCGTCGAATGCGATACGTTTCGATACTGTCACGTGGAGATCGACGCGGCCGAAATCGCTCAGGTCGGCAATCTCCGCAGTCTGCTCGGGGAACGGATCGGCCGTTTGCAGCACGAGCACGGGTCGCGGCACCTGTTGATCGGATGGGACATCTCGGTCACCAACGGCGAGACACTGCACCGCATCGGCGACGCGGAGGACTTGTTGCGGTCGTTGCGGCGCGACTACGGCCACGGGACCCCGGCGGCCTGGACCGCCCAGCTCTCGATCCGCCCCCCACGGAACTTTCCCAACTCATGGCGCGAGGAGGACACCATCCTGGGCGACTTCCTGCGAGCCGCGGAAAGACATCGCAAGGCGGAGGGGCGAGAACTGAATCTGCTTCCCTGGACCGAAGAAGAGTCCGTTGGCGAAGTGGGCGAGTTATCAAGCTCGGCCGCGTCGCTGTTGGCCGACGTCCCCTCTTGGGCGCGGCTCCAGCGGCTTGACCAAGCCACCCTCCTCGGCGTCGAACTGCTACGCGGCGGGAAGCCCAAACTGGTGCGAAAATCATGAAAGTCAAAGACATCCAGGTCGACGGATTCGGCGTCTGGACCGGACTCTCGGTCGACTCGCTCCCGGAAGGGATGACGTTGTTCTACGGCCCCAATGAAGCGGGCAAGACGACGCTGATGCAGTTCCTGCGGGCGATGCTCTATGGCTTCACCGAGTCGCGGCGCGAACGTTATCTCCCACCGCTGCACGGTGGCTCCCCGGGCGGGGCGATCCGCGTGACCGGTCCCGGTGGCGGCTACGAGATCCGTCGTCATAACCAGCTGACCGACGCGGGAACCAACGGACGCCTGACCGTCACCGGCCAAGACGGATTGGTCCAGGGGCAACATCGGCTGACGACCCTGCTCGGCCAGATCGACGAGCCGATCTTCACCAACGTCTTCGCCATCGGCATCCGGGAACTGCAAGAGCTGAGTACGCTTGACGACACCGCGGCGGCCGACGAACTGTACAAGCTCTCCAGTGGCCTCGACCGCGTCTCGTTGGTCGATGTCATGCGCTCCCTGCGCGCCGGCCGCGAAGACCTGGTGGGACGCCCAAGCTCCGAGGTTGAAGCCGACGCGTCCAAGCTCGCCAGTTTGATCGATCAACGCGAACGGCTCCGCGACGAGATCGACCAGCTGACCCGTTTGGGCCGCCGGTGGAGCGAGCTGGCGACCCTTCGCCGCACCCAAGAACAAGAAATCGAACAACTCACCGAGCGGGTCGCCGGCTGGGAAAAAGAAGCCCGCTGTGTCGAAACCGCCAGCAGTGTCCTGGACCGATGGACCGAACGGGAAACGCTGAAGCGGAACATTGCCGAGACCGAAACGCAGGGACAGATTCCCGACGAAGCCCCCAACCAGCTGGTCCAAATCGAAGGGTTGATCGAAGACCGCACCGCGAAGGTCGAAGAGGTCAAACAGAAACGTCGCGAAATCCGGGACAAGGCCGATCAGCTTCCGGTCAGCCGCCGGATGTTCGACTTGAAGGGCCGGATCGAAGCGGCCACCGAACAGGCCACCTGGGTCGAGGCGTTGGAAGAACAGGTCGGGCGGCTGGACCAACAGATCGAGAAAGCCCAACAGCAGCTCGACGCCGACGCCCAACAGCTCGGGCTCGACGAGGACGAGCGGGTAGCCCTCGCCGATGGCGATACAGACAAACTCCCCGACCTCTCCCGCCAATCCCTCGCCACCCTCGCCGATCCAGCCAAACGGGTCAAAGAACAACTGTTCCTGCTCAAACAGTCCCGCACCGCCGCCGCAGAATACAAACAGAAGGCGGACAAGCTCGGCGAGGAATTGCGAGAAACGCTCCAGCGGGCTCGGGCAACCAATCTGCAGCAGGCGATCCGCGAAGAGAACGCGTTGGTCGCTTCCTTGCGCCAGCGAATCCAACTCGGCGAACATCTGGAAAAGCTGAAACGGCACTACCGCGACCTGGAACAGGAATCGGCCGACCTGGCAACCGACAAGGTGTTGCCAATCGACCGCCTGCCGATGCTTGGCATCCCCTTCATCTTCGGCGGCGGATTGGTGCTGTATGGCATCTTTCACCTGTTCGGGATCGAAACCTTCATCGGTGAAGACAACGATCCGACCCAGGGCATGCTGTGCGTCATTTTCGGGGCGATGGCCCTGCTGGTGTACTACCTCAGCCGCGAGCGGGGCCAGCGATCCACGTCGGTCGATTTAGATGACTGCGAACGCCAGATCGATTCGGTCCGCCGCCAACTCCGCGAACTGGAGTCCGAACGAGAGCAGCTCGAATCATCGCTGCCGACCAGCAGCCAGACGTTGGAGCAACGGCTTCGCGATTCGGAAAAATTGCTCGCCGAACTGGAAGCCGCGCTGCCGGTTTATCACCAACACCAAGCGGCGACCCAGTCGTATCAAGCCGCCCGCAAGCGAGCTTCCGATGCAGCCGAGCGACTGAAGGAGGCGCGTCGAAGTTGGTCCGCCGCCCTGGGCCAACTGGGGCTGAGCGAGTCGATGTCGCCGGCGAGTGTCCGCAACCTCGGCGATGATTATGAAACGCTGCAGGCGAGTTTGCGGCGGCTGAAGGAGCTGCAGGAGGAACGGGAACAACGCAGCCGCGAACGGCAGACGATCGCCAAGCGGATCGAAACGCTGTACCTGGAAGCCCTGGAACTCAACCAAGAGCGAACCGGTTCCGGGGACAACCCCCAAGCGACGGCGCACGGCGACACCTCGGACCACCGACTGACGATTTCCGAGCAACCGACTCATGCCAGCCATGCCGGCCATGCCAGCCTGCCGCGGCCACGTACCGGCCCGCTCGATCAACTCAACCACCTGCATGAGGAACTGTCGCGGCAACAGCACTGGATCAAACGCCGCCGGGAACTGAAGGAACAGGACCAGCAACTGAAGAAACATCAATCGGCGCACTCGCGGGCGATCGAACGGGCCGAACAGCAACGGCGGGCGCTGTGGGCCAAGTGTGGCGTCGCGACCGCCGATCAGTTCTACGCCCTGGTCGATACCAAAGCCTCGCTGGCCGATATGCGATCAAAGCTAACCGAGCTCGATCAGCAAGTCCGCTCGATGATCGGGCAACATGTCGACTACGACGCCGTCGCCCGCGAGATCGGGGATTCCGATGCGAATGATCTGGAGAAACGTTGGGAATCGCTCACCGGTCGGATCAGCGAGACCGAAACCCGCATCGCCAGTCTGAGAACCGCCCAGGGCGAATTGGCCCAGGAAATGAAACAGCTCGCCGACGACCGGCGGCTGACCACCGCGCGGCTGGAACTCGGCTGTGTCGAACGGCAGCTGGAATCACTCGCTCGGCGATGGCAGATTCTGGGAATGGCCAGCTGCCTGCTCGAGGACGTCTGCAGTACGTTCGAGCGTGAACGGCAACCCGAAACACTCCGCGAAGCCTCGTCCTTTTTGAGCCAATTGACCGACGGGAAATACACGCGGATTTGGACGCCGTTGGGCACCAACCGGCTGAAGATTGACGACGCCGACGGGGAATCGCTGCCGCTGGAGGTGCTCAGCCGCGGAACGGGAGAAGCCGTTTTCATCGCCCTCCGTTTGGCCCTCGCCTCGGCCTACGCCCGCCGCGGCGTGATGCTGCCGTTGATTCTCGACGACGTGCTGGTCAACTTTGACCGCGAACGAGCCACCCACGCCGCGGCCACCTTGAAGACCTTTGCCGAACTCGGGCATCAGGTGATGATGTTCACCTGTCACGACCACATCGTCGAAATCTTTCAGGAGATCGGCATCGAGGTTCGCGAGCTGCCGGCCCAAGGGCAACCGGGACGCGCCGAGGTGCTGCCGACCGACGCCGCGAGCGACGAAACGCCGGCGGAGCTGGATCCGGTCGCGGTCGAGCCAGTTGTGCCGGAACCCACCGAGGCCGAGGATGGTGATGACCAAGCGGCGGCGGTCGACGTGATGGACGAACCGGACGAGGAACGTGAACCCGAAGCCGTCCCCGAGTCAGTCGCCAAGCCGCCAGTGGCCAAGCCGATTGTCTACCTCCCGCGAACATTGGCCCGCAAGTCACCGCCGGGACCAGCCGAGGTGGCACCGGTCGTCAATCCTCCGAAACCAGCGCCGCGTCCCTTTGTGCCCCGCCCGGAACCACAGCAACCGGAGCGGCCGGCACCGGCGATCGGTTGGGCTTGGTATGAACGCGAGCCAGCCGACGGCCGAATCGACGAGGACGAGATCGCAGCCGAAACGGCGCGGGGGGAGTGGCTCGGCGAGGACAACGCGGACCTGATCAACACGATTCCCGACGATCAAGTCAACCGCAAAGGCTCCTGGTGGAACGGCAACCGCGTCTCGGCGTAAAGACGGTGTCGTCGACGAAGGGGGTGGGCCAAATTTCATCCACCCCGCCCACCCCAGTTGGGCTCGACGATTGGCGCCGCGGGCTGCTACATTGCCAAGCTTACCCGGATTGGCCGACCAGTCCGTCCATCACCCCCGTTCCAACCCAACACTCCTGTGATCCTGATCCTCAGAAGCGAGGCCACCGAAGCTCAGATCGAACACGTGATCGCGCATGTCGAGGGGCTCGGGCTGCAGGCCCACCTCAGCCGTGGCACCTATCGGACCATTGTCGGCATCATCGGCGATGAACAAAAGCTCAGTGAAGAGCAGTTGCGGAGCGTCCCCGGCGTTTCCCAAGTTGTCCCGGTGCTTCCTCCTTACAAGCTGGCGTCGTTGGAAGCCCATCCGGAGCCGAGCGTGATCGACGTCTCCGGCGTCAAGATCGGCGGCGGCCATCTGGGGATGATCGCCGGTCCCTGCAGCGTCGAGGAGCGGGACCGGATGCTTCGCATCGCCGAGTCGGTCCGGGAATCGGGAGCCAACCTGTTTCGGGGCGGGGCGTTCAAGCCTCGGACCAGCCCTTATGCGTTTCAGGGGATGGGCGAGGCGGGTTTGAAAATTCTCCGCGAGGTCGGGGACACCTTCGGGATGCCGGTGGTGACCGAAGTGACCGATCCCCGCTCGGTCGATCTGGTCGCCGAATATTCGGACATGCTGCAGGTCGGTGCCCGCAACATGCAGAACTTCGTATTGCTGACCGACGTGGGCAAGTCGCGACGGCCGGT
>CAYWXT010000067.1:0-23309 GCA_964462125.1 uncultured Pirellulaceae bacterium | reverse complement strand
CAAGAAGGGCTCTCCGAAGGGGACGGTGAGAAAACTGGGCAGGACGCCGGCGACCTGCCCTGCCCCCCCGAGCTGGACCGCTCACCGGCGACATCCGGGCAGTGGGCGCCAGAGCTCGACATGGTGCCCTTGCGAACGGAAAACCCGCAGGCGGCGGAGCAAATTCGTGAGACACTTTCCGGGGAAACAGCGGACCAGCCCAGCGGGGATCCCCTGCTCGACGACGTGCTGCAGCTCATCCGCGGCCGGGGAAGCGTTCTCGATGGCAGCGCGCTGGACGAATCCTCCGACACCCTGCCCAACACGCCGTCCGAGATCCCTCCCCGTGATCACGCCCGAGTCGCCCCGGACCAACAGGTGGCCCCGGACCAACAGGTGGCCCCGGCGCGACAGGTCAGCCCGGCGCGACAGGTCAGCCCGGCGCAATCGGGCCGGTCGGTGGGAGTGGACGGGTCGAGCCGTTATCGGGCGGCCGAGATGCTGCTCAAGGCATCTCGGTTGCTTGCAAAGGAAGCGGGGAGTGACGAGAGTCGTACGGAACTGGTTGCCAGGATGCGTGCCGAAGCGGTCCAATTGTTGACACAATGAATGTGTCACTCCCCTGATTCCTTCCCCCGATTCCGACGACACGACCTTGGCCAAGACCGCACCTAGGGGGCGACCGTCCCAATCTCCCGATCCCTCCGCGCCGACCGGTTCTGCGCAGCCAAACGCCGAAGGGGAAAGGTCACGGCGCTGGCGGTCTCGCGTTCTCTTATGGGTGGCCGGCAGCGTGACGCTCTTGATCGCCAGCGGCGTGTTGGCCGACTATTGGAGGGCGAAACAACCCCACGATCTGGTCGCCAACTATGTGGGGCGGGATGCATGCATCGACTGTCACCAAGAGCAAGCGGAGCTGCATGCCGGCTCGCACCATGACCTGGCAATGGATGTGGCGAGTGACGATAGCGTGCTCGGCGACTTCAACGACGCCACGATCACCCACGACGGGATCACCAGCCGGCTGTACCGTGACGGCGATCGATTCATGGTCCACACCGAGGGACCGGACGGGGAAATGGGCGACTTCGAGGTCAAATACGTCTTCGGCGTCGAGCCGCTTCAACAATACATGGTCGAGTTCGACCGCGGCCCTGAGATGGCCGACGACGAGATCGCGAGGTTGCAGGTGTTGCGGATCAGCTGGGACACCGACGGAAAGTCATGGTTTTACCTGCGACCGCCGGATGTCGACGACAAGCTCGCGCCCGAAGACCCACTGCACTGGACCGGCATCGCCCAGCGTTGGCAGACGATGTGCGCCGATTGTCACTCGACCAATCTCCAGCGGAATTTCGATCCCGGAACGGGCCACTACCAGACCACGTTTTCCGAGATCAACGTCAGCTGCGAAGCTTGCCATGGGCCGGGAAGCCTGCATATCGAACTGGCGCAGGGGCGTTCGCTATTCTGGGACCGTCACCATGGCTATGGCCTGGCGAGACTCAAGGGCGAAGATGCGGAACCGGAGTTGCAAAGCTGTGCCCCTTGTCACAGCCGCCGCGGGGTGCTCGATGATTCGTTCCGCCCCGGACAGCCCTACTCGGACCACTACCATCTAGAACTGCTTCACGAGGACGGCTACTTCGATGACGGCCAGATCAAGGACGAGGTCTACGTCCATGGCTCGTTCCTGCAGAGCAAGATGCATCACCAGGGGATCCGCTGCACCGACTGCCACGATCCGCACTCGCTGAAGTTAAAACATTCCGGCAACGAAACCTGCACCTCCTGTCATCAACATGCCGCCGGGACCTACGACGTGCCCTCGCACCATCACCACGAGCCAGGGACCGAGGGGGCCATGTGTGTCAGCTGTCACATGCCCCACCGGACCTACATGGAGGTCGACCCGCGTCGTGATCACAGCTTCCGTGTCCCCCGTCCCGATCTCTCCGTGGGGCTAGGCACGCCCAACGCCTGTACCAGTTGTCACATCGCTGACCAGTTGGAATCGATCGATCCGCCGAGACGGGAGCAACTGCAAGAGTATGCCGATTGGCAGCGGGCCGCGGAGGCAGGCGACGATCAGGTGGCCGAGGCGATCCGCGAAACCGATCGCTGGTGCGATGCCGCCTGTAATCAGTGGTATGGCAGCGACCGCAAGACACCGCCGCACTTCGGCGAACCGATCGCCAACTTCCGAGCCGGCCGCGACGGTGCGGTCGAAGAAATGCTGCGGATGGCGGTGCAGCCCAACGAGGTCGCTCCAGCCATCGCCCGGGCGACGGCGCTGAGCGAGCTCGCGCGAGCGGGGCGGCGAGAAGCGGTGCCGACGGCGAAAAAGCTTCTTGCCGAACCCACCCAGGAGCCAATGGTCCGGGCCGCCGCGGCCAACGTGTACCTGGCCGCCGCCGGTCAAGATTCTCCCCAGTCGATCGCTTCGGCCTTGATGCCGTTGCTGAGGGATCCCTCTCGCTTGGTGCGTATCGAGGCGGCTCGGGTGCTCGTCGAATCGGGCGTCTACCAACAACTGAGTTCGTCCCAGCAAACGCAGGTCGACTTGGCGATGCGTGAGGTGCGCGAGTCCTTGATGATCGCCTCCGATCGCAGCGGGTCGCACCTGGGATGGGCGATCCTGTGCGAGCAGCGGGACCGCGTGGAGGAGGCGATCGAGTCCTACGAGACGGCGATCCAGGTCGAGCCGCTGGCGACCGGGCCGCGGACGAACTTGGCGTCGTTGTTGGAACGGATCGCCAATGAACGGCAGGGACCGCAAACGCGGATGTTGTTGGAGCAAGCTCGCCGGCTCCGCGCCGATGAGCTGCCCCTGCTGGCCCGCGATGCGGAGCTGGCCCCTGAAAACCCCGATGTCCAGTACCGCTACGGATTGGCGCTCTACCTCAGCGGCGACGAAGAGGCTGCGTTGGAACAGCTGCAGAGAACGGTCGACCTGGAGCCGGACGTCGAAACCTTCCGCACCGCCCTGGAGCTACTCCAGGACAAACTGCGTTCTCAGCCGTAGCCCTTCACCACAGAGCGATCGAGGGAACGGAGCTGCGTCCACAGTCATTCCTTGCGAATCACCGCCAACCAGTCCTCCTCGCCGTCCCCGCCGGCGCGGTGATCGTCGATCTCGGTCTCCTGCATCTTGAAATGCAGGTACATCCCGCGGGCGGTGCCGTGGTCGAACACGCTGCCACCTTCGTCGGCCAGGTAATCAAACATCCTCGCGCCAAATAATATCGTCGCGATTGGGCCGTCGTGGCGTAGGCTATCGCGTTACTCCTCCGGATCCCACCATCAAAGCCCCCGAACGAAGGCCTCTGACCCTACCGATAGCCGGTCGTACGAATTGGTCATGCCTTCGCTTCGGTTCGCTGGTTCACATATTCCTTAACAAACTGCTCCAGCTCGGGTTTGTCGCACTCGAAGCCCATGGTCTTGGCCTGCTCAAGGGCCTGCTCGCCACTCATCCCCTTCTCGACCGCCGTGTGCATCATCATCATCGCCCCGGCCCGCTTGCCGGTCTTGCAGTGGGCGAACACCGGTTGAGGAAGCGACGGGTACTGCTTGCGGAACTCATCGACCCGACTCATCTCCATGCCCTCCATCGACACCGGGACATGCAGGTAGTTCATGCCGGCGGATTTGACTTTCTCACGCTCCTGTTCCGGCGATAACGGCTGGTCCTCTTCGCCAGGGGTGCGGAAATTGATAACCGATTGGAACCCTTCGTTCGCAAGCGATTCAATTTCGTTCTCGCTCGGCTGAGGACCGACAGTCAACTGATCGTTGAATTTCATACGCTTCGGCATGACTTGCTCCTATAGGGTGAAAGGCGACATGGAGGTAACGTGCAAAATGTGTGCCACCAGATGCGGCATGACGGGGCCCAGCTTGCGGATAGTCGCCCTGGAGCGGCGCGGAATGATGCCGCGGCGAGCAGCGTCGTGATCGTGACCGCTCGATCCAATGAACCGTTCTATTGCTCCGACATCTGAATCGCGATACCGTACTGATCACAGCTTTTGACGAGATTTTCAATATCTGCATCTGTCGGCGGTGGTGCTGTCTCTGCACCATCGGCAACGGGTTGTCCGACTTCCAAGAACATTTGTTCCAGACCGGCTGGGGCAATCGTGATCAGCATCCTTGCCTTCGTGTCTCTCTGGTTCTTGAAGGCGTGCAAGCTGCCCACCGGCATGTTCACGAATGTCCCGGGACCAGCCACGATCCGTTCGGCGCCAACTTGAAACGTGATCTCCCCTTCCAGGACGTAAAATCCCTCCTCCTCTCGGCTGTGCTTGTGCGGAGGCGGACCGCCACCGGGAGCCACGATCGCTTCGAACATGGCGTATCGTCCGTCCGTCTCCTCGCCGCTGACCATCAGTCGATACACGTCGCCGACGACCCCGATCCGCCGACCATCGCCCGGCTTCTTCAGTGCTGGTGGGTGAGTCATGGTCATCCATCTGAATCCTTATTTCTGAATCCTTATTGCCGTGACCTTGTTGGCCCGAACGCACAGGTGTGTCCGCAGGCCGATGTGTCGCCGTATTCTCCGAACTCGGGAAGGAACGAGAAACCCAGGGTGTGCGCCGCGAGCTGCAAGAAACGCCAGCCGAAACGAACGCATATTGACATCTCGCGATATAACGATATATTTGGTGATGGAGGTATTCGATGCCCGCGAAAGTAAACTCACCCAAAAGGCCCCCCGGCAGCGTTTCGGCGTTCGCCGCGGCGGCCGAGTGCTTTAAAACCTTGGCCCATCCAGTGCGACTGCGCATGGTCCAGTTGCTGTTGCACGGTCGCTACACCGTCGGTGAGTTGGCCGAGGATTGCGACGTCGCCGACAACGTCGCCTCGGAGCATCTGCGACTGATGCAGCGGTGCGGCTTTTTCACCAGCGAGCGCGAAGGCCGACGAGTCTACTACCGGGTCGCCGAACCACACCTGAAACAACTGATGGCCTGCGTCGAAGGACGCTTTTTGTCAGACCGGCCCGAGTGACCGCGGGGGCCGCCGGAGTCGGCCGTCCCCTTTTTTTGTGCCGATATATCGAACACTCACGATATTCCGAGTTTTTTATTCTCCCCCTTTTGTTTCTCGACATGCGAGGCAACTTTCCCATGCAGACGATCACCCCCGGTGAACTCTCTCAGCGCCAGCGGCACCACCCCACGGAGCTGATCGACGTCAGGACTCCGGCGGAGTTCCGCGAAGTCCACGCCGTTGGCGCTCAAAACGTCCCCCTCGACAGACTCGATCCGGCCGCCGTGATCCAATCAAGAAACGGCTCAGCCGGCGAACCGTTGTACCTGATCTGTCGCAGCGGTAACCGCTCCAAGCAAGCTTGCCAAAAGTTCGTCGACGCCGGTCACTCCGGTGTGGTCAACGTCGAGGGAGGAACGGTGGCTTGGGAAGAAGCGGGCCTGCCGGTGAAACGCGGCAAGAAAACGATATCGCTGGAACGCCAAGTTCGAATCGCCGCTGGAACGCTTGTGCTGATCGGCGCATTACTCGCTCTGCTGGTCCATCCCGCCTTCGCCGCTCTCTCGGCGCTGGTCGGCGCCGGCTTGATATTTGCGGGGATCACCGACACGTGCGGCATGGGGATGTTGCTGGCGAAGATGCCGTGGAACCAAGTCAAAAGTGCTTCGTCCTGTTGCTCGGCCCCCTGAGGGGATCACTGCGATGATGTTCATCTTGATCGGAGCGATCGTGATCGGCCTGACGCTGGGCATGCTCGGTTCCGGCGGATCCGCGATCACGGTTCCCGTGCTGATTTACCTGGTCGGACACTTTTTTCCCGCACGATCCTAACGTCTCTGAAGGAGAGAAACGATGTTTCTGAAGTATTTTTACGACCAAGAATTGGCTCACGCCTCGTATCTAGTCGGCTGCCAGCAGTCCGGAGTTGCCTTGGTGGTCGACCCGGGGCGCGACATCGACCAATATCTGGAGGCGACCCAACGAGAAGACCTCCAGCTGACCGCGGTTGCCGAAACGCACATCCACGCCGATTACGTCTCGGGGGCGCGCGAGTTGGCCGAGCGTGTCGGTGCGAAGTTGTACGTCTCCGACGAAGGTCCACCGGAGTGGAAGTACCGGTACCTTTCCGACTACGACTTTCAGTTTCTGACCGACGGGGACACTTTCTGGATCGGCAACGTTCAGTTCCAGGTCATGCATACACCGGGGCACACACCGGAAAGCCTCTCCTTTCTCCTGACCGACGATGGCGGCGGAGCGGACCAGCCGATGGGAATTTTCACCGGTGACTTTGTCTTCGTCGGCTCAATTGGGCGCCCTGATCTGCTGGAAGAAGCTGCGGCGGTCCAAGGGAGCGCCCGAGAGGGAGCCCAGCAACTGTTTCAATCGGTCGAGCGGTTCAACCAGCTGCCCGACTACTTGCAAGTCTGGCCGGCTCACGGTGCCGGCAGCGTTTGCGGCAAAGGACTCGGGGCGGTGCCCTCGTCCACGGTCGGGTACGAAAAACTCTTCAATCCGGCCCTACAGTACGACGACGAAGAGGCGTTCGTGCGGTACATCCTGGCCGACCAGCCGGAGGTGCCGAGGTATTTCGCCGTGATGAAACGGGTCAACAAAGAAGGCCCGCAAGTCCTTGGCGAGTCAGCTCTGCCGGAGTGGCTCGATGCGGCCCAGTTGAAATCGCTCCCCGAGGATGCTGCCGTGATCGATCTCTCGCCTGCGGAGAGGTTTGCCGGATCCCATGTGCCGGGGTCGGTGAACATTCCGCTTTCGATGCTCGCCACCTGGGGCGGTTGGCTCATCGATTACTCGCACCCGGTCTATCTGATCTGCGCTTCATCCCAGCTTGCTGAAGCAGCACGAGTGCTGCACAAGATCGGGGTAGACAACATCGCCGGAGCGGTGGATGCCGAGGCGGTTCGCCGGCAAGGGTTGGCGAGTGAAAGCTACCGCACGGCCTCTCCGGCGGATCTGGCCGATCCGATCGAGTCGGAAAAAGTCCGTCTGGTCGACGTCCGCTCGGGCGCCGAATGGACCGAAGGGCACGTCCCTCAGGCGGAACACCATTTCCTGGGGCGTTTGCCGGACCAACTCGGTGAGATCTCTTCGGACAAACCGGTGGTCACCCAGTGCGGCTCGGGAGCCCGCTCGGCGATCGCCGCGAGCGTTCTGAAGGGGGCTGGTTTCGACGTAATCAACATGAGCGGAGGCTACCGGGAATGGGCCGCGGCCGATTTACCGCGTGTCAAGGAGCCCGAACCGGCCGGCTCGTCCACTCCAGCCGCGAACGCCTAGGGTGGCGGTTCGCGATCGATCGGGAACGTTGGCTCTGCACCCGCGCATCCCCGGTGCGGAGCAATGTGAAGACCATTTCTGGAATCATCCATGAGCAAACATTACCAACGAACGAATTAGAAACCGATAAAGGGTTCCACGATGATGATTCGACTTCTCCATCTTTTCATAACATTTCCCCTGCTGTCGGCGATGCCACCCTCGATGTGCTCGACCAGGAGGCTTACCGCGAGCGGTTCGACACCGAAGAGAATCCGAATTTGGACTGTTTGCAGAAGCTTCACCGGGCGGGAGTTGAGATCTACGTCTGCGGTCAATCACTGGTTGGTAAAAAGGCCAGGCCCGAACAGGTCGTGGAGTTTGTCGACGTGGCCGTTTCGGCGCTCACCGCGGTGGTCAACCTTCAAGCTGATGGTTACTCCTATGTGCCGCTGTTGAAATGACGCACGAGCCGGCAAGCTGAATCCGGCGATCGAGCTGCGGTGCTCATGACGGTCTGCTGCCGGCCTTGAACCTTGTCGCCATGTCGGTAAGCATAACGCGAACGCCGCGGCATTGTTGACGCCCTTCCCGTGACGGGTAGGAGTCAACATCACACGGTGTGGTCGACGCCGCTCTGATTTTCATGCTGTGTGAGATTCCATGTCTGGCAATGCGGAGAGTCCAAGATCGGACGAATCGTCCGTACCGCCAAATGCAGGGCAAGAGCCGCCGGGCAATCTGTCGCACACCCCGTTGCGTCGCGCCACCTTTTTCTTTGCGTCGGTGGTGATTGCTGCGGTGCTGGCATGGTGGTTTGGCCGATCTCCCGACTTGACCGCCGCCGCCACACGCGCGCTTTTTATCTTGTTGCTCGCTGGGATGCTGTGGCTAACCGAGGCGATTCCGGCTTTTGCGGTCGGTATTTTGGTGATTGCCCTGCAAGTCGCTTTGCTCGGCAAGCCCGGCGGTGTCTTCGCCCGTACTGCCCGTGATTGGGAGCAATTCGTCTCGGTGCTCGGGCATCCCTTGATCTGGCTCTTCTTCGGCGGTTTCGTGATGGCCGCTGCGCTCTCCCGATGCGGACTCGATCGATGGCTCGCACAGACAATGCTCTCTCGGTTCGGCACGCGACCGGCCGGCTTTCTGTTGGGCGTCATGACGGTTACGTTTTTCCTGTCGATGCTGATTTCCAATACGGCCACCACGGCCATGATGTTGGCGGTGGTCGGATCGCACCTCGCCCAAAGAACCGATCGGTTCGGTACCGGCATTTTGTTGGGCATCGCGGTGGCAGCGAATCTCGGTGGCATGGGAAGCCTGATCGGCACGCCGCCCAACGCCATCGCCGTGGGAGCTTTGGCCGAGACGAAGCCAGCGACGACGATTAACTTCCTTCAATGGCTGATGATTGGGCTCGTCCCCGCAGCGCTGTCGATGGGCTGCATCTGGCTGGTGATTGTCCGGTTCTATCGGTCGGAAAGCGATTCGGTCCAGTTGGAGCCGCTGACCGCGCCGCAGGTGAATGACCAGAACGGGGACGGCCCTGCGTGGTATCGCCCCACTGTAGCGATCACGATGGGCGCGACGGTTGGATTATGGCTGACCTCGCAGTGGCATGGCATCCCGGCAGCCGCAGTCTCATTTCTGCCAATCGTCGTCTTTACGACCACCGGTATCCTGCCGGAGAAAGCGATCCGGGGACTCAGCTACGACGTCCTGTTTCTGATGGCGGGCGGATTGGCACTCGGGCAGATCGTGACCGAGACAGGGCTGTCGGCATGGATCGTCGCCCAAATGCCGCTGGACAACTTGAGCCCGCTCGGTCTCGCGATCCTGATGATGATGGTGGCCATCTTTTTTTCGAATCTGATGAGCAACACAGCGACGGCCAACATTTTGATGCCGATCGCCGTGACGTTGGCGGCAGAGCACGCCGCCGAGATCGCGATCCCGATCGCTTTCGGCTGCTCTTCCGCGATGCTTCTTCCTGTCGCGACGCCACCCAACGCAATGGTTTACGCCACGGGGCGCTGTCCGGCCAGCGAGCTGCGGAAGATCGGCTTGATCGTCGCGATCGTGGTCCCTGTCATCGGCATCTGTTGGCTTCGGTTTAGCCTCTCGTTCGTCCTCGGGATCGCACATTGAACCGAGCTTGACCGTCGACGATCCGTTCGATTCCGGTGACCGCTGCCTTTTCGGGCTGCGGAGGATCGGCACTCAGTAAATCAGAAAGTTTGCCCGTCGCTGGCGGAAACGATCGAGTTCATCTTGATAAACCGCTTGGATCTGATCGACCGAACGGCCTGCCAGGATCGCGTCGCGGGTCTTGTCGTTGCCCAACAAGCGATTCAGCGAGCCGGTCTCCCATTGGTCACCGTAGAGGCGAGCGAGTGTGGCAGCCACCGCCAGTCCAGTTCTCAACGGATGAAAGCTTTGGCGGTCGGTGATGATCAGGTTCACACCGCCACACCGCTGTCCTTCGTGCTTGCTCGTTGTTGGGCTGAAATAGATGGGCACGAAGCTGATTCCGGCCAGCGGAGCGGCATTGAGTTCCGCCGCCAAGACGCGCGGCTCGATCCACGGTGCACCGATGACTTCAAACGGCGTGTCGGTCCCGCGGCCGACTGAAACATTGGTTGTCTCGATCAGTCCAATCCCCGGATACAGAATCGCCTGCGTCAGCGAACGCATGTTGGGCGAGGGATCGGTCCATAAAAGCCCCGTCTGGTCAAAAAACTGATCGCGCCGCCAGTTTTCAACCGGCACGACGGTCAGGTCGAGATCGAGCTGCAATTCATCCTGAAACAGCTTGGCCAGTTCACCGACGGTCATGCCGTGGCGGACGGGAATCGGATGGAACCCCACAAACGATTCCTTGCCAGCGTCCAATACCGGCCCCTGGACCTCGGTGCCGCCGATCGGATTGGGACGATCGAGAACCACAAAGCGGACATCGTTTTCAGATGCCGCCTGCATCGCCAGTCCCATCGTGGAGATGTAGGTATAAAAACGGGCTCCAATGTCTTGAATGTCAAAGACCAGTGTGTCAACTTCTTCTAAACTTTCCGGCGTGGGCTTCCGCGTCTCGCCGTACAGGCTGTGAATCTTCAGCCCGGTCTCCTTGTCGCGAGCGTCCGCGATGTTGGATTGATCGAGCTGACCGGCGAAACCGTGCTCGGGACTGAATAGGGCCACCAACTCGAGCTCTTCGGCCGCATGCAGAATTTCGACCACGGTTTGGTCGTCGCGGCTGATCGCGGTTTGATTCGCGATCAGACCGATGCGAGATCCGGCCAGTTGCCGAAAGTCATTGGCTCGCAAAACATCGATCCCTGCCACCGCCTCCATTGCGCCGGCGGAAACCTCTCTGTCGTTGGTCTGATCGGCATGCGCCACCAGGGCGGCTGAGACGCTCAGCGACAGGGCGAGCACGCCCAGCCGAGACCATACTTTCATGAAGCTGATTGTTCGGTGATTCATTTAGTTTTCCATGGGTGAAGTCTGTGACGGAGCGTCGGGGTCCGGTCCGGCGGCCCCCATGCCGCTGGACAGGTAACCGACGGTGAACGTGGTGACCGCCCCGATGACCGCGTACCAGGTCCAAGCGACGGGGGTCAGGAACTTGACCAATGTCAGCACCGCGATGCCGGCGATCAAACCGGCCAAGGCGCCGGTTTGTTTCGTGCGGCGCGTCAGGACACCCAAGGCGAAGATGCCCAGCAAAATTCCGGCGGTGAACCCCGCGATTGCCAAGGCGTCGCTGACCACACTGCTCGACAAATGACTCGCCCCGATCCCGACAGCGATTTGCACCAATCCGAAGGCGACCGTGAACGCGCGGCTGGCACGCAGCAGTCCACCGCCGGAGGATTGATCGTCGCCCTCATGCCGCCCGCCACGATACAGGTCGTTCATCGCGGCGGTCGCCGAGGAGTTCAACGAACTGGATAACGTCGACATGGCCGCCGAGAAGACCGCCGCCAGCGTGACACCGACCAAGCCGACCGGCAGTTGTTCGACGATGAAACTAGCAAACACTTCATCGGGGTGTTCGAACGCTCTCGGTGAAACGGTGGCGTAAAAACAGGCCAGCGCCACCCCCAACAACAAGAACAAAGCGAACTGAGCAAACACCACCACGCCGCTAAGCACCAGGGCGACACCAGCGCTGCGTTGGCTCGGGGCGCATAAATAGCGTTGGACCATCATTTGATCGGTGCCGTGTGTGCCCAACGACAGAGCGGCTCCCCCGAACAGTCCGGCCCAAAACGTCAACGGCTCGGTCAGCAGGAAGAAGATAAAGATTGCAGACTGGATGAGGAACTGTATGGCGGCCGACGAATTCAAGGGGTCGGTGAATAACGAGAACGGGTCTGGCAAGCTGCCGAGCCGAAAATCAAAAACTCGGAACTTGTCCCGCTCCCGAGCGAACTCGCTTAGCTCACTCCAGCCCCCGGGCAGCGACTGGATCAGGATCATCAGTGCGAGGCAGCCACCGGTGACGTAGACGACCATCTGAATACAGTCGCTCCAGATCACCGCTTTCATGCCGCCGAAGAAGGTGTATACGATCGTGGCCAGACCGATTGCAATGATGCAGTACTCCAGTTCCACGCCGACGATCTTTTCCAGCACGATCCCCGCCAGAAACAGCCGCAATCCGTCGCCGAGATTGCGAGCGACCAGGAACATCACCGAGGCGACCCGGCTGGTGATCCCTCCAAAACGCTGCTTCAAGACTTCATAAGCGGTAAAAAGTTGGCCTCGAAAGTAGAGCGGAAGGAGGACGCGGGCGACAATCACGCGGCCCAAGGTGAAACCGATGGCCAGCTGCAGGAAGCGGAAATCGCCATCCTCGGCGAAAGCGATCCCGGGTACACTCAGAAAGGTGGCGGTGCTCGTTTCGGTCGCGACGATGGAACCGAGAATCGCCCACCACGGCATGTTTCGGCCACCGAGAAGGTAACCCGACAGATCCGTTGGCCCGCGCCCGATCCAAAGCCCGAAGACCACCACCGCCGCCACGTAGACGACCATAATGACGGTGTCGGTGGTGCTGATCGCCAATTCCAAGAGTTACACTCTTTCGAAAACCGGGCACTGGTTCCAACAGAACGAGCATTGTGGCTGACCAATGTCCTCCGAACAATCAACCTCGCTAGAAAAGCTGACCACGGAGGCTCGCAATCCCGCCTCCTCGGCAATCGACACACTTTCGGCACTTGAGATCGTCCGGTTGATGAGCGCCGGCGATGTGGACGTGATCGAAGCGGTCGCCGCGGAATCCGAGTCGATTGCGGCCGCTGTCGACGTGATCACCGATCGGATTCGCCGCGGCGGGCGGCTGATTTACATGGGCGCGGGAACCTCGGGGCGTTTGGGAGTGCTTGACGCAAGCGAGTGCCCGCCCACGTTCAATTCGCCTCCGGGGTTGGTGATCGGCCTGATCGCGGGCGGACAGGCGGCGCTGACGCGGGCGATCGAGGGCGCCGAAGACCATCCGGAATTCGGCGAGCAAGACCTCCAGCAACTTGATTTGAGTGACAAGGATGTGGTGGTGGGGATCGCCACCAGCGGGCGGACGCCCTATGTGGTCGGCGGACTCCGGTACGCCCGCCGCACGGGAGCTTTCACCGTCGGCTTCAGCTGCAACGCCGCGAGCGAGTTGTCCAGCGAATCGGAGCTGATGATCGCTCCGGTGGTCGGCCCCGAGGTGATCACCGGCTCGACGCGTTTGAAAGCGGGTACGGCGACGAAGATGGTGCTCAACATGCTGACCACCGCCACCATGGTGCAGCTGGGTAAAACGTTTGGCAATCGGATGGTGGATTTGAGAGCGACGAATTCAAAGCTGACTTTGCGTGCCCAACGCATCGTCTGCGAACTGACCGGACTGCGACCGGATCAAGCTCGGGCGTTGCTGGATGCCTGTGACGGGGAACTCAAGACCGCCGTCGTTTCGCACGGGCGCAACGTTCCCGCGGACGAAGCACGGCGGTTGCTCGGCCAAGCCGGCGGTCAACTCCGAACGGCTCTCCAGCAGCCATCGCAAACCTCATGACCGGCCGCGATCAAGCCAACCCCGGCGGGCCCGCGTCCCCGGATCTTGTGCTCGGAATCGATGGCGGCGGGACCAAAACCGTCGCTTGGCTGGCTCCGCGGGACCAGCCTGAAGAACAAGCGGTGCTCGGACGAGGCACCGCGGCCGGGTCGAACATCCGCGTCAGCGGCATCGAAGCGGCCACGTCCAGTCTGAACCGAGCCATCGATGGCGCGTTCGCTGATGCCGGGGTCGAGCGAGGCCGTGTGTCGAGCGCTTCACTCGGATTGGCCGGGTGCGAACGCGAAGCCGAACGCGCGATGCTCGCGCAATGGGCCCGCGCCACGGGGCTCGCCGAGCGGGTGAGGATCACCAACGACGCGCTGCCGATCCTCTATGCCGCAACCGCCGATGGATGCGGCATCGCACTGATCGCCGGCACCGGTTCGCTGGCTCTCGGCCGCGACTCCCGCGGCACGGTCGCTCGCAGTGGAGGCTGGGGGCCGTCGTTCGGGGACGAAGGCAGCGGCTATCGGATCGCGCTGGCCGGGCTGCGGGCCGCCGCGCATTTTGTGGATGGACGCGGCCCGGAAACCGCACTACTGGAAGCCTATTTGAGCCGGTTGGACCTCCGGGAGGCGAGCGAATTGATCACCGCGATCTATTCCCCGCAGATGGACCGAGCCGGAATCGCAGAGACATCGGAAGTGGTTTTCGCCGCTGCCGAGAACGGTGATTCGGTCGCAGCGAATCTTGTGAAAGCAGCCTCGGGGGAACTGGCCGCGATGGTTCTCGCCGTCGCCCGGCGTCTGAAACTCGCCGAGGTTCCGGTTCCGTTGGCGCTCAGCGGCGGCGTATTGCTCGCTCAGGCCATGCTCCGAGAGCAACTGCTGGCGGCACTTGCCGATGCCGGCTTGGCGGTCGCTCCGGTCACGTGCGTCGCGCAACCGGTCGCCGGCGCCTTGCGGATGGCGGCCACATCTTGATGACGTCCGGTCACGTGATCGCCGGCAGCGCCCCAACCCAACAGAGTCGGGATGAGATTGATCCAGAAGAGCGCGCTCAGGCCGACGACCAGGAATGCGGCCAGCGGGGGCAGTAAGATGGACAAGATGATCAGAACAATCGTCCACATTCGGATGCCCATCAGAAACAGAATCAGGAGGATGACCAGGATCAATCCGACGATGCCGCCTCCCCTTGCCAGCAGATCCCGGGCCAGTGTCAGTTTGACCGGTTCAGCCTTCATTGGCGGATGTCAAGTGGTGCTCTTTCTGTGGGCGTCACACCTTGCACCGGTTCGATCTCCGCATCGGATCCCGGTGGCTCGCGCCCGCCGAGCGTCGCAGCGGCTGCTTGGGCCTGTCGGCTGTAGTCGATTGATTCGGCAAGCACGCGAGCAGCCTCCTGGTCGGCGTGGAAACCTTGCGAGTTTTCACTGCTGATGAAATCGAGTCGCCACATCGCCTTCTTTTGCAGCTCGTAAATCGAACGCAGCGCCTCTTGATCTGCCCCCGCCGCTTGTGCGGAGTGGATTGCGTCGAGCATCTCCGTCATCGCGACCGCGGCCCGATCGATGAGGGAACGAGTGCGACCTTGGGTCGTCTCCACACGGGCCCGGAGTTCGGCCTCGGAAACGTTGTGGCAGGTTTGGCACGATCGGTTGATGCTCAGCAGCGGACTCTTCACCTCGTGGCTGCTGACCTTCATCGCCCCCTGCCGTTGGTAGGGCATGTGACAGTCTGCACAGCTGACGCCGCTTCTCGCGTGGATCCCTTGGCTCCAGAGTTCAAACTCCGGATGCTGGGCTTTGTAGAGGAGTGCCCCGGTTTCACCGTGCTCGTAATCATAGAATTCGCTGCCGTCATCGAACTCCGCCTCATCCCAAAACTGTTCGATCTGTTCCGCCTTCAGTCCCTTGCCCCAGGGAAACGTCAGCGTTTTCTTATTGGCACAGTAGTATTCGACATGACACTGCGCGCAGACAAACGTTCGCATTTCCTGCCGCGTGGCATCACGGTTCGGATCGTACGATCGATTTTGGTTTGAATCGCGCCAACGCTCGATGCTGGGCAGATGGGGCAGTGGATCGTCGCTGTCGGCCAGCATCGCGATCCCTTCGATAAATCCGGGCCGCGTGACGCGGATGCTCATTGTCTCCGGATCGTGACAGTCAACGCACGAGACGGGATGCGCCTCGCCAAGGTGAGGATCGACTCTTTCCGCGGCAGGTTCGGAGGAGGTTGCTTGGCCGGGAACGTGCGATTGGGTGGTTTCCGGGGTGCCATCGGGCGTCTTGCGAACCTCGTCCAGGACCTCGCCGTACGGCATCTTGCTCACGTGACGGAAGCCGGCCATCACGGCGGGAAAATTGAACTCTTTTGCTAGTTCCTCGGCGGTTGGATCTTCACCCTCCAGTTCCAGACCGATGCGGCGGTAGGTCGGAATGACCGAGGCGTGGCAGTGCAAACAGGCGCCGCTTTGCGAGCGTTCGGTCACCCGTTCGGTCACCGTCTGGTCGTAGAGCATGTAAGCGTGGCCGCGCGCCTCGCGGTAATCGAGACTGAACGCATAGCCTGCATAGAGCCGTTTCAGCCACGGGTCCGACTCGAGTTTGCTGGCGGGCATCGCACTCGATCCGCCATACTCGGTTTCGCTGCTGTCGACCGTCCGCAAGTAGGTTTCATATTGGTAAGGCCAGTTGATTCCCCACGGCTTCGGATCGGTTGTCACCTCGTCGACTTCGACGAGTCGCACGAACGGCGTTCGAGCCTCTTGACGGCGTTCAAAGATGGTGACGAGCAACCCGATGACGCCGAACGTCACGACTGCAACAATCACACCCAGCATGATCAACCACCAGACGCCCCGCGGCGTGGCAGAACCTCTGTCGCCGGGGGCGCCGTCGCTTTCCGATGATTCGGAGTGGCTCATATTCTTTCGACCTGTTCCTTGCAGTTGAATGCCCGACAGACGAGCGATCAATGAAACGCATGCCCCACGTCTTGGTGGCAGTGGACGCAGGAAAGCGTTTCATTCGAGGGTTCCTGGGGAAGCATCGAGTGCACAAAATCAGCGTGGCAATCGAGGCACGCGTTTTGAGTCACCCGGCGGTTTCGCGGTTTGATCTGGATCGGCTCGTGAAAATTTCCCGTTGTGAAGGCCAATGAGTGAAAGAAACCGTTATCGGCCTTCGTGATCCACTTGCCGGCAACATGGTGCGGCAGGTGGCAGTCATTGCAAACCGCCACGTGGCGATGGCTGGAGTGTTGCCAGGAATCGCGATGGCCCTGCATCACGTGACAATTCGCACAGGCATTCGGGTCGTTGCTGAGATAACTGCCGCCCTTTCCGTAGCCAAAGGTAAACGACCCGATGCCGACAAGCACGCCCACCAGGACCGTCAAAACCACTGAAACGCTCGCCACATGCCCACGCAGCCAACGCGGTCGCTGGGGCCACTTAGAAACATTCACTCGCCAGGGTTCCACGTGGAGGACAACTTGGATGTTCAGCAGCCACGGCCGGCACACCGGAGGAAACAAAGTGGTGCGATTCTAAAGGCAACTCCCGGCTGGTGCAGCCAGAATATCTGCCGATCTGCGATTCGCTCCGCAAAATTGTGAGTGACGTGCGGGCACTCCCCTGCGGACGAATAGGTGAATCTTGTGAAGGACGCCCGAGACCTGGACAGCCGACCCTCGCAGAAGTCGGATGAGTTTGCCGACACCCCAGGACGGGTGTCTTGCCTTCACGATGACTTTCCGAACAACCGCTTTCCAGTGTCAATCGCTTTTCCACGAGTCGCACGTTGGATCAGATTGGTTCGCCACGACTCGGAAAGAGTGGCGCATGCAAGCCGCAAATCGTCAGCGGGATTTCGAGGCTTGACGTACATCATCGAGCTGGCCCACTTGACCGTCAGGTCGGCAAAGGGACGGTCGACCAGTTCCAACGACATTGAATGAGTGTCCATCAGGGACGTTCATGGGGTTTCCTTCGCAGTTCGTGAGTGATTTGCAATGCCCGAGGGCTGAATTGTCCAGCATGAACGGTGCTGGATCATCCCGATGTGCGGGTAGTAGGTCTCGGCTTGCGGAGCGGAAAGTAAAATCAACCTCGTGTGCGATCCCGCCGCTTCGTGTGTGCGGCGGATCAGTTCCCGTCCGATCCCACGTCGTTGATAGGCGGCATCGACGGCAAGATCAGACAGGTAGGTGCAATAGCTGAAATCGGTGATTGCTCGGGCAATCCCCACGAGCCGTCCATCGACTCGGGCGGTGATGATCAGATCGGCGTTCCTGAGCATCGCCTCGACGATTACTCGGTTTTCAACAGGTCGTCGCTCCGCCAGTGTTGATCGCCGCAAAATATCGATAAATGCGTTTACCGACAGTTTCAGCTCGCTCTGGAAATGAATTGCGGATAGCGAATTCGATTCGTCAGTGGTCATTGTCGCTCAATGCTTGAATGTTCATCGATGACTGCTTGACTCTACCGAAAGAGATTCTTGCCTGATTCTGAGAACCACTCAGTTTGCGCCCCGAAAGTAATGCAAGTTCCCGCCACTTCCAATGACAGTCCACATCCTCGAAGCCGATTTCCCGCAACCACCGCAGGTGAGTCTCCACATCGAGCAGCTTGTTCGACGGGTCTTCGTCCTCGGATTTCATCCCCATTGCTTGGACGAAGCGGTCGTGAATCCGCTCTCGGGCCTGCGCCAGCATGGTTGGGGAGAAGTCGAGGCCGGCGCCGGTTGATTCTGGGCAGTGAGCCAGTACGAGTGACAACAGATGTCCGTTTCCACAGCCGAGGTCCAGCACTCGCTTCCTCGACATGCGACTCGAAGTAGTAGCCGCTGATCGTGTACCGCAACGGACACGAACTGAAAACGAGTGATGGAGCCGCCGTGAGCGACGAACCCCTGCTGAAGATTCTGGCGAAACAAACCGCCGAGATCATGCTCTTTAATTTGAGCTAACCGCCATGAGAAGCCAAATTCAAGTGATCGCTCCCTACTGGCTGGAGAACGCCCAGACCTGGGTGCTTAACGATCCAGCAACGGATCTCGTGCAAGAACCGTTCGTCAGCGGCGTCCCAGGGATGATCGACGATTTGGTGCGGGACGTCCCGAATGCCCAAAGCGGGTTCCGATATCTGACCACTTATCTGACCAGAAATGTCCCGCCTGACAGTTGATTTACCTTGTTTGTTGCCGTAAGTTCATAAAAAAAGCCAACTTACGGAAATCCGTAAATTGGCTCTTTTTGGTCAGATAGTGGAGGATAGGGGACTTGAACCCCTGACCTCTACAATGCCATTGTAGCGCTCTCCCAGCTGAGCTAATCCCCCAACTTTGATCTTGGGCCACCGTTCACGGCATTGTCCGCGACGGCGAGTTCCCGCGACTGGCAAAAAAGTAGCACGGTGATTCCTGGCAAGTCAAGGGGCACCCGATTCTGCCGGCGTGCTCCCTCGAGATACTCTGGCGAGGGCGTTCTCTGGTCGAGAGGGGGTATTGACTCGCCCCTTAGCTGACGAGCCCCTTGGTGACCGTCATGAAGACGTCCTCCAAGGTCGGGTCTCGATCGTGGAAGGAACGCAAGCGGGCGCCCTCACGCAGCAGTTGCTCCATCAATGCTGCCAGCCCCTTGTCGTCGGTCTCCAACTCAGCGACCACTCGATCGGGATCTGGATCGATTTCCAATGCCCTCAGGGCGGGGCTGGAACGGAGCACCGATAGGCCCGCTTCCCGGCCCGAAACGAAACGGATGTCGACGATCCGGTTGCGGCGGATCTGGCGATAGACCTGCTCGATCGGGCCATGCATCAGGAGCTGGCCACGTTCAATGATGCCAATCGAACTGCAGCAATCGGCCAGCTCGGTCAGGATGTGGCTGCTGATCAGAATCGTCTTGCCCATCCGGCGGAGTTCCTTCAGCAGCATTTTGACCTCGACTCGGGCCCGGGGATCGAGCCCGCTGGCGGGTTCGTCCAGGATCAACACGGGGGGATCATGCAGCAGCGTCTTGGCGAGGCAGAGCCGCTGTTTCATTCCCCGCGAGAGACCGTTGACGAAGTCGTCCCGCTTGTGCCCCAGGTCGAGCAGTTCCAGGACGTTGTCGATCACCTGCCGCCGTTCGGTTCGGCCGATGCGGTAGGCGACCGCAAAGAAATCGAGAAACTCCCACACCCGCATGCCGTCGTAGACACCGAAGTTGTCCGGCATGTAACCGATCGACTGACGGACGCCAACCGGATCGCCCATCACGTCACACCCGGCCACCACCCCGCCCCCGCGACTGGCCCGCAACAGCGTCGCCAGGAACCGAATCGTGGTGCTCTTCCCTGCGCCGTTGGGCCCGATGAAACCGAAGGTCTCTCCTTGGTCGATCTGCAGATCGATTTGCTCGACCGCGGTGAAGTCACCGTAGTCCTTCCCAAAACCGTTCAAGCTGATCACGGCCGCGTCTCCTCAGGTGCTGTCTCGACCGGGGCATCGTCTGGTTCGGATTCGTTGGGAATCTCGATCTCGAACCGGTCGCCTGATTGCAACTCAGGAAAATCGCTGACCAAGTTGACATCTGGACGCGGCGGATCGGGGGCTGGATGGCGGAGGTGTGCCAGCACGATCGTCTGCCCCGATCGCTGGCTCGCCGCCGGTGTGACTGTCATTCCTGGCAGCGTGGCGTCGATCCGCGCCACCAGCCGGGCAGAACCCGGGGGCAACGCCGCGGGGGCCGCCAGCTGTTGCAGTAGCTGCGCCAATCCGCTTGGCACGTCGCTCGCCAACGATCGGGGACGACCACTTTGGTGCCGCAGCGGAACGTCGGCACCGGCGGCGCAGCGGCCGACGACAGCAACTCGCGTGTGACCTTCGAGATCCCGTTCAATCACCCGGGCGTCGAACAGGTCGTAGGTCGAACGGTTGATCAAGCGGTTTTCCTCAAGGCGGATATCGCCGCCGACTTCGATCAGCTGCTCAGTACGAAGCAGCCGCACCTGATTGCTGGCCACGGCAAAACCGGCCAGGACTGGGCCGGGGCCTTGCGACGTGCGGAACAGCGGCCGACTCGCCTCGGGGCGCGGTTCGGTCTCCAGCGGTGCAGCAACGCTGTCCTCGCTGTCAAACGCCACCTCGTAGCGGCTGGAAAGGGAGTTATAGATCGCGACAACTCGTGACAGGTGGCCGCGAGGGTACTCGGGTTGCAACTCCAGCACGGCGATTTCGTTCTGGCTGCGGGCGAACCCGATGTCGAGTCGGGCGGCGCGGGCAACCCACACGGCACCGCCAACCGCGATCAAGGGAACACACAACCAAGCGTACTCCTGCCGCCCGAGAATCCGAAACAGGAGGTAGTTCAGCGGCACCAGCAGTAACAGGTAGATCCCCAGCGTCCAGATCACCAGCGACTGGTCGGGGATCTCGATGCCCGACTCGGCGCGCAACGCCTCGCGGGCGAGCACGATCAGGTCGGCCTCGTCCGACCAGCCGCCGACGCCAGCGATCGGTTGCTGGCGGTACCACGCCGGCTCGCCGGCCGGCAGTGCAGCGTCACGGGCCGTCAAGCGAAATTGCGTGTTGACGGCGGCCGAGGCCGTGTCGGTGGAAAGGTCGGGGTAACGCTGGCGGAGAATGCGGTCCTGGGGCGAGGCGGCGCGTTGGCTTGCCGCGGGCTCTCCGGCCGGGGAGCTGGTGACAAATTCTCGCCGGGGGCGTCCCAGCAGGGCGGCGTTGACGAAACTGTCGTAAGACTCCCAGCCGACCATCCAGTCACCGGTCAAGTCGAAGCGGGACTGGACCACCCGGCCTCGACCGACCGGGCGGGCCAAGACGAGTTCGCTGCAGCCGGGGACCGGGGCACTCGCGGCGTCCGATTCTCCCTCGCTCGCGACTCGGGCCCGGCCGTCGCGAACCAGCTCGGTCTGTGTTTCCAGCGACCGATCGGAGGGAACCGACCACGACTGGAGCAATTTATCCGCCGCGGCGACGTCCAACTCGACACGGGAGGTTGGACGCGAAGGGAGGAGATCGGCGAGGGGAGAACGGGCGACCGCCTCGGACGCTTCGGCCCCGTTGACAATCAGCGCGCCGCCGAAGCGAACCCAATCGGCCAAAGCTTGAAGCTGGCCCGGGGTTAATTCATCGGCCGGAAGGTCGTCCCACAACACCACCGCGGTGCTGGTCCAATCGAGCATCGTTTCGGCGAGCGGCAGCAGGTTGTCGGTAGAGGGGATCACAACCCGGTAATTGGCCTCCGCCGTTTCCATCGACAGGTCATCGCGGAAAGGCCGTACCCAGTCAGCCACCTGGATCCGGGAAAAGCGTTCCGGGCGGGTCGTTAGGACAACGAAGAAGTACTCCGCTTCGGCCAACAGCGACAAGGGCGGAGAGGTCGCTTCATGACTCACCCCGCGCTGGGACGAGACCAATCGGTTGTTCAAAAAGATGCGGTGTTTGTCCGCCGAGTCCGGGAGCGGGGCCAGCAACCGGTAATCGAACTGCCGCTGCTGGCCGCGCGGCAGCACCACCGGTCGCACCGACGCCAATGCTGGCTCGAGGCTGGGGGGAGAACCGCTCGCCGCGGTCACCAGCGTCGCGGAGGATTGCAGTTGCCCCCGCGCGTCGCTGCGGTTGCTCTTCAGGCTTTGGGAGGCGGTGAACCAATGCCCCGGCTTGACGCCACCGGCGGGCGGCCGGGCGTCGGCGGGGAAGGCGGCGGGCGGGGCCGAGGAAAAGTCGGGGAGCGACTCCACATCCTCCTCGGTCGACTCCTCCTCCGCCTCGGGAAAAATCACACGCCGACATCCATCGCACCCGGCGATCGGGAGCAGGCAGAGCAGGGCCAGGGGGAGCGGAAATCGGGGCATCGGTGAGCGGGACGTTACCAGCCCATCACCATGTTCGACTCGATGGCCCGCCGGGCCTGTTCCAAGTCGCAGCCGGTCTCCAGGCGGTACAGACGGATCGCGTTGACCTTGTCGCCCGCTGACTTGCTGAGACATTCGCGTGCGACCGCGCACGGATCAAGCTGGCGGTCGGTCAAACCCAACGCCCCTTTGCTGATGACCCACGTATCTCGCGGACGCTTGGTCAGCCGCATGATTTCGTCATTCGGGTAGGCATCGATGACCACATCGCGGGCGGCTTCTTCGTCGGCTGCCCACGTGATGATAATGTGGGCATCGGTTTCAATTTCGAACAAGGGCATGACCGGTCTCCTGCGGGTAGATGGCGGACTCGCGGACCAAGGACGGACAGAACCCTCTCATCATATCGCTCGCAGGCCCAGTTGTGCGATCGGGGCGCCGCCGCAGAGACTTCAGCGCCCGACGCGCCGACCGGTTGGGACTAAGGTCGGAGTTGGTAGCCGCGGAGGCAGAGGAACCCGAACACGACCGTGGCCGTGGCCAGGATCCCATACTGCGTTGTGCTCATCTGCTCGAAGAAGGTGACCAGCTCCGAGCAGGCGTTCCAGAACCACTGGCGAATGGAAAATGCGAGGAGGTGAAGATCTTGCGTAATCATGTCGAACCGTCGATGTTTCACCGTGTCACTTCAGGGGGCTGCCGGCCGAGCGCCGAACGTGTCGCCTTGACAACTTAGGTCGTTCACGGAACCAACCGATCGACCGACCCCAAGCAGGCCCGGCGGATTGAGGCAAAACGGCGGGAAAAGCCGTCAAATTCGATCAGATCCCCCCAACCGGAGGCTGCCAGATGGCGTCTGCCGAGGTTGCTCTCGAGACGGCCTTGCGACACTCGCGAGCGTCGATATACTTCTGGCTTCGTGGTTGAGAATGACCCATCAACGGCGCGGTAGCTCAATTGGTTAGAGCCCCGGACTGTCGATCCGGAGGTTGCGGGTTCGAGTCCCGTCCGCGTCGCTTTGCTCAAGCCGGCGTCGAAGTATTGCGTTTGCGGTATTCGGGGCCATCTTGGGGGCGGCGATTCCAGGTCTGTATAGGCTTCCATGCCATGGCGCGAGCCTTCGCGCGCGAGGCCGGCCTGCTTG
>CAYWXT010000066.1:0-23602 GCA_964462125.1 uncultured Pirellulaceae bacterium | reverse complement strand
CGGCTACCGATTCCGGACGCGCAGCGACACGGAGGTGCTGGCGACCGCCTATGCCGATCCGGAGTATCGGGGGACGGGGAACCACGAACCGATGGTGATGACCATCGACTACAGCCAGGGGCGCGTCTTTCATACGCCGATGGGCCACAGTGACATTTCAATGGAGAGTGTCGGCTTCATCACGATATTGGTGCGTGGGGCTGAATGGGCGGCCCGTGGGGAGGTCACGCTCACGGCGGTTCCCGACGACTTCCCGAGTGCGGATGAATCCAGCCGGCGACCGTTCGATTGAGCCGGCCGTTCGAGACGTTCCCCTGTTGCGCGTGCGGGTTTCACGGCTGAACGTTTGGCCCAGAATCCAAAATTCATCGCCTCCTTCACTTGTGTGGTCCCACGAGGTGGAATCACGGCGGGTGAAAACGGCGGTTGAACAGCTCGGGGTCGAAGGGGTTGTCGACCGCCGGGAGTCTCGATGGGCGACCGTTGGCTTGCCCTGGCATTGCCTCCCCCGAGATGCGGTCGGTCTTTTTTGTCTCCAGCGGCGCGACTGCGGGACCGGCCGCCGGCGCGACGCCGGCTGCGAGCTCCGCGGGTAAACCAACCATCGTGCCGCCAGCATCAAGGGCCATCGTGCCGCCGGCATCAAGGGGCCGGACGTCGTCGGGGTCGTCCATGGCGGAACGAGCATGTCGGATCCAGTCGCGCAGCGCCGCGATCGCCTTGCGATCGCCGGTGTGCAGCGGGGCTTTGCCGCCGCCATGAGGCTGCAAGGCCAAATGCACCAACTCGCTTGCTTCTGGATCGCCGAATCGCACCAGCGGCTGGATCGCCCGCAGGTTTTCGCGGGTGATCCGAGCCGAGGTTCGTCCACGGCTGGAGGGAACGATCAGCTGCCAATCGAGGTCGGAGGTGTGGGAGTGACAGCCGCCGCAGCGGTTGAGTAGCAGCGGGTGCACGTGGCGGACGAAGTGCTGAAATGATGGGGTGTCGAGCCCCAGTGTGGGATCATCATTTGCCGGCTCGTCGCTGGCAACGGTGTCGGACACCTCATCCTCGTACCCCACCTGTGACACCTCGGCGGATCGGTCCCCCGGTTGTGACCGCCCAAGGGCGGAGCGAATTTGACGCTCGATGATCGCTGCGCCGGGGTGATCCGGGACGATTTGGTACACCGCGCGCAGCTCGGAGGCAGCCAGGTCCAGCAGCCCATGGCGAAGGCACCAGCGGGCGTCTTTCAGGTGAACTTGGGGATCGCCACTGCGGCGATGATCGACACGGTACTGGTATAGATCACGCAAAGAATCGGCCCAGCCAACGACCTTGGACCGCTGCAGGCGGACCTGGTTGCCCTGGCCGTTGCGAACAATGACCCAATCCCCCTGCGGTTCCGCGGTACCGAACAATACCTGGCCGTTGCGGAGCAGCACGCATGCCGATTCGCTGGAAGAACCGTCGTCGGGTGACACCGACCGCAACTCTTGGGCGGTCCCCGACCGGAGCGCGGCTCCGCAACTGAGCACGATCAGGAGGGAGACGGCAAGCGGGCAGCGTCGCGGCAGGTGGGTCGAGAGAGTCATAGGGGTTGGGGGTTACCAAGCGAATTCCGCCCCCGTCAAGAGAATTCCAAGCCGGTCAACGACCATCGTACTTGGCGAAGATCATCTTTCCGGCGTTGGTTTGCAGCGTGCTGGTGACACGAACCTCGAGTTCCTGCCCGATCCGCGTCCGCCCCCCCTCAACGACGACCATCGTGCCATCATCCAGGTAGCCAACCCCCTGTTCCGGCCCTTCACCCGCCTTGATCACACGGATCCGGAAGGTCTCGTCGGGCAGGTAGACCGGGCGCAGTGCGTTGCTGATCTCGTTCAGATTGATGACCGGTACATTGTGAAGCTTGGCGACTTTGTTGAGATTGAAGTCACCGGTGACGACTTTTCCCTCCAGGTGCTTGGCGAGCAGAACCAGCTTCAAGTCGACCGTTTGCCCCGCCAGCTCTGGCAGCTCCCGGTCAAAAATTTGCAAATCGACCGACTCATCCGCCCGCAGCCGGTTCAGGATGTCGAGTCCCCGGCGGCCTCGCGTCCGTTTCAGCTTGTCGCCGCTGTCCGCGATCGCCTGCAGCTCGCTGAGAGCGAAACGCGGCAGGATCAACTGGTTGTCAAACACACCGGTTGCCACCAGATCGGCGATTCGGCCATCGATCACGACGCTGGTGTCGAGGATCAGCGGCTTGAAACCCTTGACCTCCCGCACGAACTCGACATAGGGAATCAGGAAGCGAAAGTCGTTCTTTGTTTGCAGCAGAACACTGGTGCAGACGTAACACAACACGAGCCCGGTGATGAGCTGGATCGCTCGGGGATTGAACGTTTCTTCCAGCAGCGGGGAGAGGGCGATCCAAAGGATGTAGGTCAGCAGAACCCCGACAAGGACGCCGAAATAGATCGCTGAGATCGTGTCGATCCGCTTTCGCGGAACGTAAATATCGATCACCACGATCGCCGACGCCAGCGTCATGATGGCCACGAAGGTCAACCATGGGACCCAGGCAGGCGTTCCCGCCGGCATCGATGTGTTGATGATGCCGGAGACGCCGCCGGCACACAACAAGAAAATGCAGCGGAGGAGTATTAGTGCCATCGAGGTTTCACGCAGGGTGGCTCGGCTCGTGACGCAATTATTTTGCGATGAATTCCACGCGGCGGCCGAGACGCCCCGTAGCCACATTGGGGGGGCTCGGCGACCACGCGCCAGTTTAGGCCAATCACCAGGCCGTCCCCAGGGGAGGCGTCGGTATCCTCCGTCTCCCCGCCAGAGGCCAGCGTGAGCACCTCATGGTAACAATGGTCGTCGGAAGTGGGGGGCGAGATTTTTGGGGGGCGAGGCGTTATCGCGCCACCCCCATGCCTGACGGGTCTTCTACCAGTCTGCCAGGGGGCCGTGTTCTGAATCGCGCGCGTACTGGTATTGGGCATCACAAAAGGCATCGGTCATGCCGGCCAAATAGTCCCCCGCGACACGGGGGACTGGCGCCTTGTCGGCGCGAAGGCGGAACCGTAGCGGCAATCGCTGCGGTTGCTTGACCAGGGTGGTATACAGGAATCGCAACCGGTCAGCCGCCGAGCGTCGCACGGTCATCAGTCGTGGATGTCGATAGACGGCGTCAAACAAGAACGCCTCCAGCTCCCCCCGTTCCCGCCCCAGCGTCTCCGAATGCCCGAGACGGGTTCCTGCTTCACAGAGCTCCGCCGAGGTCCATCCCTGGAGCGGCTGCAGTTGCTCGATCGTTCGCTGCAGTAAGTCGCTGACCTGGAGATCGATCAGCTCGTGCACCAGGGCCTGCCGTAAACGCTGTGTCGGCACGCTGCCATGCTTGAGTCGCAACCGCTCCAGTGTCCGGCGGATGATGGCCAACTCGGCCAACTCGTCGATGGACAACAATCCCAACTGAAGCGCATCATCGACATCGTGGGCGTCGTAGGCGATCGAGTCTGCCGCATCGACCAATTGGACCTCCAGCAACGGTGCCCGCCCGATGGCGGCCTCGGCCTTGTGCGCCCGGACGTCCTGGCCCGCCAGCGTCTCCCGCGAGAGGTTCAGCCCCGGGAATTGGTCGTACCGTTGTTCGAGTTCCTCCGCCAACACCAGGGCGAATTGATTGTGAGAAAACCCGCCGACGTCATGCAGGCATTCGCTGAGCACCTCTTCGCCGCAGTGTCCAAAGGGGGGATGCCCGATGTCGTGCAGCAGCGCCAGAGCCTCGGTCAGGTCTTCGTTCAGCCGCAGGACGCGGGCGAGCGTGCGGGCGACCGAAGCGACCTCGAAGGTGTGTGTCAGCCGGGTGCGGTGGTAAACCCCCATCTCGCCGGTGAAGACCTGCATCTTCCCCGACAGGCGGCGGAAGGCGCTACTGTGCAAGATGCGGTCGCGATCGCGGGCAAAGGGACCGCGATAGGGATGGGGCGGCTCGGGGTGCCTCCGCCCCATGCTGTCCCGGCTGTGCATCGAATAGGATGCCAGCGTCAGGTGCTCGCGGTCCGCGTACCGCTGCCAGTCGATCATCGGTGCCGGTTCGCTTCGCGCCATCTCGACTCAAGTACCCTCCAGCCCCAATCCTACCGCCCCCCCGACGATCGGCCCACACCGAATCGGCGATCGATCGGTCGAGATCGAATGAACGAAATGTAACTCCGCGCTTGAGGGTACCAGAGTTTGAACGCTATCCGGATCCGCCGCGCCCGGGTCCATAACCTGAAGTCGATCGACGTCGATTTGCCCCGGGACGCGATCACCGTCATCACCGGGGTTTCGGGAAGCGGCAAGAGTTCGCTCGCCTTCGACACGCTCTATGCCGAGGGGCAGCGGCAGTACATCGACAGTTTATCTGCCTACGCCCGCCAGTTCTTGGACCAGCTTCCCCGCCCGGAGGTCGATTCGATCGAGGGGCTGGCGCCGACCTTGGCGATTGACCAGCAACCGGGCTCAACCGGCGGCCGGAGCACGGTGGCGACGGTGACGGAGATTTACGACTACCTGCGGCTGCTCTACGCCCGCGCCGGCACGCCCCACTGTGTCGCCTGTGGTTCGCCGGTCTCCCCGCAGTCGGCCGATGCGATCCGCGATACCCTCGCCGGGCTCCCCGAAGGGACCAAATTGATGCTGCTGAGCCCAATGGTTCGCGGCCGCCGAGGACGCCACCGGGAGGTGTTCGAGTCGATCCGGGCCGCCGGATTGATTCGAGCCCGCGTCGATGGCGAGCTGTACCTGCTGGACGAGGTCCCGGAGCTTGCCCCCCGCCGCAATCACACGATCGAGGCGATGGTCGACCGGTTGGTGATTCGCGATGGCATCCAGACGCGGCTGCAAGACTCGCTCAGCCTCGGCCTCCGACTCGGCAGTGGCTTGGTGACGAGTCTGGTCCAGCAGCCGGGCGGATTGCAGGCTGCCGGCCAGTGGCGGGAAACGATCCACAGCACCTCGCTGGCTTGCGCCGAGTGCGGGGAGAGCTTGGAGGAATTGGAACCGCGAACGTTCAGCTTCAACAGCCCTTACGGTGCCTGCGCCAAATGCGGTGGATTGGGAGTGGTTGTCAAGCGAGAGGTCGTCTGGCCATGCCCCGACTGCGGCGGCGGACGTCTGCGAGCCGAGGCGCTGGCGGTGACCATCGACGATCGCTCCATTGCCGCAGTCGTCGCCTTGCCACTCGAAGAGGCTGCGGCTTGGATCGGTAGCTTGGGTGGCAAACTCAGCGGGACCAACGCAGCGGTCGCCGCGCCGATTTGCCGTGAGGTGAGCCGGCGGCTCGGATTCTTGCAGCGGGTCGGGGTCAGCTACCTCACACTCGACCGCCCCGCAGAGACGCTCAGCGGCGGTGAACTGCAGCGGGTGCGGTTGGCAACCAGCATTGGCAGCGGACTGGTGGGCGTCTGCTATGTGTTGGATGAACCCTCGATTGGGCTGCACCCGGCTGACCACGACCGGCTGCTCGAATCGCTCCGCGAACTTCGCGACCACGGCAACACCGTGGTGATCGTCGAGCATGATGAAGCGACGATCCGCGCTGCGGATCGCCTGATCGATATCGGGCCCGGAGCTGGCAATCAGGGGGGCACGATCATCAGTGAAGGTTCGCCCGAGCAGGTTGCCTCCGATCCCCAAAGCCTGACCGGGGCGTACCTTCGCGGAGAACGTTCGATCCCGATTCCCACCGCCCGCCGCGAGCCGACCGATGACCGCTGGCTCGTACTCGCCGATGCAACGACGCATAACCTGAAGCGGGTGACCACCCGGTTTCCACTAGGAACCTTGATCGGCATCAGCGGCGTTTCCGGCAGCGGCAAGAGCTCGCTCATCAACGACACCCTCTTCCCGCTGCTCGATCAACAGCTCATCGGCAACGGTCGTGCTCCGAAGGCGAAAGCATCAACGTTCGGCGGCCGATTGGTGGGGGCCGACCCGATTGACAAGTTGATCCGCATCAACCAGGCACCGATCGGCCGCAGTCCCCGCAGCTGTCCGGCGACCTACACCGGCGCGCTCGACCCGATCCGGCAAGTTTTCGCGGCGACCCGCGAGGCCAAGACGCGGGGCTACGATGGCAGCCGATTCAGCTTCAACGCCGCTGCCGGGCGTTGTGAACAGTGCAGCGGGAAAGGGGTCGAGCGGATCGAAATGACCTTTCTCAGCGACCTGTTCGTCACCTGCAGCCGCTGCGGCGGCAAACGGTTCAACCGCCAGACGCTGCAGGTTCGCTTCAAAGGGGCTTCGATCGCCGATGTGTTGGAGATGTCGGTCGATGAGGCGGCGGAATTCTTCGAGAACGTCCCCAAGATCGATCGCATCCTCAGGTCGCTGCAGGACGTCGGGCTGGGATACCTGCATCTCGGGCAGTCAAGCACCACCCTCAGCGGCGGTGAGGCGCAGCGGATCAAGCTGGCGACCGAACTGGCCCGTGCCGCGACGGGACGGACCTTTTACTTGCTCGATGAACCGACCACGGGGTTGCACTTCGAGGACATTGGCCGGCTGGTTGCCGTGCTGCAGCGGCTGGTCGATCAGGGCAATACCGTGCTGGTGATCGAGCACCAATTCGACCTGCTCGCCGCCTGTGACTGGATCATCGACCTCGGCCCCGAAGGGGGCGCCGGCGGTGGGTGGATCTTGGCCGAGGGGACGCCCGAGAGCGTCGCTGCGATGGAAGACAATGCCACCGGACGTTGCCTTCGGCAGGTGCTGCTGTCGCCACGACCGAAAGCCGCCCAGCGGGGAGCGTAGGTTTTGTCTGAAAGCCTGCAGTTGACAGAGCCTAGCCCAATCCCGTCCGCTTCGCAGCTACCGGAGGGGTTTTTAGGAACGGTGCGGCGCAAACCGCTCGGCGTTCTGCGGGAAATTGCACGGCCGAGGCTGGACGGCTTGCGCCGTGCCGTTACAAAGCCGACGGCGCTGGCCCCTCCTCGCCGGTGATCTGTGCCGTTACCTTCAATTCGATCCGTGGCTGCTGCCGGTCGCTCGTTGTCATCGTGACCGTATTCTCCAGGAAGCCAGAACGCCCGGCGGTCTCGAGCCTCACGGGGATCCGAATTTGGCCCCCAGGACCAGCAATCAAGGGACTTTCCAATTCCCCGTTGCCGCAACAACCACCGGAGTCCTCGTTGAGGACAAGGCGGGTGGCGCCGTGATTCTGTACGACAAACTCATGCCGCAACGATTCACCGGCTTGCACCTGGCCAAAGTCATGCTGGGTGGAAACGATCGATATCTTAGGGCCATCGCTGGAGGAAACGCTCGCGGACGGCTCGGCGACGTATGCGTGGGCGGCAAGATAGAGCCCGCCGAGGACGAACCCACCACACAGATAAATGACCAGGATACGCCGCCAATTGACTTGATTCATTCGAATGCTCACTCATTGCGTGAAACGGGACGGCTCACTGGACGAGCGAAATCCGTTGGGGGAGGTCCAGGGCATCCGATACATCCAAATCTTCGTCGTAGTGAATCTGGCCGGAGCCGGTGGCCAACAGCGTCTGGCCGACGACCGCGCCGAAGAAGTCGGCACCGCCCCGCGTTTCGACGGCGGTCTGCGGTGCGTAAATGACGGCGTAGAGCGAGGATGAAGCGGTCACGAGTGCCGTGCTGTCGCTCCCCCCTTCCATGAAGATCCTCAAATTGCTTGCAATCTCCGTGTCATTGATCACGTCCCCGCCCGAGGTGTCGAGGCTTCCGGTCAGATAGATATTCGTCGGCCCGGTGATGATGAGCGTCGATTGGCCGGTGAGGGTGAAATCGTTGAAGAGGTACGTTCCCGGCGGCATTTCATAGGTATTACCGCCGTCGACCAGGAAGTTGCCGTTTTCGTCCACAGGACTGACAAGGTGGTTTCCCTTCTGAATCCCGGGCAGCGAGTCGTTGTCGTTGTCCTGCTCAACGGCACTCGTGTCGACCAGGGGCATATGGAGGGGGCGGAGTCTTGGCGACGTGTTGCCGGTGACGATTGCGCCCCCCTCCTGAATTGTGCTGTATCCCCGTCCGGCATTGGCGTCGCCGTTGACGACGACGCTACCGTCCGCGTGGATCGGCCCATCGCTGCAGATGTTGCCGTTATCCCGTGGCTCCTGCGAGGCATAGCTGCCATCGGCGGAGCGGAAGCTGTCGGTCATCGGCTCGCCGGGGACGTCGACCCATTCAATCCCGACCAAGGGACCGCATAGATCATTGTCATACATCGCGGTGGCGGTCGTGCTGACGTCGGCAAACGATGTCCCCAGGACGCGCGCGAAAAACAGCTCGATGGGATTTCCCTTTTCCGCTGTCCGCTCGACGACCACCTGGACCGCATTGACTTCGTCGCTTGTTGACGAGAACGTCGCCGTGTCACGGTCCCAATAACCGAACTGCAAGTCCGAGGCATGGAGATCGGGCCCCCCTTTCCCCTTGTTTTTGGCCGCGATCGACTGCGCGGCGCCGGTGGCGTTGCTTTGATCGGGAAGTTGTTGGACCGCGGCCAGGGCGCATGCGTCGGCGGTGCGCTGCAATTCGGTATCCATGTGCACCACGTAGCCGATATCGACCGCGAATGCAACCATCCCGAGGACGACGGCCATCAAGACCGCGGAGAGGACGATCACATTTCCCCGCCGCGTGCGAGGGGCGCGCTTTGTGTGAGTTTCCCACGTCATATTCATCACCCAACCTTTGAAACGGGACAACGGAGTCATTGGAGTCGTTCCGCCCGCATTACGGCGCGGGCTTGCAATGTTGTGTCCCCCAGAAACCACGGTGTCCCCGCCCAACTGACGCTGTCGAAGGGAACGGACACCGTCACGGTCACGCGGTCGCCAAATCCGACCATTTCCAGATCGCTTGGATCAACCGTTACCGTGCCCCCTTCGATCGTGGCGTTGGACAAGTAGGTTTCGACGAGCGCCTCGACTTCGGCATCGGTCGATCCTTCGATCACCGCACGCCTCGCCCCCTCGCGCGATGCATTGGTGAGGACCTGCTGGACCATGACCATCCGGCCAAATTCGATGATGCCCAGGACGACCAGAAAGAAGACCGGGGCGATGATGGCAAACTCAACCGCCGCGACGCCGCAACGGCTGCTCGCACGGCCGATCCTTCGCCGAGTGAATCGGGAGCGAGCGGGGGTCCGACGAGATGTCGTTGCGCCCGATGTCGGACTGGATGCCCCGGTGGGGGGCCGTTTCGCTTCGATGAATGCAATCATGGCAATGCCGCTAGGCAGAATCGAGAGGAGTCGGCTGTCGAAGGAGCCCCGCCGCCATTGCAAACCTAGCTCGATTCTTCGGAATGGCTTGGCATTCCTACCTCCTTTTTTGGATCTCGCTTGGGCGGACAACGGTGGTGACCCTTCCTGGACGGCCCACCCCGGGCGTCACCGCCCGACCGTCCCCAGGGACGCGGGAGGGTGATCGGCTCCCGGATCGGCGGTCGGATTGGCTGTCGGCGGGGCGTTTCAGGCGGTCGGCGGATCGGATTGGCGTTCCCGCCGGGCGGTCAGAATCAGCTGTGCCGCGTCGTAGACCGCGTGGGCGACGATCGCAATCATCAGGTTGCCGCTGGTGATCACCAGGATTCCAAAGTAGACCCCCATCAGCGAGGCGAGCACGACGTACAGCTTGGTGATCGGGTGCACCAATCCGAAGGCGATCGACGAGCCGATCAGCCCAGCGATGGTGGCTGGGGACCAGACCCCATCGTGACCACCGGCGATCCACGACATCATCCAGCCGCGAAACAGCAATTCCTCGCCGACGCCGGCGCAGATGCTGATCAGGATCAGCTCCAGCGGCCCGAGACGGAGCAACAGGGACACCATGCCGTCATCGGAGAGTCGCTCCAGTTCGCGGATCGGCTCCCAGGGAAGTCGCCGCAGAATCTCCACCGCCCCCAACAGCGGCAGGGCTGCCAGGACACCGTACAGCAACCCATCGGCGAGCGGGCGGAGGTCGTCGAGGGTGAACTCTGGCACCAATTCGCGGGGATCGGGACCGAACAACCAGCCCAGGATGAGGGCCAACACGCCGAGGGCCGACTCGAAGATCACTGCCGTCCGAAACACGTCATCAGGCGTTTGCTCCAGCGAGTCTGACATCGGTTTCATCGGTAGCGATTGAGGGGGACGTGCCTCCGGGCACGAGGTCGGGCGTGGGGGCACGAGGTCGGGCGTGGGGGCACGAGGTCGGGCCTCCGGCCTGGACGGCGGAAACCACATTGTGACAGGAGCCCGGCGATTCGTGCAGGAGTCGTTGCCCTGGCCCCGTTGTGTTGGGAAGCCTAGATTGGCGGGATGATTTCCCAATGTTTGATCAGCTTTGGCAGTAATCTCGGATGCCGCGAGTCGGTGATTGCCGAGGCGGCCCGCCGCATTTCCCGTTGTTCCGGGGTGGGGGACTTGCGGGCCAGTCGCCTGTTCCAAACGCCTCCCATCGGCGGCCCGGGAGGCCAAGAGCCATTTTTGAACGCGGTCGCTGCATGCGACACGACGCTCTCGGCGCGGGAGTTGTTGGCGATCTTGCAGGCGACCGAGAACGAGCTCGGTCGTCATCGCCGTGCCCGTTGGGGCGCCCGTTCAATCGATGTCGACGTCGTCTTGCATGGAGCCTTGGTTGGAGGGGGCCAGGGGCTGATCGTTCCCCACCCCCGCTACACCGCACGCATGTTTGTCCTGCGCCCCGCCTGTGACGTCGCGGCCCACTATCGTGATCCCCGCTTCGGATGGACGCTGGAGCGATTGGCCGAGCACGTGACCGCTGCGCCCCCTTCGTTGGCCCTGATCGGGGACAGCCTCGAGACGCGAATCGCATTATGTGCACGGCTGACGCAAGAACATGGGCTGCAGACGTTCCATCCCGGCCCTTTGTCAGAACCGATGGCAGTGGTGGGCAACGCGCCGGCCGCCCTGCCCCGAGCCGACCAATCGCCCGTCGATTCGGGACGATCCCACCGAGGCGCACCATCGCCAGAGGACGCGCCGGTTTCGGCATCGATCGAACCGCAGGCGGGCCAACCGTGGATTTCCGCATTCGTCCCCCCGCTGCCTCCGCTCGACAGCGCCCACACGGCCGATCCGCAAGTGCCCCGCTTGGTTGCCCGGCTGCAGCGAACGACACCGGAGACCCGTTGGCCGGCGCCTCATCAGATGTGGCCCGCCGGCTGGCAGTGGCCCGAGTACCGGCTGGAGGTCACCGAATTTGACTGGGCGGTCAAGGAGCTCGCCTCGGCGACCGATTCGATGCGTTGCCCGCTCGAGGCGGTGACCGATTCGGGGGACTGGTGGCACTAGTCCGATGTCATGCGACAGAATGTCGCTCGTCGGTCGCTGGCCTTGCCAGTTTGTGAAGTCGGTCGTGATACTTAGCGGCTTGATCGGTGTGCAGGGTTGCCACCGCCAGCTTTCATCACTCTCTGCGAGCGACGGCACGCCTTCCTTCGGAGGCGAACCATCATGCAACGTTTTTTATTTCCACGCTGGGTGAATCCGTTTCTTGGCGTTCTGGGCCTTGCGATTGTGGGAGGCGCGGTTTATGCCGCCGCGATGGGGGGGCTAATCACCGACCCTCAGACACTGAATGTCGGCTACAAGCCGAAGCAGCCGGTGCCGTTCAGCCACGCGACCCACGCCGGCCAGCTGAAGATGGATTGTCGCTATTGCCACAACACGGTTTTCGACGCGGCCCACGCGGCAGTCCCCCCGACAGCGACCTGTGTCAATTGCCATAGCCCCGAGGACGACGAGGGGACGACACCGCTGACGGCGGTCCATGCCGACAGCCCCAGGCTCAGGCCGATCCACGAGAGCTGGGAGACGGGGCGAAGCGTCGCCTGGAAGCGGGTTCACAACCTTCCCGAGTTCGTCTTTTTCAATCATTCCGCACACGTCAACGCCGGGGTCAGCTGCAAGAGCTGCCACGGCCGCATCGACCAGATGGAGGTCGTTTACCAGCACGAGGAGCTTTCGATGGCTTGGTGCATCGAGTGCCACCGAAACCCCGACCCGCATCTGCGGCCGAAAGAGTTGGTGACCGATCTGGATTGGACGCCACCGGAGGACTGGGACCAGGAAGCCTTCGCCGCCGAGGTACGCGAAGAGGAGAACATCCGTCCGGAAACCCACTGTGCGGTCTGCCACCGATAGCCCCCTCCCGCGTCCAGCCGTACACCCGAATCATCGACCGCGACTTTCGATATGACTTTCAACGACTCGTCGAACGGTTCTCCCCCCTCCGGCAGCCCCCGAAGCCGCTATTGGCGAAGCCTTTCGGAGCTGCAGCAGCGGGAGGATTTCCAGCAATACCTGCACCGCGAATTTCCCGTCGCCGCCTCGGAGTTTCCCGAAGGCGTTTCGCGACGGCGCTGGTTGCAGCTGATGAGCGCCTCGTTGGCGATGGCCGGGGCGGCCGGCTGCCGGTACCCGGAAGAACTAATCGCTCCGTTCGTGCTTCGCCCCGAAGGGAGGACTCCTGGAGAAACCTACACTCGGGCGACGAATTTCGAATTGGCCGGTCGGGCGTACAATTTGTTGGTCACCAATGTCGATGGTCGTCCGATCAAGATCGAGCCCAATCCCGACCATCCCGCGGGGCTGGGGACCGACGCCTATGTTCAAGCGTCGATTCTGAGTCTTTACGACCCCGACCGTTCCCGCAGTGACGACGGACCGATTCTGCGGCGCGAACCCGATGAGCGTCCTGCCGTGGTGGGTTGGGACAGCTTCGAAAACTTCGGGCCGGCGCTGGTTCGTACGGTGCGGAACAACAACCGAGACGGCGCCTTCGCGATCCTGACCCCGCCCACAACCTCCCCCACGGTTGCCCGGATGCTGGGGCGGCTCCAAGAGCGGATGCCGGGTGCGACGATCGCGATGTACGACGGTGCCCACGGGGATGCGATGCGGAAAGCGACGTCGGAGGTGTTCGGCAAGCCCGCGCGGCAGGTCCTCGATCTGGGCTCCGCGGAAGTGATCGTGACCTTGCAGGCTGACGTGCTCGGGTCCGACCCCGGCTTCCTCGGCAATGCCCGCGGCTTTTCCGCCAACCGTGATCCGCTGGCAAGCGGTGGCGCGATGAGCCGGCTGTATGCGGTCGAAGGGGGCTATACGCAAACGGGAGCCACCGCCGATTCCCGGTTGGCCCTGCGTCCGAGCCAGATGCCCGCCTTCCTGAGCGAGTTGGGTCGGCGCGTCGAAGCGCTGGCGGACAATGCGGACAACGGGGGCTTGGGTGATGACGCGGGCGAGCGACCCGAGCAGGCCTTTGATGAATTGGACCATCCCGAGCGGCTGGAGCGGTTCTTGGATGCCGCCGCGCACGACATCGCTGCCGCCGGGGACAAGGCCGTCGTGGTCGTCGGGGAACATCTTGGCAGCGAAGCGGTCGCCGCCGGCATTCGATTCAACAAGCAACTCGGTTCGCTGGGTACCCTGCAGCGGTTCCTGGGCGATATCAATGGTCCACTCGGGGAGACAGCCGACCTGGCCGAACTGGTCGATCAGATCAACGCGGGCCAGATCGATTCGTTGCTGATCTTGGGGGGCAATCCGGTTTTCACCGCCCCGGGCGATGTCGACTTAGCCTCCGCCTTGGGGAAGGTCGAGAACGCGATTTACCTCGGCGAGTACGACGATGAGACCGCGGCGCTGTGCCGTTGGTCGCTACCGCTGGCCCACCCGCTGGAATCGTGGGGCGACTGCGTCAACCAGTTCGGCCAATATGGGGTTTGTCAGCCGCAGATCCTGCCGCTTTTGAGCGGCCGTAGCGTCGCCGAAGTGTTGGCCTTGATGGCCGGAGAGCCGGAGCCCCGAGGAGAGGACCTGGTTCGAGAAACTGCGAACGCGATCGCCGACGGGGCGCTCAGCGATCGGCAGTGGCGGAAGCTGTTGCATGACGGTTTCGCCGAAGAATTAACGGTCGGGGAAGCGGTCAGCGAGGCCACGGGAGACTTCCAACCGCTGACCGACCAGGCTCCGGTCGCCTTGGTCGAGGTTGACCAGGACGAGGTGGAGATCGTGTTCGCTCCCGCCGACGGTCTTTATGACGGCCGATTTGCGAACAACGGCTGGTTGCAGGAGATGCCCCAGTCGCTGACCAAGCTGACTTGGGGGAACGCGGCGATCATGAGCCCGTCGACCGCCAGGGCGCTGCGGGAAATCTCCCACGGTGTGATGGTCGCCTTGACCGTGGAGGAGCGAACCGTCGAGCTTCCCGTGTATGAGATGCCCGGCTGTGCCCCTGGAGTCGTCACTGTCCCTTTCGGCTACGGGCGAACGCGAGCCGGGATGGTTGGCGGCATGGTGGAGGAGCAGATTGACGCGGTGGGGATCGACGTCTCGCCGTTGCGGACCAGTCAGTCGCCGCTACTCGCACTCGGCGTTGAAGCTCGGCCGCGGTACATCCCCTATGAGCTGGCCTCGACCCAGGATCACTGGGCCATCGATGAACTGGGACGCGATGAGACCGAGGAGCGAAGCTTCACCCTGATCCGCGAGGGAACGACGGAACTGCTGGACAAGATTCCCGAGTTTGCCGAGTCGAAGGGGCCACACGTGCCCGATGTCGGCGACCACGGCTCACCATTCGAAGAGCCGATGCGGGCGATCATGCGAGAGCGGCCCGAACTGCCGCAGTGGGGTATGTCGATCGACCTGACCAAGTGCATTGGCTGCAATGCTTGTGTGATCGCTTGCCAGAGTGAGAACAACGTTCCGATTGTCGGCAAGGAGCAGGTGACCAACAGCCGCGAAATGCACTGGCTGCGTGTCGATCGCTATTTCCAGGGAGATGAGGAACACGTCGAAGTTGTGCAGCAGCCGATGGCCTGCGTGCACTGCGAAACGGCCCCCTGTGAGCAGGTGTGCCCGGTCGCGGCCACGGTGCACACGGACGAAGGACTCAATGCGATGACCTACAACCGTTGCATCGGTACGCGGTATTGTGCGAACAACTGCCCCTTCAAAGTGCGACGCTTCAATTACTTCAATTACAACGAAGACATTGGCGAGGGTTACGGGATCAAGGCGTATCCGGGGACGGTCGAAACGGCGAATCGCAAGTTGCAGCAGTTGGTACTCAACCCCGACGTCACGGTCCGCGGCCGCGGGGTGATGGAAAAGTGCACCTACTGTGTCCAACGTGTCGAGCAAGCCAAGATCACGGCCCGGCGCGAAGGGGGGCGGCCGATCCGGGACGGGGACGTCGTCACCGCCTGCCAGTCAGCCTGCCCCACAACGGCGATCGAGTTCGGCAACATCGTCGATCCCGAATCGCAGGTGGCCAAGAAACACGCCGACGTCCGTAGCTATGGGATGCTGAGTCAACTCAACGTCAAGCCGCGAACCGAATTCCTCGCTCGAGTCCGCAACCCGCACCCGATGCTCATGACGCGGGCCCAACTCGATGACCTGGCAAAGCTCAAGCCGCCGCACCACGGTCACCACGACGAGGACCACGACGAGCACGAGCACCACGACGACGAACACGCGGAGGTGGAGGAGCCGGCGGTGGAGTGAGCCACCCCTTGCATCCGCGCCGTTTTCTTCAACGCGACTCCTTTCGAACATGATTCCACTGGCGAGTGCCGAATATTTTCCTGGCGGAAACGTTCTGGCCGAAACGACCTGACTGACGCCCCTTTCCCGACAGACTGCAATCCATGTCCCTGGCGATCCCATCCGGACTCGACAACACGGTTGAACGCCCCGGCCAGCGTGCCCCGCTGGTCCTCGGCGATTCCACCTATCACTCGATCACCGAATCGGTGTGCAAGATTGCGGAGACGCCGCCGAGCAAGCTGTGGATCTTCGGATTTTTGGTCTCCGCGGCGTTGGCCAGTTGGCTGGGGGTCTGCATCGCTTACCTGCTGTATACCGGTGTTGGGGTATGGGGGAACCGAGCACCGGTGTTCTGGGGTTGGCCCATCGTCAACTTTGTTTTTTGGGTCGGGATCGGGCACGCGGGGACGTTGATCAGCGCGATTTTGTATTTGTTCCGTCAGGATTGGCGGACGAGTATCAACCGGGCGGCCGAGGCGATGACGATCTTCGCCGTGGTCTGTGCCGGTACGTTTCCGGGGATTCACGTCGGTCGCGCCTGGATGGCTTATTGGTTGGCGCCCTATCCGAGTTTGAACCTCTGGATGTGGCCGCAATTCCGCAGTCCGCTGCTGTGGGACGTGTTTGCGGTCAGCACCTACGGCACGGTGTCGCTGCTGTTCTGGTACATGGGGATGGTACCCGACCTGGCGACCTTCCGTGACCGTTCGAAGAACAAGTACCGGCGGATGGCCTACGGGATCTTGTGTTTGGGGTGGAGCGGCTCAGCGCGGCACTGGATGCGGTACGAGAAAGCGTACGCGTTGCTCGCCGCCTTTGCCGCGCCGCTGGTGTTGTCGGTGCACACGATCGTGTCGTTCGACTTCGCCGTTTCCCAGGTTCCCGGCTGGCACACGACGATCTTCCCGCCCTATTTTGTCGCCGGAGCGATCTTCAGCGGGTTCGCGATGGTGATCACCTTGATGGTTCCCGCCCGCTCGTTGTTCAAGCTGGAAAAGCTGATCACGACACGGCACCTGGAGAACATGTGCAAGATCATCCTGGCGACCGGATTGATCGTCGGCTTGGCCTACGGGACCGAGTTCTTTATCGCCTGGTACGGCCAGGTACCGGAGGAGAAATTCGCGTTCATCAACCGCGCGTTCGGGCCCTATGCCTGGGCGTACTGGACGATGGTTACCTGCAACGTGATCAGCCCGCAATTGTTTTGGGTCAAGAAGTTCCGGACGACGCCCTGGATCATGTTCGTGATTTCGATCTTCGTGAACATCGGAATGTGGTTTGAACGTTTCGTGATCGTGATCACCAGCCTGTCGCGTGACTACCTCCCGAGTGCCTGGGCTTACTTCACCCCGACGTGGGTCGACTGGTCCATGCTGATCGGTTCGTTTGGGCTGTTCTTTACGTTGTTCTTACTGTTTTGCCGGCTCCTTCCGGTCGTCAACATGGCGGAGACCAAGGCGACCCTGGCGCATCAACTTCACCTTTCCCACGACGATCACTGATCGAGCCGATGGCCGAATCCAATCACGAAAAGCGAATTCACGGGATTGTCGCGGAGTACTCCACGGTCGATTCGTTGCTGGCTGCCTGTCGCCGGGTCCGCGATGCGGGGTATACCAAGACCGATGCTTTCGCGCCGTTCCCGATCCACGGTATCGAAAAGGCGCTGGGGATCAAGCCGACCGGTTTGCCTTGGATCGCCCTGATCGCCGGTCTGTCGGGGACCGCGATTGCATTCCTGATGCAGATTTGGATGAACGGGATCGATTACCCGTATATCATTTCCGGCAAGCCCTTCGTTTCGACCCCGGCGTTCGTCCCGGTCGCTTTTGAGCTGACGATCTTGCTGGCGTCGTTCGGGGCATTCTTCGGCATGTGGGCGCTGAACAAGCTGCCCCGCTTCAGCAATCCGATGTTCACCAGTCCCCGTTTCGATCAAGCGACCGATGACACGTTTTTTCTGTACATCGACGCCAAGGATGATCGCTATGACCGAGCGGGGGTCGAACAGTTGCTCTCCGACACCGGTGGAGCACATATCGAGCCGGTGGTCGAAGACGATTCATCGAAGCAGATCCCACGACCGTTGTTGATCGTGCTCGGAACGATCATTGCCCTCTCCCTGATCCCGGCCCTGATCGTCGCCAAGATGCGGGTCACCACCAGCAGTTCGCCGCGGTTCCATGTCTTCTACGATATGGATTTCTCGCCCGCCAAGGACGCTCAACAGATCTCGACGCTCTTTGGCGATCTGCGTGCTGCACGAAGCGACGTCCCTGGTACCGTCGCCCGTGGCGACTTTGACGGAGACCTGGACTTTCTCAGCGGCGTTGACGTCGAGGCGCTGACCCAGGCGGACGCGTCGCGTGCCCGGCGTCTGGTCGCCCGGTACGCGGGAGCTCAACAGGATGACCCCGCCGCGGCAAGCGGGGCCACCGGCGCGGACGAGCCCAACGCTGAGGACCTCAACGCTGAGGACCCCGCTGCTGCTGACGAAGCGGAGGTCGACACGATGCCCTGGTTGGAGGAAGTTCCGCTGGAACTGAGTGGGGACCTATTCCGCCGCGGTCAGGAGAAGTTTGAGATTTATTGTTCCGTCTGCCACGGGTTGGATGGCCGCGGAAACGGGCTGGTCAATCAGCGTGCCCAACGGATTCTCGCACCAACTTGGACCCCTCCCACGAATCTTCTCGAACCAAAACTCGATCGCGCGGAGTACCCCGACGGGAAGATGTTCAGCACGATCACCAACGGTACCCGCAAGATGTCCGGATACGCCTCGCAGATCGAGGTCCAGGACCGCTGGGCGATCGTCGCCTACGTGCGGGCGTTGCAGTTCAGCCAGAACGCCGAGCTCGAACTGGTGCCGGAGGCGTTGCAGGAATCGATCCAGGCGGCGAAGGCGGAGGTCGATCGGCGGCTGGAAGAGATCGCCGAGGCCGAGCGCCAGCGGCAGGCTGAGGCTGAGGCTGAGCGCCAGCGGCAGGCCGAGGACGAAGAACAACAACCAGAACAAGACCCAGAACCAGAAGATTGAGTCGATCGAGACCAACCGCCGCTCGGCGAGTCATGCGACCGTCGAGAACGCAAACCCGAGCCACCCTATTGCAATTCGATGACTGAACACGAAGCCTCCTCGAAACCGGCCGACGACCCGGCCTTCCAATTGCCGAGCTCGCTGGCGGGGCTCAGCCTGCCACTTTGCATCGGCGGCTTCATCGCGCTGCTGGTCGGTGCTTGGCTCGGGGTCTCGGCGATCGATCAAAAGTTCGGCATGTCGGCCTATCTGACGGCCTTCATGTACTGCCTGACGCTTTCGATCGGCAGTCTGTTCTTTGTGTTGATCCAGCATCTCTGCCGCGCCGGTTGGAGTGTCGTGGTCCGGCGGGTGGCGGAGCTGATGATGATCATGGTGATCCCGCTCGCGATCCTCTTCCTGCCGATCCTCGCGGCCGCGGTCGGCGGCGAGCTGTATGATTGGAACGTCGAAGGGTACGCAGAAGAGCACGGTGTCTCCGCGGAAATTTGGGAGCAGAAGGAGCGGTGGCTGAACCCCACTTGGTTCACGATCCGATCGGTGATCTATCTGGCGATCTGGTCCGGTCTGGCCGTCTGGTACTTCCGCGGCAGCCGGGACCAGGACGAAACCGGCAACGTTGCGCTGACCGAACGGATGCAGGCGGCCAGCGGTCCGGCGGTCATTGCGTTCGCGTTTTGCACCACGTTCGCCGCCTTTGATTGGATGATGAGTTTGGCCCCGATGTGGTTCTCCACCATGTTCGGGGTGTACGTCTTCACAGGTGCGGTCCTTTCGGCGCACTGTGCGATCACGGTGTTGACGTTTGTGTTGCAGCGGACCGGGGCGATGCGGGACGAGGTGACGGCAGAACATTACCATGACTTGGGGAAGCTGATTTTCGGCTTCATCTGCTTTTGGGGTTACATCGCGTTCAGCCAATACATGTTGATTTGGTATGGGAACATTCCCGAGGAGACAGTCTGGTTCTACACCCGGCGAGTCGCGCCTTGGGGGGCGGTCTCGTTGGCGCTGATTGTCCTCCATTGGGCCGTGCCGTTGTTCGGCACCATGAGCCGGCATGTTCGCCGCCGGCCGAACGTGATGTTTTTTTGGGCCCTGTACATTCTGGTGTTTCATTACATCGATCTGCACTGGGTCGTGATGCCGGAAGCCGGGCACGGATTCGGCGGCGCCGTCGGTATCGTTTCGAGCCTGCTCTGTTTGCTGGGGATGGTAGCATTGATGGTAGGACTGATGCTGCGGGTTGCGGGGGGAGCTAAGGTCGTCCCGGTTCGGGATCCGCGGCTCGGCGAGTCATTGGCCTTTGAGAACATTTGATCAGCCTTTCCATTGCGAGTATTCGAGCGAGACGACTGACATGGCTCAGTATGATGATCTGAACGTATCCCGCATCGCCATCGTCGGGGTGATCTCGGTGATCGTGACCGCGGTTACGGCTTTGGCGGTGCAGGTGATGTTCTACGCGATGGCGGAACGGACCGACGCGGCCAAGTCAGCGGCCAGCGAGTACCGTCGACCGCAACAAGTCTTGGAAGCCCAGCGAGCCCAGCTCTCGGAATACGGCGTCGATCCGGCTACCGGTAGCGTGACGATCCCGGTCGACCAAGCAATTCAACGGCTGAGCCGAGAACCAGAACAGATTAATGATGAAACGAACGAAAACACTGACGAAGTTTAGACCTCGGGCGAATCTCCCCAGGTTGGCGGCGTTCGCGATCGCCTTCGCGTGGGCTGTGGGGATCGCTGCGACCTCGGGGGTCGCCCAGCCGCCTCAGGCCGGTTCCGACGTTGACCTGAACGACGGCATTCCCCGGGAGGTCGAAGGCGTTACTGTCGAACAGCGTCTCGGGGATGAGATTCCGCCCGAGTTGGCATTGACCGATTCGCAGGGGCAGCGTTTGCGGACCGGTGATTGGTTCGACGGGGAGCTGCCGACGATCGTGACGCTGAACTACAGCTCCTGTCCGATGCTGTGCAACGTCCAACTCACCGCCCTGACGGAATCTTTGGCCGAACTTGACCTGCGGCTGGGCGAAGACTTCCGCGTGCTGACCGTCAGCATCGACCCGCATGAACCGACGGCGCGGATCGCCGAGACGAAGCGGAGCTATGTCGGGCAGTTAGAGAATCACCCGCAGGCGGATCAGGGGTGGGTGTTTTGCACCGCCACGCAGCCGGTGATCGAACGGCTCACCGATGCGCTCGGATTCCGCTACAACTACGATCAACAAACCGGCGAGTACTATCATCCCGCGATGTTGGCCTTTGTCTCGCCCGAGGGGATCATCACCCGCTACTCGCTGAAGGTGAATTTCCCGCCCGATCAGGTGAAATTAGCCCTGGTCGAAGCGGGCGAGGGGAACGTGGGGGGGGCGGTCCAACAATTCCTGCTGTGGTGCTACACCTACGATCCTGACCGTAACAGTTACGTTCCCCAGGCTTGGAAATTGATGCGGCTCGGGGGCGCGATGACGATTGTGGCAATGTTGGTTTTTCTGCTTCCCTATTGGGTCGGACGCAAGCGGACCGGGGCACAGAAGGGGGAGAGAGGTTCGTCGGGGGATCCGCGGCTGACCGGCAACGGTCCTGCGGTGACAAATACCCAAGCCTGATGCGGGCATTTGACGCATCGGGATTGGGTTGCCTTGGAGTCCAGAATTTCGGCGCTTACCATAACACGAAAAAATGAATTCATTTATGTCCACGATTCCGCTGAGCGCGCTGGTTCTGGGAGACAGTCCCGACAGTTTTTGGTTTCCCGACAAAGCGTCGACTTTTGCCGAGAATGTCGACTGGACATACGACATGATTCTGTGGATCAGTCTCGTGTTTTTCGTTGGGATCGTGTTCTGTTTGGTCTGGTTCTCCATCCGGTATCTCAAGGGCAAGGGGGAGAAGGCGGAGAGTCAAAAATCCCATAACACACCGTTGGAATTGGCCTGGTCGATTCTGCCGTCGTTCTTGTTGGTGTGGATGTTCGTCCAGGGATCACTCAGTTTTCTAGACATGCGGACCCCGCCGGAGGGCGCCTTTGAAGTCCAGGTCGAGGCGTTCACGTGGAATTGGTTGATGGATTACGGACGGGGGACGAAGCATCCCGAGTTGCATATCTTGGTCGACGAGCCGACCAAGCTGACGATGCGAAGTAACGATATGATTCACAGCTTGTTCATTCCGGCGTTCCGCGCGAAGAAGGACATTGTCCCGGGGCGTTATAACGAGATGTGGTTCCAAGCCACGATGGCGAGCGAGAAGGTCAGCGACGAAGAACTGGCGGCGGCCGAGGAGGAGGTCGGCGACGGTACTTGGGACTACGATGCCTACCAGTTCACTCCCGACGGCTACCGGTTCTATGACTTGTACTGCGCCGAGTATTGCGGTACCGATCATTCCACGATGCAAACGGTGGTGGTCGTTCACGAGACGCGGGAAGACCTCGATGCCTGGATCGAGGAGAAGAGCGCCCGCGGCGATATAGCCCCGGAGGTGTGGGGCAAGCAGCTTTACGAGCAGCGCGGCTGCATGGGTTGCCACTCCACCGATGGGAAGAAGCGAACCGGCCCGAGTTTCGAAAATGTGTACGGCAGCTTGCGGCCGCTGACCGCCGGCGGCGAAGTGGTGGCCGACGAAAATTACGTTCGCGAATCGATTCTCAATCCCCAGGCGAAGGTCACCGCCGGCTTCCCCCCGGTGATGCCCAGTTTTCGGGGGCAACTCAGCGACGATGACATCGATTCGATCATTGCCTACTTGAAGACACTCTCCGAGAACAGCGAAACTGAGTCGGAGGAGGACGGCGTCGAGGAGGAGACCGCGGAGGAGCCTTCCGAGGAGTCGGAGGAGCCTGCGGAGGCCGAGTAGATCCCGGTGGCCCGGCGTCCAGACCGGTGGGCCGTCCAAACGAGTTCCCCATCGAAAGCAGTTCCCCGTAGCGACTTGAAACACAGCAGACCCGATTGTCCCGTCATCCCGTTTGACGACAAACCCATTCGAGCGATTCCCGTTTTCATTGCAGGGACGAGTACATATGTCCGCCGGATCGATTCCGACCCAGGTTCGCGACCCGGGCTATCCCACGGAAAGTGACAACTTTCTGACCAACTCCAAGGGGGTCCTGAGTTGGCTGTTCACGCTGGATCACAAGCGTATTGGCTTGATGTACCTGGTCGGCGTGGTGAGCTCCTTCTTGATTGGCGGCGTATTGGCACTCGGGATTCGCCTCCACTTGTTCACTCCGGACGGCTGGCTGTTTAGCGACGGTTGGCCGGGCGAGGCGACGCAGGCGAACAACGTCTACAACCAGGTATTCACGCTGCACGGCGCGATCATGGTTTTCCTGTTCATCATCCCGAGCATCCCGGCGGCCCTGGGAAACTTTTTGCTACCGGTGATGCTGGGCGCCAAGGATGTGGCGTTCCCGCGACTGAATCTGACGAGCCTCTATTTGTGGATTTTTGGGGCGATATTTTTCTTGGTTGCGTTGTCCGCCAACGGTCTCGACACCGGCTGGACTTTCTATACCCCTTATAGCACGACGACTGACACCTCCGTCATCTTGGCGACGATGGGTGCGTTCATTCTGGGGTTCAGCTCGATCTTCACCGGGTTGAACTTCATCGTCACGATCAACACCATGCGGCCGCCGGGGATGACATGGTTTCGGATGCCGCTGTTCCTGTGGGCCACCTACGCGACCAGCATCATCCAGGTGCTGGCGACGCCGGTACTGGGGATCACCCTGTTGCTGCTGATCGCGGAGCGGGCGATGCAGATCGGGATCTTCGACCCCGAATTCAATGGCGACCCGGTGACCTACCAGCACTTCTTCTGGTTCTACAGTCATCCGGCGGTCTACATCATGATTCTGCCGGCGTTCGGGATCATCAGCGAGCTGATCAGTGTCCACAGCCATAAGGGCATCTTCGGCTACCGGTTTATTGCCTACAGCTCGATCGCGCTCGCCCTGCTCGGATTTCTCGTCTGGGGGC
>CAYWXT010000065.1:0-23711 GCA_964462125.1 uncultured Pirellulaceae bacterium | reverse complement strand
GAAACCCGAAACCCGAAACCCGAAACCCGAAACCCGAAACCCGAAACCCGAAACCTGAAACCCGAAACCTGAAACCCGAAACCTGAAACCCGAAACCTGAAACCTGAAACCCGAAACCTGAAACCCGAAACCCGACAACTACTCCCGCACCAGCGCTCCTGCCCCTCGCTCGTGCCTCAGCGGGCGGTCGGCGAGTACACGGCGGATTGCGGCGAGGGGGCTTTGGCTTCCGAGTCGGATGGCTCCGCGGAGGGCTTCGCCGAGTAGTTGTTGGTTCGCGCCGTCGGCCACCAGGCCGTCGCCATAGGCCAGCAGCGCTTCGCCGGGCAGAAGGCGAAACGATTCGACAGCGGGGCGGGTATCGATATGCGTCCCCAGTGGCTCGCTACGTCCGTCGGCCAGGGGCCGGTAGCCGTAACGGCTGGCGATCATTGTTTGAGTCTTGCCCGCCGTCGCGATTTGCCCGTCTCCCGTTTCAGGATCGACGCGGGCGTACAACAGCGAGAGCAGTTGGTCACCGGAGTTCGATTGCCAAAGGGTATCGCCGACCCTTTGGATCAACTGTTTCGGCGTGTGTCGATAGCCGCAGTGTGCCGTCAGGGCCGCGCGGGCGATGGCGGCCGCCATGCCGCCGGCCATCGAACGGTCCACCGCTTCAGCGAGCGCGAACACCAGGCTGCCGTCGGGCAGCACGTCCCAGGTATGCCAGCCGATCGCCCACTCCTGGTTCGATTCGATCATCCCGTCAGCGGTCCAGCCTGGAGCCAATTCGGAGGAAACGGGCAACGTGCGGTACTGCCACTGGGCCGCGTCCCCGATCGCCACCCGGGCCGTGTTGACGTCGAGCCGGTTCGTCGTGGCCGCTGCCCGGGCGATTTCTGTTGCCACGTGCGATGAAGCCATTCGCGCTGCGGCTCGCTCTGGCTCAGCAAACGACTGCGGTGTGTTCGAAAACAACCACAACGTCCCGATCGGCAAATCCCCTTCATTGACCGAGGCACAGACCCCAGCGGGGAAAGGCTCCGGGAACTGCCAGCTATCGATTCCCCCGGCGGTCGCCTCGTCGATCAGGACGACTTCCTGGACCAGCGCTTCCAGATCAGCGCGGCTGCCACGCAGTTCTCGGGGCGCGGCGCCCAAGCGGTCGGCCGGCAGCCCAGAGACCGCTCGGGTCGTCAAATAGCGGGTGTCGTCATCGAGCAGGTACAGCGCCGCCGCATCGCATCGGCAGGCCGTTGCCGCATCACGCAGGATCGCCTCCAGGCGGCTCGCCAGGTCGGCGCGATCCTCGTCGCTGGCGATCACCGCGGCCCGTGTCGCCAATTCTGCTTCCTGCCGCCGAATGGCCTCTTGCGAACGATGCAGTTGCTTCGCCAGCACGGTTGCGGCGCGAGCCAGTTGGGCGGCGCTCGACCGGCTGACCGGCGGCACCGCATCGAGATCGTCGGCGCCGCTCATCCCATCGGTCACGACCGCTGGCAGAAGCGTCAGATCGACACCGCGGCGAACTCGGCGAGTATCGACCCGCCAGCCGGTCGCCTCGGTGTAGGCCTGCCAGAACTGCTGCAACCCGTCGGACGCCGCCGTTGGGTTCTGGGAAGCTTCGCGGCGGGGGCCGCGATGAATACGCAAATAGCTCGGGATCGTCTTGGACACGCTCGGCTTCGCTTCTTGGAGTGGTGTCGTGTGGAGGCGATCCGTGCCACTACCTTGGCCGAAACGATTCGTGACATCGACGCGGAGGGTCGACTCACGACGGCCGGCACCTACATCCCGGGTGCTACCCTCCGACATCGGCAACCCGCACCGGTTCCCCCAGCCGATCGAACGTCAAAGTCGACGAAGATCGCCACGCCGCTCGTTCGACGCTCCCAGCCGCTAAAAGCGATCCAGCCATACTTTCCAGCAGCCAAGCTCTCCCGCCCCGTCGCACCGACGCCCGATCGGCTACTGGCGCCGTGGCAATTTTTTTCGCCAATCGGGCGCCCTGTTGCGGATTTTTCCGGGCCCTGGCGATAAGCTAGTGAACTGCGGTTGATTGAACCGCCCTCCTCATTTGTTCGGATTTGTTCGCGTGAGCCAGCGATTTACCGAGTTCATCGAGCAGATTTTCGTCGGTCCGGTGTGGCCGGCGTCGGTTTTGGTCGGCTTGCTGGTGGCCTATGTGCTCATCGCGGTGCTGGGGTTGATCGACTTCGGTACCGGAATCGGGGACTTGTTTGATCTGGAGACGGATCTCAGTCCCGAGACGACGAACCATGGCGGACTGCTGGGGGGCATTGGAGCGGCGACGCTGCGGTGGATGAATCTGGAACGGTTGCCGTTGATCCTCTGGCTGGCGGTCTTCATCGTCATCTACTGGGCTTTGTCCTATGGCCTCTGGTACGGCTTCGACACCCGCCGCTACGAGCCGACGTTGATGACGAGTTCGCTGTTGGCGATCAGAAACGGGGTCATTGCAATCGGGATTACAAAATTTTTGACAGCGCCCCTCAATCGGATTTTTATACCTGCCGAGACGTATGGACCCGGTGATCTGATTGGGCGCACCTGTACCGTTTCCAGCGGCGAGGTCGACCGGTCGTACGGCCAGGCGAATTTCGCGACCGACGCGGCCCCGCTGCTCCTGAATATTCGGACCGACGGCGAATGCCTTCCCAAAGGCACGCGCGTCGAAATCGTTGCTTACGACGCGGACAGCCGTGTCTATAAGGTTGTTGCGGCCCCAAAGGTAGACCCATGATCGCCCAGATGATCACCGATTCGCTCCTCGCGGACTTCGGCCTGCTCGTCATCGCCCTGTTTCTGATCGCACTGCTTGGCGTTGTCATCGCCTACAAGCGGTTCTATATCAAAGTGGGACCCGACGAGGCGATCGTCCGCTCCGGCAGCGGCGGACTCCGCGTCGCTTCCGGCGACGGCATGTGGGTCGTGCCGATGGTCCATCAGTACGAATTCATGGATCTGACGCTCAAGAGCTTCGAGATCCATCGCCAGGGCGCCGAGGGCTTGATCTGTCGCGATAACATTCGCGCCGACATCAAGGTCGCCTTCTTCGTCCGCGTCGACAAATCGATGGAAGAGGTCAAGGAGGTCGCTCAGTCGATCGGGGCCAAACGCTGCAGCCAAATCGATACGCTCCGGGAACTGTTCGACGCCAAGTTCAGCGAGGCCCTCAAGACCGTCGGCAAACACTTTGACTTTGTCGACCTTTATGACCAGCGCGATAAATTCAAGGACGAGATCCTGAAGGTCATCGGAACCGACCTCAACGGATACCGGCTTGACGACGCGGCGATCGATTACCTCGAACAGACACCGCTGGAGATGCTCAGCCCGTCCAACATCCTGGACGCGGAAGGGATCAAGAAGATCACCGAGTTGACCGCAACCGAAAAGGTCAAAGAGAACCAATTCACCCGCGACAAGGAAAAGGTTCTCAAAAAGCAGGATGTCGAGGCAGAAGAAACGATCCTGGAGTTGGAGCGGCAGCGGGTCCAGGCGGTGGAGAAGCAACAGCGCGAGATCGCCGAAATCTCCGCCCGCGAACGCGCCGCCTCCGCCAAGGTCGAGGAAGAACAGCGGCTCGAACGGGAACGGGCCCGCATCGTCACCCAGGAAGAGATCGGGGTGGCCGAAGAAAACATGGACCGACAGATCCTGGTCGCCCAGCGGAACAAGGAAAAGACCGACGGGGTCGAGCAGGAACGGGTGGTCCGGGACCGCGACCTGGAAGCGACCGAACGGCTCCGTGTCGTCGGCGTCGCCGACGTCGAAAAGGACAAGGCGATCGAGGTCGAAAAGCGAAACATCCAGGAGGTGATCCGCGAACGAGTCGCCGTCGAACGGTCGGTCGTTGAGGAACAGGAGCGGATCAAGGACACCGAAGAATTTGCCGGCGCGGATCGCCAAAAGAGGGTTCAGGTGGTCGCCGCCGAGGCGAAGGCAGAGGAGGAGCGAATCCGCCAGACGAAACTGGCCCAGGCCGAAAAGGAGGCCAGCGAACTGCTCGCCGAAAAGATTCGCATCGAGGCCGAGGCCAACCGGGACGCGGCCGAGAAAGAAACCGCCGCGACGAAGATGCTGGCCGAAGCCGAAACCGCTCAGACCGCCGCGACGGGACTGGCCGAGGCCCAGGTCCAGGAGGCCAAGGCCGACGCGCTCGAAAAAGAAGGAATGGCCGAAGCGAATGTCACGCGCGAGAAGTACCACAGCGAGGCGGTCGGCATCACGGAAAAGGCCGAGGCGATGAAGCAACTCGACGGCGTCGGCAAGGACCACGAGGAGTTCAAGATCCGGCTCGAGAAAGACAAGGACGTCGAAATCGCGGCGATCGATGCGCAACGCGGGATCGCCGAAAGCCAGGCGGGCGTGGTCGGCGATGCACTCCGAAGTGCCCGCATCGATATCGTCGGCGGCGACGGCGAGTTCTTCGATCAGATCACCTCGGCGGTCAAAGGGGGCAAGGCGATCGACCGGTTCGTCTACAACAGCAAGGTCGCCACCGACATCAAAGACACCTTCTTCGACGGCAACGCGGAATACTTCCGCGAGCAACTCGCGGAATTGATCCACCAGTTCAACCTCGACACCGATGGCGTCAAGGACCTGTCGATCGCGGCGCTGATCGCCAAGATGATGGGAATGGCGAACACCGATGACGTCCGCAGCCAGTTGGCGAGCTTGTTGAACATGGCCGGGACCGCCAACATCGTGGATGAAAAGGCCGGGCGTCTGCTGAACGCGACAGCCGCCGCGGGCAACGGCAAGCAAGCGTGATGGATTGTTCCGCCCAGGCACGCTGCATTCCATCCACACCGTCGTCCCAATCCCCCAGTCGCATTCGCCATGGCTGATCCGCAGCTCACCGCCGGGACCTATGAGGTCCTTCGCCATCGTTTGCGGGATGCCGCCGGCGACCTGCGCAAACGGCTCAAGCGTCTCAACGACGAGCGTTCCGAGGTCTTCGGCAATGTCGAAACCCGGTTGCTGGCGACCGAACGGGTCACGACTGAGCACAACTGCATTCCCCGTGACCTCGTTTCCGTCGGTGAGCGATTTCTCTTTGGCTACAACGTCCAGTTTGGACTCAAGACGGACATTCAGCTCGAAGACGTGTTCGCGCTATACCGCTTTGAGTCACAGCAATTTCACAGCGAACCGCTCGAGCTGATTCGCGACGAGCGTTTCCAAAGTGATTTCCACGAACTGTATCGCTTTTACAAGCACACCACCTTCGCCCGCTTCTTCCGTGATGGGCCGATGCTGCACATGGTGTTTAGCGTCGGCAACACCCCCCGTGATATCAAGTCGTTCAAATGGCGGATCGCCGCTGATCATCTGGAATATCTCGACAACCGCAGTGAACATGAGGTCCGCGATCCGGAGCAACACGAATTCCACTGGAAACGGACGACCCGAGATCAACATCACTACGGATCCCACCCGCACGTCTCGATCGAGGACCGCGTGTTTGTCGAAACCGTCGGCGGTGATCTCTCGATCAAAATCGAAAACAATACCGAGAGCGGCGAAGGGATATACAGCGAACCCGTTGATAATCCCGATCAGACACTCGATGACGCCGAGATCCACTACGCCGTCGTCGGCAATTTGGTGCTGCTGAAGATCCGGCCCTATCAGGAGTCGGCGACCCGCTATTTGGTTTACAACGGCAAGCTCGGCCAGGCGATGCGGCTGGACGAAATCGAACATGCCTGCGTAATGCTGCCGGGGGACCAAGGCTTGATCTTTCCCGGTGGGTACTACCTGCAAACCGGCGACTTCAAACGTTTCGACCACGGCTTGAGCGACATGCGGTTTCAACGCACCGTCGCGGCGCCAAACGGGGAAGACTACCTATACCTGTTTTACAACCCGGACACCGGCACCTACGTCCAACTCCGCTACAACCTGATCCGGCAAAGTGTCGATACGCCGCTGATCTGCCACGGACAGACGCTGTTTTCCGGCGGCGAAATGGTTTGCTTCCGCGCCCAGGAGGAGCCGCAGAAGCACCACGCGATCCAGATCTGGCAAACACCCTATGTAAGCCTGGACCATGTCCCGGAAAACCAAACCGATTCGCTGCTGTTCAAGATCGGCAACAAGGAAATTGTGCGGTGCATGGCGGAATCCAGTGAGTTGCTGCAGTTAGTCGAGAAGGACGACAGCTACGACGGCTTGTACGTCGATCTGGCCAAGCGGGCGGCGGATATTCTCGACAGCTACTTCTGGATCGACAAGCCGGAAACGGAACGGCTCAGTGAGCCGCTGCAAAAGATCCGCGAGACCGCGGAGTCGGCGACCGAGGAATTCGAAAAGGTCGTCCGCATTCGGCGCGACACGGAAGCCAAGACCGAGGCGGTTCGAACAGCCGTCGATGAGCTGATCAAACAGATTGACCGCGGCCGGTTTGAATCGATCGACGACTTTGTGTCGGCATTGGCAAAGCTGCGCGAGCAGCGCGGGCACGCCCTGGGGCTCCGGGAACTTAAGTATGTCGACACGGAAGTGGTCGAGCGGCTGGAGGAGACGACGGCGGAGCGGGCTCAGCGGCTCAGTCATCGCTGTGTCGATTTCCTGCTTTCCCCCGGGGCGCTCGACCCCTACCGCGATCGGGTTGCCCAAGCAGACGGCCGGATCGGGGAGGTGAAGACCGTTTCCGAGGCCCGGCAACTGGAGGACCAGATCGATGAGGCCGGCGCCCAACTGGAGCTGCTGACCGAGACAGTGAGCAACTTGCGGATCGACGATGCCACCGAGCGAACCGAGATCATCGACGCCATCGGTGACGTCTTTGCGTCGCTCAATCGTGTCCGGAGCGGACTCAAGGGTCGCATCACCGAATTGGTCAGTGTCGAAGGCAGGGCCGAATTCGCCTCGCAACTCAGGCTGCTTGAGCAAACCACGTCCGGTTATCTCGATGTCTGTGACTCACCGGAAAAGTGCGACGAGTACCTCACCAAGGTGATGGTCCAACTGGAGGAACTGGAAGGCCGATTCGCCGAGTTTGATGACTTCATCATTCAATTGGCTCAGCGGCGGGACGATGTCTACGCGGCGTTTGAATCGCGGAAGGTGCAGCTTGTCGAACGGCGCAACCGGCGTGCCGAATCGTTGGCCGCGGCCGCGGATCGGATTCTCAAGGGGATCGACACCCGCGTGCGTTCCATGGAATCGACTGACGAGATCGCCGCCTACTTTGCCGGCGACCTGATGGTCGAAAAGATTCGGGGCATCATTGGGCAACTCGGGGAGCTCGATGATGCTGTTCGGGTCGAGGATTTGCAGGGCCGGCTGAAGACGATTCGCGAGGATGCAACGCTGCAGCTGCGAGATCGTCAGGACTTGTACGAGGACGGCGGCGAGCTGATTCGCTTGGGGACTCAGCGGTTTGCCGTCAACACACAGCCGCTCGATCTGACGACGGTGCTGCGGGGCGACGAACTCTGTTTGCACCTCACCGGGACGCAATACTTCCAGCCGCTCGATGATCCAGCGTTGGCCGAAGCACGCGAACTGTGGAACCAGGAACTCGTTAGCGAAAACGGGGAGGTGTACCGCGGTGAGTACTTGGCCGTGGACCTGTTCGAAGCGTTGCGTGAACGTGGTGAAGCGGTCGATGCCAAAGCGGTTGATGCGGGCTGGGTTCAGCAGCGGGCTGGAGGACGGTTTGACGAAGGCTACGCCAAGGGAGTCCACGACCATGACGCGGCGGCAATCCTGCGGCGCCTGCTCGAGATCGACGCGTCGATCGGCCTGCTTCGATATCCGCCGGACCTGCGGGCGGCGTCCCAGTTGTGGTTCGTGAAGCTGCTTGCGGCGAAGGAACGGAAGACGATGACCGATTGGATCACCGGCTTTGCCAAGCTCGCCAAGGCGTATCCGGACGCCCGGCCGGCGCGGGAATTTCACGAGCGGTTGGCCGAACTGGCGGGCGCCGACCAGGAGCAGTGGGGACCATTGTTCGGCAGGGAGGTGACGTCGGAGCGGATCGCGGATTACCTTTTCGCGCAATTGATCAGCCGTCCCCGAACGTTCATCGCAAGCGGCCGTGCGGCCAAATTATGGAACGCTTTCGTCGGGGCGATCCCTGAAGTCGATCGTGATCGCTTGCTGTCGACACCGTTGAAGCATCACGAAGCCGACCCGCGACGCGCGTTTGTCTTGGCGCGGAACTGGGCCGAAGCCTTCCTCGAATCGGAGACCGCGGACGATCCGGTCGACCCGGCCATCGGCTATCGCGACGAGCTCGCATGGTTGGTGCTTGCCGAAGGAGTTAAAAACGTTCGCACCGTGGAGGCGGAGGTGGCGACGACGGTCAACTCGCTGGCCGGCCACCATTCCCGCATTCGATCCGGGTCGATGCCGATTCACTACCACGAGTTGCTCGGCCGCGTCCGGCATTATCGTCGAAACGTCGTCCCGCGGTTCCGGCGACTGCATGAAGCGAAGAGCCGGATCGTGGATCGGTCACGTGAACAGATGCGGCTCGAGGAGTTCAAGCCCCGGGTGTTGACGAGCTTCGTCCGCAATCGATTGCTCGATGACGTTTACCTGCCGATGATCGGGGACAACCTCGCCAAGCAGATGGGGGCGGCGGGGGAGAACAAGCGGACCGACCGGATGGGGCTGCTGCTGCTGATTTCCCCCCCGGGCTATGGCAAGACGACGTTGATGGAGTACGTCGCCAATCGGCTCGGTGTCGTGTTCATGAAAATCAATGGTCCGGCAATCGGTCACGGCGTCACCTCCCTCGATCCGGCCGAGGCTCCCAACGCCGCGGCGCGGGAGGAGGTCCAGCGGCTGAACTTGGCGCTCGAGATGGGGGACAACGTGATGATTTATTTAGACGACATCCAGCACACGCATTCCGAGTTTTTGCAGAAGTTCATTTCGCTCTGTGACGCGACCCGCAAGATCGAAGGGGTCCGCGACGGCAAGACCCGCACGTATGACTTGAGGGGACGCCGGGTGTCGGTCGTGATGGCGGGCAATCCGTATACCGAGAGCGGTCATCGGTTCCAGATCCCCGACATGCTCTCCAACCGGGCCGACGTTTATAACCTGGGCGAGATCATTGGGAACGCGGCCGATGCGTTCGAAATGAGCTATCTGGAGAACTGTCTGACCAGCAACCCGGTACTGGCGCCGCTGTCGACCGCCCCGCCGGAGGATGCCCGAGCGATCATCCTGGCCGCCGAACGCGACACTCTGGACGGGATCGAGCTGCGGAGCAATTTGTCGGTCGATCAGGTCCGCGAGATGTTCGAGGTGATTCGAAAGCTGCTTCGCGTCCGCGACGTCGTGCTGCGCGTCAACCGGGCGTACATTCGCAGCGCTGCCCAGGCCGACGAATATCGTACCGAACCGCCGTTCAAGCTGCAGGGAAGTTACCGGAACATGAATCGCATCGCTGAAAAAGTCGCCGGGGTGATGAACGACGCGGAACTGCAGTCGCTGATCGTCGGCAGCTATGAACAGGATGCGCAGACGCTGACGACCGATAACGAAGCGAACGTCTTGAAGTTCAAGGAACTGTTGGGGATCCTGACGCCCGAGGAGCAGCAGCGTTGGGACGCGATCAAATACGCTTATGTGGAAAGCGTGCGGATGTCAGGGATGGACAGCGAAGACCAGGCAGCGCAGTTGATGCGGCAGTTGGCATCGATGCGGGACGGGTTGGAATCGATTCGGCAAGTGATCTCCCGGGCAATCGCCGTCGGAAAGGAGGCTGCCGAGGAACGAATGGATGCTCGCTTCGACGCGGTCCGGCAAACCTTGCTGGCTTCCGGAGAACGGCTAGCCGAAACGATGCAGGCCGCCGGGGATCAACTGGAACGGATCAGCGAGCGGCAGGCGGAACCACCGGCGGACAAGCCGATTGTTGTGCAGCACAAGGTACCCCGCGTGCTGGCCGATATGATTCGAGGCCAGTTCCATCTGATGCAGGAATGGCTGCAGCCGATTCTTAGCGAATCGATCGACAACGGTCGCGACCTGGAGCGGCTCGCGGGGCAACTCGATGCGATGCTCGAGCGTTACCGCGCCGTGCAGGATGCACTTTCGTCGCACCGTCCCGAGGAGCCCTCCTGATCGGCCGGGGAGGGGTCATTCGGCGAACAGGCGTTTGCGGATCTGCTTGAGTCTTTCTCGCTCGCGGGGGTCGAGTCGGCGACGTTGCTCGGCTGCCGCGACCGCCTGATCGAATGGTTCTGTCCCGATTGTCAGGCGGGCGGGTTGATCCAACTCGGCACGTTCGGCGATCCGCTCCAGCAGGCGACGTCCGGCGGGAGAGATCTCGTGGGCGCGGCTGATTTCCGCGAGCATTCCGAACGGTGTGTTGACCGTTGCCGGGGGCCGGCTGTAGAAGCGATAGAAGACCCACGCCAGCCCGATTGCGGCCACGGGAATCAGGATGAACGCGATTTGCACCGACCAATCATGGGCTCCGCCCCCCTCGGCGCGGAGTTGGCGGCTGATATCTCCCACCCGCGAATTTGCTATCAGTGCTGGGGTGAAGGTAAGGATCATGGGGAGACCTGGGGCGACGTTGCTTGGATTCGTGCCTCACGACGGGCGAGCCCATCGATCGCTGTGTCACGAACGGTGCTGTCAGGAAACGCGGTCATCTCGCGGAGGATTTGCAGTGTTTCCTCCCCTTCGGCGTCGGCGAGAACCTGGGCGGCCCGACGGCGGGCTTCGTGATGGTCCGCACGGACAATCGGGCGAAAGGCATCGACCAGGAGATCAACGACAGCAAGCGCGTCGGCGGCGGAGATCGCCTTGAGTCGCTGTTCCAGGACCGGGTGGCGCAGTTTTTCCCGCAACCGCTCCACCGCCGCCGGGTCAACCATTTGGACCACCCGACCCAGCCGGCGACGGCTTCTCGGACGGAGTGCGTCGAACCGAGAGAATACTTGGTCCAAATAGAGTGGTTGCAACAAGCGGCGAACGCTGCGGACGATGCTCGGATTGGAATGATCCAGCAAGCGGATGAAACGCTCGAGCAAGCGAGCGTTCTCGTGGCGCCAGATTCGTTCGGGGTCCCCATCGGCGACGAGCGCTGCTGCCCGCACCCAAAGTTCGCCGTCGGGGACCTCGCAGTGGGAGAGCGCCGATGCCGCGGCCTGCTCGCACCCGGCGCTTCCCCGCTCAATCACGCCGCAGGTCAGATGCATCGCTCGAATCGGATCCGCGTCGGTCACTGCCGCCACATGAACGAGTGCGGCACGCCCGTCCGGCTGCAGTTCCTCCAACAACGACTCACCCCCACGACAGCACTCCGGCAACCCGATCCGTTTGAGGTTGCGGAGGACGCTTGGGCAGGGTTCCGCTCCGATCGCTTGCAATAAGGCGTCGCGGAACGGTGGATCTTGGCGTTCGGCAAGGATTTTCGCGATCCCCTCCGGCAGGATTCGGCGGCGGATGAAACCGGTCAACAATTCGATCACCGGCCGTTTGTCGCTGCTTGCCATCCGTGCGAGCAGGGTTCCGGCAGCGGGCGAATCGGGATCCAGGAGGTGGCGGAGTTCACTGTCGCCCCAGGTCGTGACGCTGAGAAACGCATCCAGCAGGGCCTCATTCCTGTGCTCCGCGAATTGTCGGACCGACTCTGCCAACCGTGACAGGGTCGGGCTCCGAAGGGTGGGCCGATCGCGATCCAAGCGGGCGTCGCGTCCCAAAGGGATCGTCATCGCCTCGACCGCGTCGGTCGCGACCCAGCATGCCGCTTCGCTTTCAATCGACTCGGCGACCGCGATGATCCCTGGGATCGCGGAGAGCAGCTCGAGTTGTCGGGCGGCCGTGATGGCCGTGCCGACCTCAGGATCGGATTGACGCAAGCCTTGCCGAATCGCCGGTTCCAGCCAGTTCTTCTGCTGGCGGATCAGTTCAATGTCCTCGGATTGCAGCCGGTTCCAATATGCGAGCACCAGATGACGGCAATGAGGTTCACTCCGGTAGAGCAGCGCTTCAAGGGCCCGTCGACGCGTCGAGCGGTCCTCCTGCAGCAGCGCTGTGTGCAGCACATCAATGGCCGCTTGGTTACGGGATTTGGCGAGCGTGCTGAAGGTCAGTTCGAGCCCATGCATCGGAAATCTCCGATTGTCCCCAATTGAACGGACCGCGCTTCAACAGCCCATCCCGCGCGAGCCCGACGAACTCTAGCTTTCACAAACGATTGCACGCGTCGGAAAAGGTCGAGCCGCCCGCCACCGTGGGGTTAGAACCTCTACGACTGCTACCGGCCGCGTCAACAGAACCGGAAAACCACCGACGCTCGATCGGGCCAGCCGAATTGCGCTATAATGCCGTCCCCACGCTCGGTTGGAAAACCCGTACGATGGCTGTTCAAGTCCGCTGACCGCCTCCCCACCATTCCCGCTTGAATCCGTATGCCGACTCAACCGCGAACTGCCACTGCCGTGTTGGAGGAATCTTTCCTGGAAGTTCGAGCGAAGCTGCTCGAGGTCGCGGCTAGCCTCGATCGAATCGATCGCGCCGCCACCGAGGTCGCCCCGCTGGAGGAGGATGCCAAGCGGCGGCGCGAATTGCTCGAGGAGGCCTTGCGACGACTGCTCGAGACCGCCCCCGATCGTGCCGCGACACTGCAGCTACTTTTCTCCCGCGACTACGAACCCGGCTGGCGCCAGCAGATGAGCCTCTAAGCAATGAGCGGAAAAAAGTGTCCGGTACCTTTTGTGCAAAGCACCCCGAGGGCGAGTCCCTCGCAAAAGGTACCGGACACTTTTTTCCCGCACGATCCTAAGCGATTCGTCATCCCTTCCCCAGCCCAGCGATTGCTCCGCCAAGCCGCCTCCTCCCCCGCACCCACGCCCAACTTCGCTTGCCATGGACTACATCGACCCCCACATCCACATGGTCTCCCGGATCACCGACGACTACGCGACGCTGGCCCGGATGGGATGTGTGGCGATCAGTGAGCCGGCATTTTGGGCCGGGTTCGATCGCGGTAGCGCGGACGGATTTCGGGACTACTTTCGACAGCTCACCGAGGTCGAACCAAAACGCGCCGCGGCCTACGGAATCCAGCACTTCAGCTGGCTCTGCATCAATGCCAAAGAAGCTGAAAACGTTTCGCTTTCCCGAGAGGTGATCGCGATGATCCCCGAGTTCCTCGATCGCCCAAACGTGCTGGGGATCGGCGAAATCGGGCTCAACAAGAACACCAAGAACGAAGCCACAATCTTTCTCGAACATGTCGACCTGGCGGTGCAGCACCAGCAGCCAATCCTGATCCACACACCGCACTTGGAAGACAAGTACCAGGGGACGCGGATGATCCTGGACATGTTGACCGCCGACTCTCGCGTCGATCCGGGGCGGGTATTGGTCGATCATGTCGAAGAGCACACGATCAGAGAAGTGCTGGATCGTGGGTTCTGGGCCGGGATGACGCTTTACCCAGTCACCAAGTGCACCCCGGAGCGTGCGGCCGACATGATTGAGCGCTTTGGCGGCCAGCGGTTATTGGCCAACTCCGCCGGCGATTGGGGGCCGAGCAAGCCGACCGCCGTCCCCGACCTGATCTTTGAGCTCCGGCGACGAGGCCACGCTGAGTCACGCATCAAGAAGATCGTCTATGACAACCCGCTGGCGTTCTTTGCCAACCGCACAGGATTTTCGTTCGCGCCGCGCGGGGCGTGAGGGCACCAGCGGACCCAACTCACCAGCGAATCAGGGCGGTACCCCAGGCAAGACCGGCGCCGAAGCCGCAGAGCAGCACCAGGTCGCCCCGCCGGACGCGTCCCTGGCGGACCGCTTCGTCCAACGCCAGGGGGATGCTGGCGGCAGAGGTGTTGCCGTAGCGGTCGAGGTTGACAAAGACTTTCTCCGCGGGCAGGGCGAGGTCGGCGACGGCGGAATCGATGATCCGTTGGTTGGCTTGATGCAAGATCACCAGGTCGAGTTGTTCCGGGGTGGCACCGGCGGTGGAAAGGACCTGTTTGGCGCTTTCCGCAAACACCCGCACCGCCCACTTGAATACATTGCGGCCGTCCATCGTCAGGTATTGGTGGCCAGCCTCGTAGACTTCGGGGGTCAGCGGTTGGCGGGTGCCACCGGCGGGGATGCAGAGCATTTCACCCCCGCACCCTTCGCTGCCAATCTGGTACGCCAGCAGGCCGGGACCCGACGCAGGGCTGCTGCCGGGGTCTGGATCGGTGTCATCGGCGGTCATCAGCACCGCCCCGGCGCCGTCTCCAAACAACGGATACGTCTTCTTGTCGTCGGGGTTGACTGTGCGGCTCATCAAGTCGGCACCGACGACCAGAGCATAGCGGCTGTTGCCCGCCGCGATGAACTGGGCCGCGGTCACCATGGCGTACATGAACCCGGCGCACGCAGCGTTGACGTCCATCGCCGGAGCGAGCGCTCCGAGCCGCCGCTGCAGATGGCAGGCGGTCGAGGGGGTGGGGTGATCGGGGGTGATGGTGGCGACCAAGATCAAATCGATTGCATCGGCGCTCAGGTTGGCCTCCCGCAGACAGGCCATCGCTGCTTCATAACAAAGGTCACTGGTCGCCTCGTCATCCGATGCCCGCCGACGTTGCTGGATCCCAGTGCGACGTACGATCCAATCGCTGTCACAGCCCAGAGCGGCCAGGTCGTGATTGGTGACCACGTGCTCCGGCGCGTAGGAACCGGTCGAGATCACGCGAACGCCGGCCACCCTGCCCATCCGTCCTCGCGTCGAAAGCGTATCCGCGGTCACGGGCTGGTCGTCGGCGGTCACGGGCTGGTCGTCGGCGGTGACGGGCGGTTCATGGCTCGCACGGGCATGTTCGGTCACGGTCGTTTCGGACATTCGGCGGGGGCGAAATCAAGGAAACTCGATAGGATGGATGACGATTCACCGGCGATGCGGCGCGATCGGCAAGTATAACCATCATGGCCGCGGCACGTTAGAGAGATCCGGAAGCGACCGATGATCCCCCCCCGCCATGACCGACGCCAATGGCTCCGCCTGGCCGGGCTCTCCTGCGCGTTGGGCACTCTGGGCGGATGCCGCTGGGAAGTGGAGGGTGAACGCAGCGATCCCCAACATTTCCGGGTCACCGGAACCTCGATGGTCCCGACCCTGATCGCCGACCACCGCACCACCACCTGCCCCAACTGCGGGATCACGATCCGTGTCCAGTTGGCGGCGGTTGTCCTGGGCCAGGACTCGTTTCGTTGCTGGCACTGCGGCGAATCGCTGCCGACCCCGGACGGTCCCGTTTTCCCGGGCGATGTTGTCAAAGTCAACAGCGGCTCCCGGGATGGTATTCGCCTCGGCGACCTCGTCGCCCTCGGCGGCAACTCGCGGCCGCGGGTCAAACGCCTGTTCGCCCTGCCGGGAATGGTCGTTGACATCGAGAGGAACGGGCAGAACGGGAACCGGTTGACGGTTCAGGGGGGCCGATTGGAAGACCGGCCGGAGTTGCCGATTCCCCAAATCCCGGTCGACTTCGATTCTCATCGCACGATTTCACGTTGGACACCTTTTCCCGGATCGGGCCGCTGGCGGCGTTCCGGAACGCGTTGGTTCCACCCTGGCGTGGCAGACACCGAGCGGGTCGGTGCGGGGGAGTGGTTGGTCTACCGCCATCGCAATGTCTACGATCGTGACCGGCCCTCCCCGGTGCTCGACGATGTTCCCGAAAACGTGTCGGTCACCCGCGAGCTGGAGCCGGTCGACCGGATCACAGTGCGTGCTGAAGCCCGCTGTCGCAGCACGGGACAGCTCGAAGTCGTTTGCTGGCGCCCCGACGGCGTCGTGGCGCATCTTGTTCGCGTCGCGGACCAAGCAACCGTCATCGAGATTCCCTCGAGGTCGCTCTCCGGTGGCCGGTCCGCTCCATTTGGTTCGCCGCCGGTCAGCGAGCTCGCGCCGGTGGCCCTCCGGCCGCGGTCGGGAAGCGGTTGGCAACTGGAGCGGCTGCGGGTCGAACGGTCGATCGAATTCCGACTCGGCCGGGGGCACGATCGGAGCGTCTATCCGATGACACTCGGGGCGAGCGAGTGCTTCTTGGTCGGGGACAATGTGCCGATCTCCATCGACAGCCGGGACCGGGGGCCGGTGCAGCTCAGCGAACTGACGGGCACGGTGTGACAAACCGACCCCGGCGGGCTCGGCGCACCCTTGGCCACCCAGTCCAGGGCCCGAGGGGATAGCGCCTACAGCTCGGGCTAGATGGCGTGATCCAGGGTTTTCGGACAGAGCCGAGGGGATTTCCGAAGAGGCGTTCAGTCGGGGATGATTTCGCCGCGTACCAGGTCTTCGAAGGTTTCGCGGCGGCGGATGAGTTTGGCCGCGCCCCCTTCGAGAAGCACTTCAGCGGCTCGGGTCTTGCTGTTGTAGTTGCTCGCCATCACAAAGCCGTAGGCTCCGGCGTTTTCCATGATGACGAAATCACCAACGCTCGCTGTCGGCAGCAACCGCGAGTCGACGAAGCCCCCTTCACGCTGGGTGAAGATATCGCCGGATTCGCACAGCGGCCCGCCGACGATCGCCTGTTCCAGGTCGCGGTCCGCGGCCTCGCCACAGCGCCCACAGATCGAGATCGGGTGATGGGCGCCATACATGACGGGGCGGGCCAGATCATTGAAACCGGCGTCGACCAGATAAAACAGGTTCTCCCCCATCGTCTTGACGCTCCGAACCTCCGCGATCAAGTAACCGCACTCGGCGGTCAAGAAGCGTCCCGGCTCAATCTCCAGTGAAACCCGATGGCCGAAATGTTCGCTCAGTTCGTTGCGGGTGGTGTCCCAGAGCCGGAAGTATTCCTCAAGGTCAACGTACGATTCATCGCTACTATAGGGCACCGGCAGTCCGCCGCCGGCACTGATCGTCCGCACGGTTCGCCCCACCTCCAACGCCGACCGCCGCATCGCCTCGCAGACCTGGCGGAGATGTTGCAAGTCGGTCCCCGAGCCGATGTGCATGTGAAGCCCAGTGACGGTGACACCATACTGGTCGGCGCGGCGCAGACACTCCTCGATCTGGGTGTGCCAGATCCCATGCTTGCTCTGTTCCCCCCCCGTGTTCGTCTTTTGGCTGTGCCCATGCCCGAAGCCAGGGTTGATCCGCAGGGTGACGTCCGTACCGGGGCGACGCTCCCCGAGCTGGCTGATCATGTCCGGCGAACCGCAATTCACGGCGATGTCATGCTCGAGGATCAAATCCAAGGACTCGCGATCGAACAGGTCCGCCGTGTAGATGAGCTCGTCCTTGGGAACTTCGGGGGCATAACCGGCGGCGATCGCGCGACGAATCTCCCCGGCGCTGACCGCATCGACCGCCACCCCCTGTCGACGCATCCGATCGAGGATCGCCAGATTGCTGCAGGCCTTCTGCGCGTACCGGATCGTGTCGAAGGCGGCCAGATCCGCAATGCGGCGGTCGATCACCGCGGCGTCGTAAACGTACAGCGGCGTACCGAATTGTGCGGCCAGCTCCGTGACACCGAAGCCTGCGATCGCGGAACGGGAGCTCGGAAAGGAGGGGGCAGTGAGCATGCGGGACCGGAGAGGCGGGGGATCGTCGAGAAACGGAGAATGGGGGTCGCGAGGTGGGCGACGGGCCACGGCGGATTGGCGACCGCCACCTCAGCTTAGCGGGGAACGGTCGAGTTGAGCTAGGCTCGGTCTCGATACCTTTTGTGCAAAGCACCCGGAGTGCGAGTCCCTAAAAGATACCGGACACTTTTTTCCCGCACGATCCTTAGCCGCCGGCCTCCATGTCTGACTCCATATCCGGCTCCACGTCCGTCTCGTCGTTCAGCCAAGACAATTGGGGGCCCGGCTTCCGCCCTGGAACCTTGCCCCGCTGGTCGGGGATGAATCGCCGGTCGATCCTTTGCAGCAACTTGCTGATGCAGAGCTTGTTGACGCTTAGGTTGAGTGTTTCCGCCTCTGAGGCGAGCGTTTGGTGAAGGCTGATCGGGAGGCGAATCGTGACCACCTTCTCCGGCTCCGCCGCATCCGCCTTGTCGGGGTCCTGGCCCCGCAGGACCGCAATGATCTCCTGCAGCTCCGCGTACACCTCAGTCGATTCGAAGTACCGGCGCTCCTCCGGGGTTGGAAACAGTTTGGTGCAGACGCCGGTGGCCCCGAGCATCTCACGAAAGAAGACGACCCAGCTGCCCGTCTGGGCGAACACCTCCATCGCCAAATCCCGTGCCGCCGCCACCCGCTCCTCCAACGGTAAGTCTGGATCAACCGAGGGCAGTTTCAATCGGAGCGTCGGCCGTTGCGGCAGCGGGGAGTTGATTCTGTCCGATCCCGCCCCGGTTTGACTTGAATTCAAATGACGGGACGAATGGAGCGATCCTGGTTGCGGCATGGTCCAGATAGCCTTTCCTTCGCGTGGTGACGGGGGCGTCCGAGCTGTGCCGCCATCCTCGGACCCCGTCAAACCGATCTCACCAAGCCGTGCTAGCAAAACAACTTAGGGAAAACGAACTGACGTGCATGGTTTCTGCGCAGGGCTGCCTGCCGCCGAGTCGCCGGCGAGATGCCCACTTTTTAGGCAGCCGGTTATTGGCGAAATCCCAAGTGTCCACCTTGGGTCGCGGCATTTTTTTTTGAAAATCGGTCGTCTGGGGCTCGAATCCGGCGGTTTTCGGGGCAGGGAGACCCGACGGTCGTTTGGAGGGCCGATCGCACTCGGGGCTGGTCGGCAGGCCAGCGAAGGGTTGGGAGGAGATGCAGCGGGTTGCTGCCGGGCCGGCTTACCACCGGAGGGGTGCAGTTGGTTGTAAAGAAATCGCCCGGGTCGAGCCTGAGAAGACAACCCGCCCGCCTGGGGAGACCCGAAGTCGTTGCGACTTCAGCTACGGCTGGCGGTGTTCACTGACCGGCGGTATCGACCGCTTCGGCCAGCCGATCGGCGGCCCGGTCGATCTCCTCCTGGCTGGTTGTCCAACCCAACGAGACGCAGAGGGTCCGGCCGATTTGCGCGTCGCTTCGGCGGACCGCCCGCAGGGCGCGGGTGACCTCGTCGGGCGGGGCGGCCGACTGGGCGGTGGCGAAGACGAGTTGGCGTGCCGCCCGCCGGATGCGACTCGACTCGATCGGCATCTCCAGGGCGACGGTGTTGGGCAGCTTGAGGCTCTCCTCACACAACACCGTTGGCCCTGGCGAGAGGGCGGCGCGCAGTTGGTCGACGAAGCGATCGCGGAGTGCCGCCAGTCTCGCGGCGGCGTCCTCGGCGCAGCGGCCCACCATTGCCGAGGCGGCGCCGATACCGATCCAGGCCGGTACGTTTTCGGAGCCGGGGCGCAAGCCCATCTCGCGCGACTCCCCGAAACCGATCGGTTCCAGCGGCAGGCCACGGCGGACGTACATCGCGCCGCTCCCCTTCGGACCATAAATCTTGTGCCCGCTGATCGCCGCGGTGTCGACCTGGAGTTGCGTCAGATCGACCGGGATCTTGCCGAAGGCTTGGGTTGCGTCGCAGTGGAGTCGTACTCCGGCGGCGTGGCAGCGGTCGGCGACCTCGCGGACCGGTTGCAGGGTTCCCAGCACGGGGTTGGCCAGTTGCAGGCAGACCAGCCGGGTCTCGGCGTGAATGCGATCGGCCAGCTGCTCCGGGTCGACGATTCCGTCGTCGCCCGGGGGCACCGTTTCCACGTCCCAGCCGCGGCGGGTGAGGCTCTGGGCGGCGCTGAGGACCGACTCATGTTCGAGTGCCGAGACGAGCAGGTGCCCGTTCCGGTCGGCGCCCCGCTCGGCCGATTCGGCGGCAGTCCCGAGGATTGCCAGGTTGTTCGCTTCGGTCCCGCCACCGGTGAAGACCAGCTCGAACGGTTCGCACCCCGCCATCGCCGCGACCCCTTCGCGAGCCCGTTCGATCGCCTCGCTGACCGCCCTCGCGTGGGGGTGCTCTTGGCACGGCAGCATGAAGTGCATCGACCAGAACGGATCCATTGCCTCCCGGGTCGAGGGGGCGAGCGGGGTGGTCCGGTTGAAGTCGAGATAGATCAAGGGTGTGGAAGTGACCGTACAGGGGCAACTTTTTTCGGAGTTTTTTTCGTCCTCGCTGGCGCCGGTCAAAGCCTAGCGGTCCCGCTCGGCCGCCGCCAGTGGAACGGACAGACCCGGGGGATCGTGTCCGACCAAGCCTAGTCGGCTCGCGGCGGCATTCCAGCGATTTTCGCCTTGGGGGTGATTTGCAACCTGGCCGCCAACTTGCGATAATAAGAGCCCAAACTGCCCATGCCTGCGATCGAGCGCCGTTCACCCGCTGAAGCGCTCACGTGACTCATCTATGCTCAAGGAGCGTTCCATGCTACGGAAACGAAAACCATCTGCGTTCACCCTCGTCGAGCTGCTGGTCGTGATTACGATCATCGGCATCCTCGCTGGACTGCTCCTTCCCGCGGTCAACGCCGCTCGAGAAGCGGCACGGCGGGCTCAGTGCAGCAACAATTTGCGAAACCTGTCGCTCGCAGCGATTCAACACGAGAACCTGAAGGGGGAGTTTCCCGGTTGGATTCAGAGTTTCGGGAGGTTTGCTGATGGCGCCTCGGATCCAGCCGATCCCGACGGGAACTCCGTCTCGGGGCATGAGAAGGTTGGGACCTGGGCCGTCGCCCTGCTCCCTTACCTGGACGCCCAACCGATCTTCGAGCGGTGGTCGGAGGATCGCTATCCAATCATTGCGGAGACCGAAAGTGAGCTGATCGAGATTACCTCGGGGGCCGCAGGGGATGGATACGCCACACCGGCAGCCCCGAACTTGGAGATCATGCAGTGCCCGAGCAGCCCGACGATTCGCGGCAACAGCGGTCGGAACAGTTACATCACGAACAATGGAGCGGAGCCCAACGACAGCTTGAGCTTTCCCCGATCGATGCAGAAGGCAAACGGAGTCTTTGTCAATCGGCTAATTGGCGCCGTGAGGGGTGGCAGCCAGGTGAGTGTCGGAGAAAAAATCAGCATCGACGACATCAAGGACGGTCAGGGGTACACGGCCTTGTTCAGTGAAAACCTGGGGGCGATGCCTTGGCACCGGGCTGGTTTCATCAGCCTTCCTGCCCTGACGTCGGGACCACCGGTGACCTACCCGATTTCATCGCGATACGTGCATGGAATGGTGTGGCATCAGGAAGATGGTTCGGCGGTCGCGCCGGTGCATAAGATCAATGGAACGGTCGCCGACCGGGATCTGTACAGTTTGCAAATGGATCCGTCGTCGACAGCACCAAGTCCTGCAGATCTGGCCCGCCCCTCCTCGGCGCATACCGGCGGGGTGAACATGGCCTTTGCCGACGGGACCGTGCGGTTCATCAGCGACAGCCTCGATTATCGGGAATACCAGGCGTTGCTGACCCCTCGTGGCAAGAGCAGCGATGTGCCGTTCCCCGAGTTCGTTCTGGACGGCGAGGCGTTGTAGGCGAGCGTCTTTGTAGGCAGGCGCTGCCAAGACACGTACGATGGCCATTGTCGGCTGTCGCTTGAAGGAAGCCGAGGCCGTGATTCACGCCTCGGCTTTTTTTTGCGCCTGCAGCTTCTCGCCATCGCGACGCATGGCATTTCACCACCACCGCGGGAAAGGCGTTTGCGAATGGGCGAGGGGAGCCTTCTTGAAGGAGCGACGCTGGGACTTGGGGGCCTCGGGCTGTTCCTGCTGGGCATGACCCTGATGACCGAAGGGCTGACGGCGCTGGCCAACGACCGGCTGCGGGATCTGTTGGCAAGATCGACGCGAAGTCCTCTCAGCGGCGTGATCACCGGCGCGATTTCAACGGCGACGCTGCAATCCTCCAGCGCCACGACGGTGGCGGCAATCGGCTTCGTCGGGGCCGGCCTGCTGACCTTTCCCCAGGCCCTCGGTATTGTCTTTGGGGCGAACGTTGGCACCAGCATCACCGGTTGGTTGGTGGTGTTCGTGGGGTTCAAACTGCAGCTTGGCCAATTGGCGCTGCCGCTGGTGTTGTTGGGGGTACTGTTGCGGCTTTTTGGCCACAACCGGCGAGCGGCTCTGGGGAGTGCGATCGCCGGTTTTGGCTTGCTCTTCGTCGGGATCGGCAACATGCAGGTGGGGATGGGGGCGTTTTCCGACGTGTTGACCCCCGACTCGTTCCCTCCCGACACGCTGCCCGGCCGGGTGGCATTGGTGTTGATCGGCTTTGCGCTGACCGTGGTTACCCAGTCGTCCAGCGCAGCGTTGGTGATGGCCTTGACGGCGGTCAGCCTGGGGAACCTGTCGCTGGCCCAAGCGGCAGCGATGGCCATTGGGATGAATGTCGGGACCACGGTCACGGCGGTGGTGGCGACGATCGGAGCAACGGTGCAAGCTCGCCGTACTGGGTTGGCACACCTCGTTTACAACCTCTTCATTGGCGCCGGTTCGTTTCTGATTCTGACCCCCTATTTGTTGCTGTTGGATCTGCTCGGCCCCGAGCTTCGTTCGTCGCAGCCGGAGATTGCGCTGGTGGCGTTTTATTCCTTGTGCAAGCTGTTGGGCGTGATCGCGGTGTTGCCGCTGACCGAGCAATTTGCGGGGTTGATTAATCGGCTCGTCCCCGAGCGGGGAAATCCCTTAACGCGGCGGCTGGAGGGGCAATTGACCGAGACGCCCGAGCTCGCCGTGACCGCGGTCCAGGCGACCGTTTGTGATTTGGTTACCGTCACGTTTCGCTGGCTTGCCAAGGAACTTGGCGGCTCGGGGGATGATTTGACCGATCGCGATCAGGAACTCGCCGATGCGATCCAGGCGACCGAGCAATATCTCAGCCGGATCCACGTGGACCCCGATGACGAATCGCTATTCCGGCGGGAGCAAGCCTCCCTGCACATCCTTGACCACCTGAGACGCCTGCAGGTCCGGCTGCGGGATGCCGATCGGATCGGATCGATCCGCGAGGTCGATGAACTGCGGGAGGGGCGGGAACAGTTGGCGGCGACCGCGGCGGAGATTGCCGAGGCCCCCGATCAGGTCGATGAGGCGACCTACGAATCGGTTCACGCGGACTACCAGAAACTGAAGTCCGACACGAAGTCGTTTCGCAGTGAGAACATCGCGTGGGCAGCCGGGGGACGCCACGATGCGGCAACCGCGATCACCCGCACCGACGCGGCACGGGGGCTGAGACGGATGGGCTATCACCTCTGGCGGACCGTGCGGCAATTGAACCGTGGATATCGTGAGTCGGCCGACAGCTCAGGAATTTCAGACAGAACTCAGTGGCGAGGCGGTTCGTAAGGCATCAACAATTCGATGCTCTCACCCTCCTGGTCCTCGTGTTGTTCCAGCACATCGACAAACAGCTCCAATTCTTCGACCGCCCGCCGCCACTGCTCGCTGTCGCGCGGCCCGGAGCCGATCCGTTCAATGAACCGATCGAGTCGGCCGAGCAGTTGGCGATGGTCGTGACTGGCCTGCCGGTACGCGGCATCGAGTTCGACGGGGGGGTTTTTGAACGTCCGCGTCAGCTCGACGGTGATTTGATCCTCGCGTCGAAAGTGGGTCTCCAGTCGTTGGCGAAACTCGTTCAGGCGTCGCATCCATTCCTGAGGCTGCCGGTTCGCGGGGGATCCGTGGGTTTGAATCCAGTCGCGCAGCCGGTCGAGGTAAATTTCCAACTCGCGATCCTCGGCGCGCCAGCGTCGGTACAGCTCGTGAACGGCTTGGTTGGGACCTTGATGTCGTGGGGAAGGTTGATTCATGGCGGCGTTACCCGATCGGGATCGGCGACGAA
>CAYWXT010000064.1:0-23901 GCA_964462125.1 uncultured Pirellulaceae bacterium | reverse complement strand
CGTTCCTTACCCGACCGAGAAGGATTCTGCGACACTAATTGACTGAGCGTTGCTATGGCACCCATCTCCTAGAAGCCGGTTTCAGCCTGCGGGCGATCCAGCAGTACATGGGCCACAGCAGGTCGTCAATTCAGCGCAGGCCATGCACTACGGAAGCCACGGATCGGAAACATAGAAGAATGGGAAAACACGATTCACGCCATGGAAAAAGAGCATGGAAGTAGCCCACATCCAAAGTATCGTTGAACAGTGCAGTATGATTTTGCCAAGCGCACTCCTCATTGCGGTGCGTTGGACAAGGCGCCAGAGAATGATAGCTGGCGCCTGCAGCATGAAAAACGTGAACTGGTAACCGTCAATTCTCGACGTTGCAATCGCGAACCCGATTTCATGTAGTATCGCGCTCGCCAGAAATGTCAAAAAGATGGAAACCGCGTAAACCCAAAAGGGGCCACACCGCGATAGAAAGCCCGAATGCCCAAGCCAGAAACCCCGTGAATTGTACAGCCTGGTGCATCGCAGCGATGGAACTCCGTCAAACAAAAACCAAGCCGAAGTGGCACGTGATGATCACCCGGTGGCCGCGCGTGATTTCCCAGCCGAGATAGCCCGTTTCGGCCACTTGGGTGCATCATTCTGGTTCACCGCCGTCACGCGACATCGGTAACGGCTGGTACGATTGAGGACCGGATTCGTCCCGGAGATACACCCGAGCAGCCACAATTTCTCCGCATGTTGTGCATCGAGCCGCAATCCGTTTGCCTGCCGAAGTGGCGCCAAATCGGATGCCACCTGCGCTCCACACCGAGCGTTCGGACTTGCATTTCGTGCATTGAATCATCCAACGTTCGGAGGAGTGGCGTATACGGTCGAACCACGCCGCAGGAAGTACACGCTTCGCAATCGATTGAGAAATAGACATTACGACCCCCGCTATAAACGAAGTCATAGTTTGAACACCATCAGCGCACGACCAACACCAGCTCGGGCGCAAAAAATGTGGGCTTCCGTCGGCCGAACGGCGGACATCACGGGGGACGGACAATTGATTTGCCATTCGAAACACGCCGCAAGCCGTCCTCACGTGCATGTCATTGCTCGGCGAGCTTACCAAGCACAAGCGGTATGCTGCCAATAACGATTACCCAAGAGCACCACGCCACGACGCTCAGCAGGACACTCGTAGGCCACACCTCCCACCCGTAGCCATCGATACGACCAAAGAGAAAAAGGGTGAAAAACAAGTAGGGTAGGGCAGCCAAGCCGGCCGTCCGCTTCGTTTGCCGGGAAGCTTTTCCCACACGCGGCAGTGTGCAAAAGAAAAGCAATGCCATCATAGCACTCAGCACCGCCATCGCGAACATGTTGGCAGAGGGTGGCTCAGGGAACGCTTGACATACAAGGACCGTGAGCTGTATCGCCGTAAAAACGGACAGCAGCCCAGCCAGAAGGCGCGATACATGCCACGCAAACCTCGCAGCGTCAAGCAAGGTGGCGGGCGCTCTCATGTTGTTTCTCCTTTTTCCTGTCTGCCGAACGATTAATTCATGATGGGTGACCCGGGTCGGAAAAACAGTTTACGGCTCGGGTCAGCCGGGGGCAAATCCTTTTCACTCCGGGTCAGCCGTCCATGGACGGCGGACCCCCTAATGGGACTAAATTGGTCTTCTCGGGTGAGAACTGTCTACCACCCCCGCTGCCGAAAGTCGCTGGATGTTTATTTAGAACACATGTCCACTTCCTGTTTCCACGCATGGGAGATTTTCCATGACCGTTGAACTCTTTCGCCAACGTCTGACTCGGGCCCAGCTTCATCCGAATGACCGGCAGTGGATGCCGACGTGGTTGGAGCAATACGCGACCCAGCAACCTCCGGGCATCGAGGCATTGGAGGTGACGGAGGTGCGGGGTCTAATTTTCTTACGTTCCCTTCGTGACCGCGGCGTGCCGACCTGGCAGCGATTGCAGGCGGCGAGGGCCGTGGAGTGGTATCAAGCGATGGTGCCCAGCGGCGCATGGTTCACGTGCATCGCGGCTCTCAGGCTGAGGGCTACCGGGCGTTGTTCCAGGCTTCGGCCGATTCCATCCGCGACGTCGGGGCTGCAACCAAATCGCTGCGGGGCTGCCAGCTCGGCTACTTCGGAGTGCTGCATACGTGGGGTCGTGACCCGATGGTCTATCATCCACACGTTCACTTCGTCGTTCCCGGAGTCGGATCCAGGATATCGCCGGAGACGACGAGGGAGCAGGCTTGGAAGACTCTAGGCCTGCATTCTTCGCGAACTCAACCTACCTAGATTTCTTCATCCCATGCCCGTTCGACTAAGTGGTGAATCGTCTTCAGGATCTCGGCAAGCTGTTCGTGCAGTTGAGTGGAAGTTTCATCGCTGATCGCGCCGGCACTTCGCAATCCGAAAATCGCTCCGCGTGCGAACGCGTGTCCGGTCAGTGCGCGTTTGAGCTGCGTGATCGCGAGGGCTCGGTCCATGGGCGCGTCAAAGGCGTCATCCGTCGCTTGCACGATACCGCCGACCATGTCCATCGCGCCGCGACACGCAATCGAAATGAACGGACTTGGTGGGGAAGCGTCTTTTTCGAATTCCATCACGTCGTACAGGAATCGAGTGGCCTGCACGATGGCGGGATGCTTTTCACGCCGCTCAATTTCACTGCCTTCGTCAAAGGGGTTCGCTGGTAAGCTTACCAGCCAGGGATCGTTGTCTTCGACTTCAGCATCGAAAACGCCGTTCTCCCTTTCTGCGGATCTTTCTTCGTCGGTCGGCATGCCGAGACCTTCTTCGTGCATCGCCAACTCAAACGCCTCTTCGAGGCTCATTCCCGACGCCGTGGCTTCGGCAATGCGGCGTGCCATGCGTTCGCCACGCAGGTCGTTCTTGCGGCGATGGGCATCCATCGCTTGGACTTCTTCTTCGAGCGACGGCTCGTACCACTCCGTATCCTTTGTCTCAAAATGGCTAGCCTCTGGATCCTGATCCTCGGTCCCTGCTTTACCCAGCATCTTCTGATGAACCAACTTCGCGATTCGCTCGATGCGTGAAGCGACGATGTTTGGATCTTCGGCGGCCTCCTCGCTCAGTCCGTACTCCCGCAAACCATCGGCGAGCGAATGGGTCGCATCGGCGAGCAATCGCATCTTTTTCGTCAGCTTGCCGACGTCGCGGTCCTCGTAGTACTCACCTTCGTCGGACACTTCAAGATTGCTGCAGTAACCCTGCTTCAGCGCATCGAGCAAATGAACGATCGCAATGTGGCCTGCAGTCGAACCGAACTGTGTTTTGACAAAGCAGTACGGCGGTTCGTCAAACGGTGCTTTTTCTGCGTCTTCGATCTGGAACAAGGGCGTCAGATGACCTTCGGGCGATATCAGCAAGCTGAACGTCTCTTGCCCAGGCACCATTTCGATCATCAACCCGCGTACGATACGTGACGGATCGTGATCGGCATAAGACCGCCAGATTGTCGCCCGTCCCCCCAATGCAAAAACAAGGTCCGTGATACGGTCTTCCAATATTTCGACCCCACCGAGATCGTCGATGCTTCCCCGATAATGAATGGCTATTCCCATGATTCGTCCTCGTCCCCGTCCTCGTCCCCGTCCTCGTCCCAGTCGTCCTCGTCCCAGTCGTCATCGTAATCACTTCCGAAAAGCCGCTCTTACTTCTGTGCTCGATCATCGAGCGGCCAGCGAGTACGTTGCGCGAGGGAAGCGGCGACCGAACGTGCCCGGTTAGCTGTCCACTCCACCTTGTCCGGCCGACCGTCATCAGAGTAACACTGTTATCGGCATTCAGCTTCTCAAGATACACGCTTCGAATCTATAGAGGCATGACACTCTTGCAACTGTCTTCCGACGTAGGTTGTTCCCGGTCGCACGTCGAAGGGAACGAGCATGGTCGTGCCGTGGCCGTTCTACTCGGGGTCGGTGGGGAGGCCTGTCCCGCCGACGGTGATCGGTCCACTTTTGTGACGGACATCTTGACGGACAAAGTAATTCCTTCCGAGCCAGTGCACCCGCCGCAACGGCCTGATTCCTCGATTGCCTACGGCCTGAAACACTCCGGCATTGTTTTCCCGCCAGTTCCATCGGGTCTCGCCCGTGGCGGCATTCACGGCCGATAACGCGGGACGATCCGTCATTACGCTGGTGCTCGCCGCGCCGGAGAAATCGAATCGACGGTTGATAAGAACGATCGTGCCGGGGCGGACACCTCGGCCAGGTTGTACATCCAGAACACCTTCATCGGTATCCCGTTCCCAAAGCTTGTCGGTCAGACCTCCACGTCCGACCCGCAATCGCGAGCCGGCCCAGAGGATCTCCTCCCGGCCATCACCGTTGACGTCGCAAGCCAGCAGGGATCGGATGTTTTCAGATCCTCTGCCCGTGAGGTCTTCCAAGTCAACCATCTCGCGAATCTGCCCCTGCGAATTGAGAATCACAAATCGCCTGTGGATCGAACTGGGCGAGTGCTTGAAGGCCAGGCACAGCATCGGATCTCCCGTTCCGTCTAAATCCGCAGCGAACAGGTGCGAGTAGCCGCGGACTCCCTTCTCGGCGAGGGACGGGGAGATCCATTTTGGCTTTCCGGTCCTGATGTCGATGGGCGAGACGGTCGCGGTGTCAACATCCATCGAGATCAGTTCGGCGACGCCGTCACCGTCCACGTCGGCGACGCGCCAGCGCCACGCGTGCTTCCTGCGAAACAGGATCTGCCCGTCGGTCCCACGGACAATCCGGGTTTCGAATTTAGGAGTCCGCTGCGGCGGGACGTATCGTCCTTTCAGTTTTTCACTCACGATGACGTCGCTCAGGCCATCGCCGTCGACATCGGCAAATTCGAAATCAGGGCGATCATCAGGCAGCGAATTCCAGCTGTTCCACCCCTCCGACCCCAGCACCCTCGCGCCGCTGGCCAACTCCATCTTCCAAAGCCGCTTGCCGCTTGATCCCGACAACGCGATGATCGGAAATGTCTCTGCGTCTTCCTCCGATGCGTGCCGGTACGCCAGGAGCAGATCTGGATGACCATTCCCGTTGAGGTCCGGACAGCACTCAGCATGCACGGGGCCCAAATGTGAAATCCCCCCAGACCTGCTCAGGCCGGAGCTGCTGGGAACCGTCGCCGTCCAGAATCGGCGCCCGGTCTTTCCGGAAATCGCGTGAACGGAACCTGGCCAGAGACGATCGTTTCGTTCGATGGCGACGGCATCCGACACGCCGTCGCCGTCCAGGTCTCCGTGCGGGGGAGGCAGCGCAACGAATTGCTGACCATGCGCATCCGCGCGCCACAATTGGGTACCGTTGCGACCCGAGATGGCCGTGCAGGGCCGAGCCGGCTCGCTGACGTGCCGGCCCATGTCATTGTCGGGACCGCGGAGCAGGTCCCTAACGCCGTCGCCGTCGAAATCCTGAGCGGCATCCCATTGGCCGAGCCGCTGCCACAGGACTGGCGCCGCTCCCCGGATCGAATACGCCATTCCCGCTTGAATCGCTAGCAGATCGGGAACACCGTCGGCGTCGAGATCGACAGGCTGTGTGGCAGGGACGGCTCGAATCGATTCCAATCGCTGGCCTTTGCGGGCGGTGATCACATGCGTGCCATCGGAGATCGTCACCAGCAGGAGCGGCAGCCCGTCCGGACCGGCGTGCCACCATTGCAGCGGGCGAACCACGCACTCAGTCGGGACGGCATTCTGCTCCGACTGCCACAGCTCGCTCCCATCCTTGCTCGACGTCCTTCGGTCCAAACTCGGCCCCAGCCCATCCTGCTCCCACTGCCACAGCTCGCGACCATCGTTGCCGGAGAGGGCTCGGACCACAAAAAGAAGACGGGGCTCGGACTTGCCGAACCGCCGCGATTGCTGATCACGATGCCAGGCGGCGACAAAGACTTCGCGGTGCCCGTCGTCGTCCAGGTCCGGCCCAGCGGACATTCGCATCGTGATCGACGGGGCGACCGAAATATGCCTGGGTTCGTAAGCTGATCGTGTCCAATCCCGGCTCCAACGCCTGGACCCGCTCAGAGCGTCGAAAACCGTGACGCCGTCGTCTCTCAGCACGAGGATCTCTGGTGACCCTTCTCCGTCCAGGTCCTCCACCAGCAACCGGCTGTCGGCACGCCGGTTAAACGAGTGCAAATCCCGCCAGACTTCCGTATCGCTTTTCCAAAGAGGCACGTTCTCGGCAAGAGAGAAAACGTGAACGCTGGCGTGCTCAAGCAAGATGGCTTCTGCATTGCCATCGTCGGTGACATCGCGGAAGCGTGCAGCGTTGACTGTACCGTGTTGGTTTATAGCAAAAGCATCGGTTTCAGCTGGCGGCTGCGACGGTGGCAATCGCGAAAGTTGAAGTGGTTCCCAGGCTGCTCGCCCGGTTTCCCCATCGAGGCCCACCAGCCGGCTACCGGCGATGGTGACAACAACAGATTCGCCGTTTATCTCCACGACCCGCAGGTTCGCCACGGCGGGCGAGAGCTCCCGGATCGGCCACCAGGAGTCGTTCAAAGGATAGTCCCACAGCGGTTCTCCCGTTCGACCACAGACGGCGATCAGAGATCGCTCGGAAAGTCCAGCGACAGCGCCTCCGTTGTCGATGAACGCCACCAGGTCAGGCGTATCATCGCCGTTGAGATCGCCGATGGCATGGGGCACCTGCTTGCCGGGCTCGCCTTTCTCTGGGACGAACTGCCAAAGCAGACGCCCCTCGTTCCCCGAGACGGCAGCGAACTCCCATCTGGGTGAGTCCCGCTCCTTCCGTCTGCCCGCAAGGATAACGTCCATGATGCCGTCTCCACTGCAATCGACGTCGGCCGTCACGATCTCGGCTTCGCGACCGTAGTGGTCCAGACGCTCCTCCCACACCGTTTCGCCGGTCGTTCCGTTGATTCGTTTGAGGCGGAGCTTCGCCTGATGATGCGGCCGATCTGGAAGACCCTGCTCCTCGGGCAGGAACAACTGCACAAGGTCGCGTCGTTCCGGGACGTTCAGAACCTGAGAATAATGGCTGGGGGTGCCGGGATCTCGCTGCGGAAGCCATCCGGCGGGATCCCAAAGGAGCCGATCGCGGAGGCTGACTTCATAGGTGTGCTCTACATCTCGTTCGACAAGGACGCGGTAGGTGTCCGTGCATGGCCCGTCTCCGGAAACCTGCAGTCGGTAATCCCCCGCCGGGAGTTCAATCGGCTCGATCGTGGGAGCCGTAAAGCGCGCGTGGTGAGTCCTGTTTTTGCCGTGCTCGCCAACGACTTCGACGGTCAGCGGCATGTCGGGAGTGGTCAGCATCAGCCGGCCGAGTTGCCGTTGCTGGTAGACGTTCCAGCTCATAAGTCCCATCACCGTCAACAGGATGCCAACGACCGCGGCTGCGAGTGCCAGGGCTGCGGCACGCCGTTGTTTCCAGAACCGCCGCAGCATACGCTCGACATGCGCGACCCGGCGGGCACGAATCGGCTCGTCGTCGAGAAACAAGCCGAGATCTTCCGCCAGCAGTTGCGCGGAGTGATACCGCTGCTGCGGATCTTTGGCAAGGCACTTCAGGCAAATCGTCTCCAAGTCCTTGGGGATCGCAGGGTTCAGCCGTTTCGGCGGAACCGGATTGACCTCAACGACCAACTTGAGCGTCTCGATGGCACTCTCCGCCTGAAACGGGGGTCGGCCGGTGAGCAGCTCATAGAGCATCGCTCCGAGGGAATAGACGTCACTGGCCGGTCCCGCCTGTGCGCACTTGCCGGAGGCCTGTTCGGGAGCCATGTAGCTCGGCGTGCCGAGGACCTGACCGGTGGCCGTGAGACTGCTGTCGGCGTCGGTGCGTTTGGCCAGACCGAAGTCGGTGACCTGCGGTCGATCGTATTCATCGATCAAGACGTTCGACGGCTTGAGGTCGCGATGTAGCGTCCCCTGCTCGTGGGCGTACTCGACGGCGCCGGCAATGACGTTCATGTACTCGGCTGCTTTCCTCGACGGCAGCGGATGCTCGCGTGTCATTTCGGCCAGACTGTTTCCCTCGATGCAGTTCATCGAGAAGTAGTGCCGGTCCTCATGCTCGCCGATCTCGTAAATGGCCACGATGTGCGGATGCTGCAAACTGGCTCCCGCTTCGGCCTCAGCCCGAAACCGCTCTACCTCTTTTGGGGAGGCGAGTTCCGCAGAGCGAATCATCTTCACAGCCACGATACGATCCAAGCTGAGTTGCCGGGCCTTGTAGACGACCCCCATTCCCCCGCGGCCGATCTCCTCCAGAATCTCGTAGTCGCCGAAGTAGCGAAGCTTCACCCCAGGCGGGACACCCTCCTTGTTGGCAGCGACGCCCGAGGCGGAAACCGCCGCGGTCTCGGCCGTGACCTCCACTTGAGGATCACCGGACGAGGCGTCGGTTCGCGATGCGCTTTGCCTGGCCACCTGGATCAGGCACTCCGGGCATAATCCGCCCGGGGCATCCGGAGGAAGCTGCTTTCCGCATTCGGGGCAACCGGGGCCTCCGGTCATGGCTGGTCCTCCGCTGGGTCCGGTTCGTACTGGCCGTCTGACCTTAGTATTCCGGAAACGACTCGGCAAGTTACAATGGCGGCATGTCTCGTCCAGCGTCCAAGCAGACTCCCGCGTCCACTCCAGGCACGGGGTTCGCCACCACATCCTGGAGTCTCGTCCTGGCTGCCGGCCGCAAGGACGCCGGTGCGCAAACGGCTCTGGAGGCGCTCTGCTGCACCTACTGGTACCCGCTGTACACCTACGTCCGCCGAAAAGGATACGCGCCCGAGGACGCCAGCGACGTGATCCAAGGATTTTTCACACATCTTTTGGAGAAGGATGTGCTTGCGGCATCCGATCGGCAACGCGGCCGATTTCGCACGTTCCTGCTGACGGTCCTGCAACGGTTCCTCATCAAACAGCGCGATCGGGCCGCCGCACAAAAGCGGGGAGGCGGGCGACGACGGCTCTCGATCGACGTCTCATCCGCGGAAGAACGTTACCGGCTGGAGCCGTTTCACGAGCTGACGCCCGAACGGATCTACGAGCGCCGCTGGGCACTGACTCTGCTGGAAAACGTGCTACGCCGGCTGGAGCAGGACTGCACGTCCAAGGGCCAGGAGCAACTGTTCGAGCGGTTGCGGCCGTTTCTCGTCGCGAACCGAACCGGGCCCTCCTATGCCGCGCTCGCGGCCGAAACCGGCAGTTCGGAAGGTGCCCTGAAGGTGGCCGTCCATCGGCTGCGGCGGCGCTACCGCGAACTGCTTCAAGAAGAAGTCGCCCAGACCGTCGAGACGCCGGAGGAGATCCAGGAGGAGCTCAATCACCTGCGCGAGGCGCTGCGGTGAATTGGCGTCCGAAGAGGAGGTGCACCGCTTCCGCGCAGAGGCCGAAGCGGTCGCACATTGATCGCTGGAGAAACTGATGCCACTCCTTCCTGCTCGTCTACGATCAATCTGCCACGGAGCCATCGAAGTTTAACAGCGGTTGGCCGTTCCTCATCCGCTCGGGGTTCGGATTATTGAATCCATAACCAGCATGCCAGAGTGGATCAGGATCGAACCCTTTCTTCTTTTTTTTGCCCCCTAGCCACCGCGTCACGTTATCCATGACAAATCGCCCCAAGTAACCCTCGTTTTTTTTCCTCGCTGATGCACAGCCTGGACTTAGGACGATGCAAAGGCAGATCAATGCGATTGCTTTTTTCCGATCTTCCATGGCCTTAACTCCGTCCGCGTATTCGGTTCCATCCGATTTCGTTAGCATCAATGTCCCTTCTCGGTCAAGATCAGATTTTGATCTCATGCCGGGCGGTTGCGCCGCAGCGTTGTCATTGCTCTGACTCTGGAGTCCGTTCAAAGGCTCCGAGGTCGGGTGATCCGGTGGCCGAGCGGGGTTCCCACTCGCGGTGGGGAACGTACTGAAGCCGTACTTGGTGATCGGGCACTGCTGCGGCAGGATAGTGCTCAGCCAGCATGTTGGCGTCTCCTTTGAACGCGGCACGGCATCGGAGAGGTGAAAGCTGTACAACGACTAGCCAATGCGGGGCTTATGGTCGCACAACGACCAACCGGTTGACACTTTACTGGTCGCGCCGTCTCGGTTGTTGTCACCCGGGTTGGACAGTGTCACACGGGCGATAAACGAGTGACATTCGCTTTGTATCCCCAGAGGTTCTCATGTCGCTCGTGGCATTCCGCAGCTTTAGATTGGATTGGCACATGCCTTGCGGATGCTGCTCGGTGTCACCACGCCAATGTACGGACGTAGGCGTGAGTAAGACGAGAGACGACACAGAACCTTGTTTCCAGGAGAAACACAATGACAAGTCTCAGATGGGTGGTTGGGCTGCCAATGGCGTTGATAGTCTCGGCTGCGGTTGCGCAGCAACGGCAGCAGCCGCCACCGGATGCCCAAGATCCCGCGCGTTCTCCACAGCGCCCGGGAGAACAAGTGGAACGCCGCGGTGGGCCGCAGCCGGAGCAGGCGTCACTGGAGGGTCACGTCGCCAATTGCTTGATCCTCGCCAATCAAACGGAAATTGCCTTGCTGCGCGCAGGCAAGGAACAGAGCCAGAACGAGGAGCTCCAGCAACTCGCGGAGAAGATGGTCCAGGACCATGAAAAGCATGTTCAGAAGCTTGAACAATTCGCATCCAAACAAGCTTCGGAGCTGACCGTCGATGGGCAGGATGACGCTCCGCGAATCCGCGGCGATCGTCGCCGCCAAGGCCAACCCGATCAGCCTCCTCAAACCGAGGATCGGCGACCGGATACCGGCGTTCAGGACCAACGGCCGGACCCGCGTCGCGACGCGGGCGATAGGCCCGGACAGCCTGAGGCGCAGCAACAGCAGCCTGATGTCCAGCGACCGCGGGAACGACAGGATGCCCTGGGACAAGATCGGAATCCGCTCCAACAGCGTGGTGACGCTCGCCGCGTTGGCAGAACGAGTGACTCCACGGTCCTGGATGAACTGGTTCGTCTCGACAAGGAGGCGGCCCAAGAGTTTATTCGACTGGTCAAGGAAGAGTTTCAGGAGAAAGAGGGCAGCGAGTTCGACAAGGCGTTCGTCAGCCAACAAGTCGGCGCCCACATCGGAATGCTCGCAAAGCTGAAGGCCGCCGAGAACGTTGGCTCAAGCGAGTTCCAGAATCTTGTTCGCGAGGGACAGGAAACGGCTAAGGAGCACAAGCAGCAAGTGAAGCAGCTCTATAAGGACGTCGTCGACTCCGAAAACTGAGCGTGAGGACGAGACGCCATTGAAAGAGGGTCATTCAGGAATGGCCCAATCGCCAGCGGCTCTGAATGTTCAGGGCCGCTGGTTTGAATCACCCGTGGTTAAATTATGCTGGTATTTAAGGTGCGGCTTTCCTTAATTCCACGAAACGCAGTCCCGAGAACTTTGCGAATTCTTGATGTCGGGTGATCGGTTGCACCCGTCAACGTTTCCACCAGGATAACGCGGCGAGGATTGGACGGATCGGCAAGCAGGCCGATCGGTTCCCCGGACCGCTGGTGCTCTCGGGCCAACGTCACAGCGTCTCCATAACAGTGATGCTGGACTGTCTGGGGACGGCCAGCGATCACATAGTCGATTTTGACGCGATAACGCTGCTGGTTGTTGGAGGTCCATGCAGTCGCCTGCACGTCCCGGACAGTGCCCGAGGCGAATTCACCATGCTTCAGGATCCGCTTTCGGCGCCGGCGGTAGACGCCGGTTGCGGTCAGGACGCTGAGCCCGACCAAGGGAAAGATGATGGTAAACGATCCAAAGTAACCGAACGCGTTGATGCGCCCGCCCTGAATCCGGCTTTGGTCGAAGCGCTCGGGAAGTGCCTCCACAACCACCTCCGCTCCCGCCTCCGCCGCTCGACCGGTGACGTAGCACGCAGCGGCAATCAGCTCTCCGTTCGGCGACTCAAACTCATATTCCACCCTCCGAACTTTGCGGTCGTTGACCGTCATGTTGGTCTCTTGGACCTCGGAGACAATGCCCGGCAATTCGATGCCGTGATCGGTGTCCAGCAGAACTTCCGGATAAATACTCCAAGGAAAAAAGATGAAGACGAATACCGAGCCAAAGGCGGCAAAAAAACCTCCGAACAGGTAGCCAAACCTGCCCAACCCGCCTCGCAGCCCCCGCCGAAAAACGTCACGCGGGATATCACGCGGTGGTCGTTGGCGGAGAAACGGTTCCAGTTGTTCCAGGGTCAAGCTCATGCCGACACTCTCTTTCTGATCGATTCACCACCCTCGTTCAGCCGATCATCCGGTCGAGCACATTGGCCGTGATCTGCTGCAACCGTTGATCCGGACCTTGCGGCGAGGTGTAAACGCTGGGACGGACATACCCCGGCGGTTCCGACAGTCCGTCCGCCCACCAACAGGTCGCCGCGTTGAACACGAAGTTGTCCTTCGGCCCTGGGTAAACCGTGGCGGTGTAGTGGCCGCCGTTGGGCTTGCCCGGTTCCGATTGCGTCGGCCCTTCGGCGACGATTTCCAGTCCTTCGATCGCTGCTGGATCTCCGTGCCATTCCCAGCCGATCACCCCGGAGATGCGATCTCCCGCCTTCATCCTGGTTCCCGCATAGATCCAATGACCAGGGTGGGTACAAATCCAATCGGCGCCGCCGGTGACCGGACCGGTGCTATGCGCGCCGATCAACTCGTTCGCATACGGCCGGCGGTGAGCCAAGTCCGACATCGAGTCGAACTCGCGAGTTCCGCCAGGAGGCCCGAACACGCCAACCCGGCGAAGCGAACGAGTCGCATCGTCCCACTCGATCCGTCCACAGACCGCGTTGCCGCTAAAGAAACCGACATGGACGCCTTGCTCAATCGCGGCTTGCATGTTCCGGAACATCTCAATCGTCCAATACTCGTCATGGCCGACGCTGAGAAATCCCTTCCCACGCCGGGCGGTCTGGGCGTCGCGGTGCAAGTCAGTGTTGGAAACGTACGTCGCGTCGTATCCCTGCTGTTCCAACCAGAAGACAAAGGGGAACTCCCAGAGGAAGAACTCTCCCGAGCCAGTCGACAGGGGCGCATCGACGATCTGACAGTACTTGCCATAAGGCCGGTTGAAACTGACCTGCGAACGTTCGCCCCAGTGCCAACGGGAATCGCCATCGTCGTACAGAGAAAACTGAGACGGCCAGCGGTTGTAGGCCTGCCAGGTGTGGTCGCTGCACTGAAACACCAGCCCCGCCTGGCGTTGATCCCGAACCACGAAAATGACGTAACTCTGCAGCCCCTGCTCCATCTCCGTCAGCTTCCCGACGTAGACACCGCTCAGCCAATCGTCGGGAACGGTCAGCTCGTAGCTTGTTTCCCACTGACAGTTTCGCAGTCGCCGCCGTCCGACTTCCGGCATCGGCTGGGTCGCACCCGGCAACCGGCCCGAACGATGGACCAATCGGCCGCCATCACCGCCGTAGTAACCCAATCGAAAAAAGTCGATGGTAAAGTCGCTCTGCGGATCGGTGCTCACCATCACTCGGAGTGTCTCGCCCGCCTGATAGCGGGCCGCTGAGGCGTATCCTTCGATCCACCGGCAGCGGTACTTGGTTTCCGGATCGACACGGGTGTTGTCAAGCATCCATTCACGGGTGCCAGGCTGAGCGTTCTCGAGGCTGATTGGCGTCGCCGTTCCTTCCTGACCAAACGCGTGCTCTGGCAATCCGCCAAAGGGAACTCCCAGCAGTCCCGCACCGCCGAGTGCGGACAGTTTGAGCAGATCGCGACGATCATTCTTGGATTTCATGCCGATCTCCCATTGAAGGTAAATTCGTCTCGGACACCTGGTATATCCCCAGGTTCGACCTGGCCTACGACTCACGGGTCGCACGGTTGGTGTCGTTGCGTTATCGGTATGGGTGGGGCTAATCCTGGTAGTGGGATTTGAGCACGAGGAAGAGTTGCTCGTAGTCGGGCGCGTTGGTGAGCTCCATGTCGGGGCGGCTGCTTCCGGCGGTGAGGATGGTAACGTTGCCGTTGCCGAACAGCTTACCCAACAGGTTCTGATGGCGACGGATCGAATCGATCCGGTCGTGAAGGATCGATGCTTGCCGGCGATACAGGATCCCCCGTCGCAGAATCACACGTTGGGGTTCGACCAGGTAGCTGCGGCGGCGAATCGCCATCACGGTCACCGGGACCGTGACCGGCAGCAAGACAACGAGTGGCACAATCACTACGGAGACCACGATCAGGGGTGCCAGCGAGTTGGCCAGTGCGGGACGGCTCTCGTGCTCGGGAGTCACTTCGCTGCGGTCCGGCTCGGGATCGAAGCCTTGCAGCCGTTGGTCGAGTGACCACTGGTGTCGGCCGATCTCCTCGGCATACCGCACGCCGAACTCGTACGATGTCGCCCCCATGCCCTCAAAGTTGTTTTGGCGATTCATGCCTGGCGCCCCCGAGGAACCGCCCTGCCGCCGCTCCCCCGCCACGATAAATCGCACGGTCCCGACGTCGCCTCCGGGGTACCGTGTTAGCTCCAAGCGTTTGACGTTGTCGTGGCGGGCGAAATAACGTCGCCGCCACCAGATCCCTTCCTGGCACTCGAGATAATGCTCGTGCACGTTCACCCAGCATCGCCGGTAGTAGACGGTCCGGTGGATGATGACCGCAGAAGCCGCGAGCGCGAGCAGGACGAGCGCAAGAAGCCAAACGGCGGATACGACAAACGATAAAACCACCATGACGACCGCGGCGACGCCGAGTAAGAATTGGCCCGGCAGCGTCGCCATCACCATGCGTTTGATTGAAAACTGCGCCGGCAGGCACTCGACCACGCCGGGCTCGGGGATCCCGAGCTGACGCAGCAGCGGATCGATCTCGACTTGGTCGCGTTTGACGTGAGCCAGATCGAGCGGCTGGCCCGACCCGATCGACCAGATGCTCACGGTGACCGTTCCGAGCAGCCGATCGAGCGGATTTTCGCGGATCACCGCCCCGGTGATCTTGTCGTAATTGAACTCGCGTTCGTTGGACCGCAAAAACTGAAACCGTTCGCCCACCGAACTCTGGCGGACGGAGTAGGTGGTGCAGGTCGCCGTGATGAGCCCGCGAAGGACGAGGAGAAGCCAGATCGGAAGAGCGGGAAAGGCGACCACGCACAACACAATCGGCACGATGATCGCCCGCAGCGGCATCGGTCGCAGCTCCGATGTCCAACGCGCCTCCGGCGGCGGGGCGGCGGAAGGAGCCCGGGTGCGGCGTGTGGCCGGACCCCACTCTTTCTCGGTCGCCTTCGCATCTTGCGATTCCGGCTCGTTCGGCTTGGACAGATCCGCGGTCTGGGAAATCAACTGTTCGACGGCGGCCGAAAGCGCCGGCCCACCCCGGAGACGTCGAAAATGGATCTCTCCCTGGCTCCCCTGGCAACTGATCTGGACGTTGTACACGCCGACCAGCATGTCGATCAGTCCGCGTCGACTGCTGCTGTCCGCGATGTTTTCGCCGGGGATGAACGCATCGTCCCGCGTCAGAAACCCTTCCTCGTAGAAGACCGAGTCTGAATAGACGCGATACGTGCGCCGGCGCATGTCCAAGAAGTGAATGCCGACCGCAATGATACCCAGCAGTGGAAGAAATCCTAGATAACCAGCGATTCCGCCCGGGCCGCGGCCGTCGAAATACAACTCGGCCAGAGCGACGAACGTGGCAAAAATCGTGGCGACGACCATACCACCGCACTCCAGGACTGTCGCGACAGTGTCCGGCGCCTCTTGGTGAAGCAACTTTCGCCGTGCGAGGTCAAACCCGTTAGCCCGCATCAGCGCCGCGACGCCCTCATACGCCTGTTCCGGCCGGCGGATGGTCCGAAGCGTGATTTCGCTGGCCTGACTCCCGGCCGACTCGATCATCACGTCGCCAACGCCGAACAGCGGATAGCGGGGCCAGGGAAGGCGGCGTTTGACGTGCGTGATGTTGCGGATCGTCAGCTCGCTGGTCTCCTCGCTGATCGGCGAGCCGCGGTGGGCGATGATGCGGTGCTCGAGGAACTCGTAACGTTCCTTGGAATACGCCACGCTAGCCCACCATCCCGCCCCCAGCACCCAGAGTCCGACGAGCAGGACGCCGGCGAGGGCGACCGCTCCGGTCCAGGCAACCCCCGCGCCGGTAACGAGCGACACGATCGATGCAATCACGGCGATGAGCAGGATGATCGCCGCGCCCGGGGCGACACGTTGAAAGAGAAACGCGGTGCGGACCGGTCGTAGCTCACCGCTGAGCGGAACTGCTTCGCTTGATGCCTTGTTCACCAGCAGCCGTCTCCCGCCGCAGATCGATCCTCAAATGCCGCCCTCCGGCCACGGACGAAAATGACCCGGTGGCCGACGATTATATCGGATCGCCGGCTGGGATGTGCGGCAAAAAAAGCGAGACAACCGTGTCGGGACCAGCGTCTTTGAGTCGGACGATGCGAGACCCGTTCGTTCGCCGCGGCGCCGTGACCATTGACCTTGAGTTCACCCGATCGCAAAGGGTAGATCGGGTGCCATGGGTATGTATGAACCGATCCGGCCTCGACGCCTCAGGTGCCCCAGGTGGCCCGGACGTCTTAGGTGGCCCAGGCGGCCGACGTGGCCCAGGCGGCCGAGGTGGCATTGGGCGTTGCTGCTTTTGGCCGTTGTGGGATGCGCCAGTCGGAACCTACCCGGGACCTTCCCGAGCCGAACGCCGGACCCGTTCTCTGCCAGCGGAGAGTTGGAGGTTCCCGATCGCTGGTGGACAGCGTTCGACGACCCCGCGCTCAATGCCCAGGTCGATCAGGCGCTCGACGGCAGTTTCACGCTTGCCGCCGCCCTGCAGCGGCTGAACGCCTCGCGCGCGTTGGTGCGGCGGGAGGCGTCCGACCTGTGGCCCGACATCGACGGCGTGGTGGAAATCCAAAGCGGCTTCGGCCCAGGGGAGGACGTCACCTCCACGGTGCTGGGCTTCGATACGGCGTACCAAGTGGACCTTTGGGGCCAAATCGAATCTCGGGTCGACGCCGAGCGGCTGCGGGCGGAAGCGACCGATGCGGACTACCACGCCGTGGCGCTGACGTTATCCGCGGAGGTCGCCCGCACTTGGTTCTCCCTGATCGAGGCCCACGCCCAGGTCGACCTGATCGAGGAGCAAATCGAAGCGAACCGAACCGGGCTGGAGGCCCAAGACGCCCGCTTCCGCCGCGGGCGGATTCGTCTCGCCGACGTGCTCCGGCAGGAGCAACTGGTCGAGTCGACGTTGGAGCAAGCGGTGGTCGTCCAATCGCGAATCGAAGTTTTGGAGCATCAGTTGGCGGTGCTGTTGGGGCAACTGCCGCAGACCGCCAGCTACGAACCGGGGGCCGAGCTGCCGCCGCTGCCGCCGCTGCCGGAGACCGGGTTGCCGTCGGAGTTGCTGAACCGCCGACCCGACGTTCGCCGCGACTATCTCGCTTTCAGGGCTGCTGATCGCGACTTGGCGTCAGCGGTGACCGCACAATACCCCCGCATCAGCCTGACCGGATCGATCCTGAACGTCGCCGAGAGTCCGGAAAACCTTTTTCGCGATTGGTTCCTGTCGATCGGCGGTCAGTTGATCGCGCCGCTGTTCGACGGGGGCCAACGTCGCGCCGAAGTGGACCGCACCGCCGCAGTGCTCTTTGTGCGGTTCAACGAATACGGCCAGACGATGCTGAACGCCTTTCGCGAGGTCGAGGACAGTTTGGCCCGCGAGCGGAATCAACGTGAACGGCTCGGGCATCTTCGCGAACAGGGGAAGCTCGCCAAGCAGGCGTCGGAGCAATTACGGGAGCAATACCTGATCGGGGACACCGATTACCTCTCGGTCTTGACCGCGATCACGGCCGAACAACGGCTGCAGCGCGAGACGTTGTCCGCGCGATTAGAATTAATCCAGATCCGGATCGCCTTGTATTTGGCGCTGGCCGGCGATTTTGAACCTCGACCGGAAAGTTTACCCGTGGGACTCCCCGTGCCAGAAGAGATCGAGGCCCCCGAGCAGGAGGTTGCACCGGAAGGGTTGCCTTCGATCGACAGTGTCGATCCCCCCGTCGCGACCGATTTGCCCGAAGACCTCTCCGCATCGGACACGCTTCCTGACGGTGACGGAATTTCTGTCGTCGAGGAGGTCCTTCAAGAGATCGTCTTCGATGAGTGATGTCCCGACGAAGCGATCGAGATGGCGTTGGCTTCGCGTGATCGGATCGGTGATCGTGTGCTTGGCGATTCTCGCCGCGTCGGCGGCCGCGATCGTGGTGATCAACCGGACGGAGCCGACCGCCCAATCGATCAAAGCGACGCGGAAGTCAGCGGCGTTGGTCGAAACGGTGACGGTTGAGCGTGACACTTACTCCCCACGCTTGGTCGTGCTCGGTACGGTCGAACCGGCCCGGGACATCGTTCTCAGTCCTCGCGTCAGCGGACAGGTGACCGAACTGTCGCCGGGATTCGTCCCCGGCGGGATGGTCAGCGAGGAGGACTTGCTGTTCCGCATCGATCCGGCCGACTTTGAGAACGCCTTGTCGATCAGCGAGAGCGAGTTGGAGCAAGCGAAGGCGTCGCTGGAGATCGAAGAGGGCCGACAGAGCCTTGCGAAGAAAGAGCTGGAGCTGTTGGAAGGGGCGATCGATGCGACGAACCGCGCGTTGGTGTTGCGTCGGCCGCAGTTCGCTTCGATCCGGGCCGAAGTCAGCGCGGCTGAGGCGGCCGTGGAGCGAGCCCAGCTCGACCTCGATCGATCGCGTGTCATCGCGCCGTTCGATGCCCAAGTCCTTTCCCGTTCGGTCAACGTGGGATCCCAGGTCGGCCCCGGCGACGAGGTGGCTCGGCTCGTCGGGATCGACGAGTATTGGGTGATGGCCTCCGTTCCCGTCCGCGGCTTGCGGTGGGTGCGGTTTCCCGATTCGGAGGGTGAGGGGTCGCCGGTCACGTTGCGGAACTCGGACGTGTGGGGGCCGGACGCCGAGCGATCGGCGCGGGTCGCGGAGATGATCGGGACACTTGACGAGCAGAGCCGTCTGGCCCGCGTCCTGATCACCGTGCCCGATCCGCTCGGGCGTGAGACCGACGCGCCGCCGCTGATTCTCGGGACCCTGATCGAGACCGAGATCGAGGGAAAACCGATCCACGACGTGGTGCGTCTCCGTCGCGATTACGTCCGCGAACAGGACACGGTTTGGGTGATGAAAGATGGCAAGCTGGAGATCCGGGATACCGAAGTGATCTATCGCGACGCCGAGCACGCATACGTCCGGGACGGGTTGGACCACGGTGACGACGTGGTGACCACGACGCTGTCGACGGTCGCCGAAGGTATCGGTTTGCGGAAGGCGAGTGACGCGTCCGAAACGGGCCCGAGCACCGGGGAGACGGCGGGTTGACCGATCATCGCGAACGTTTCGGACCGGGGCGTGGGCCCATCGCTTGGATGGCGCGGAACTCGATCGCGGCCAACCTGTTGATGTTCCTGTTGCTCGGCGGGGGGCTATGGTCGGCGTTCGCGATTCAGAAGGAGGTCTTTCCGCAATTCCAGCTCGACGTCGTCGAAGTCACCGTCGGCTATCCGGGCGCCGCGCCCGAGGAAGTGGAGCAAGGAATTCTGAGTCCGATCGAAGAGGCGGTGCGGGGCGTCGAGGGGATTCGCGAGATCACCAGCGAGGCGCGGGAAGGCCGTGGCGAAGCCTTGATCGAGATCGTCGCCGGCTACCCGCGGATGAAGGTTTTTCAGGACATCGATCAGGCGGTTAATCGGATCCGTACCTTCCCGGATCAGATCGACCAGCCCGAAGTCCGTCTGCAGTCCGAGCGTCGGGAAGCGATGCAGCTGGTGATCTACGGGCCGGTCGACGTGTGGACGCTTCGCAAGCTCGCCGAGCAGTTGCGGGACCAGTTGCAGGCCAACGATCAGATCACTCAGGTCGAGTTGAGAAGGGTTCCCGAGTACGTCACCCACGTGGAGATCCCGCGTCAGCGGCTTCGCTCCTACGGGCTGACGCTCTCGGACGTCGCGGAGATCATCCGAAGCTCCAGCCAGGACGTCGCAGCCGGTTCGCTGCAAACCACCTCCGGCGAGATCTTACTGCGTGTCAAGGCGAGGAAGCAGTTTGCCGAGGAGTTTGCCGGTATCCAGATCGTGAGCGGTCGCGAGGGGCCGGCCGTCACGCTGGGTGATATCGCGACGATTCGCGACGGGTTCGAAGAGGTCGGGTTCCACTCGCAGTTCAGTCAAACGCCCTCGGTCGAACTCGACATTTTTCGCGTCGGATCACAGTCGCCCGGCGATATCGCCGAAGCCGTCGAGCAGGTCATGGCCGACTTCGAGTCCGCGTTGCCACCCGGGGTCGAGTGGCGGGTCGATCGAAACAACGCCGAAGAGTTTCGCCGCCGGCTTCAACTCGTGACCAAAAACGCAGCGATGGCGGTGGGCATCGTGCTGCTGATTCTGGCGTTGTTTCTGGAGTTCCGGCTGGCGTTCTGGGTGATGACCGGGATGACAGTCTCGTTCGTCGGCGGGCTGCTCCTGATGCCGGTGGCCGGGGTCAGCGTCAACATGATCTCGCTGTTCGGCTTTTTGGTGGTGTTGGGGATCGTCGTCGACGACGCGGTGGTGGTCGGTGAGAACGTGTACGAGAAGCGTCAGACGGAGGATGACAACGAGGTCGCGGCGATCGAGGGGACTCGGGAGGTCGCCGGGCCGGTCACGTTCAGCATCCTGACCAACATCGTCGCGTTCGTGCCGTTGCTGTTCATCCCGGGCGAAACCGGGAAATTCTGGGGGCCGTTGCCGGTCGTCGTGATCATCGTGCTCTCGCTGTCGTTGGTCGAGTCGCTGTTCATTCTTCCAGCGCATTTGGCACATGCGCGGGCCGCGGGGCGTCGTTCGCACGGTCTCGGCGCTCAGCTTCATGAGGGCCAGCAGGTGTTCAGTCGGGCGTTCAATCGTCTCGTCGAAATCGTCTACCGCCCGGTTCTCGTGCTCTGCCTGCGGCTGCGATATATCACGGCCTGCACGGCGTTGGCCCTGTTTCTGGTCGTGGGAGGTTACGCCACCAGTTCGCACATGGGCATGATATTGATGCCCGAGGTTTCTGCCGATGAAGTCGAAGCCGGCGTGCGGATGCCGGTCGGCACGACGCAGGATCAGGCGGCCGAGATCGCCGAGGCGGTCACGCAAGCCAGCATGCGAATGTTCGAAGAGCACGACCTGTATCGGGTCGCCGAGGGGATCAAGACCAACGTCCGCGGACAAGACTTTATCGACGTCGAGATCGTGTTGAAGCCGCCCGACCAACGAGGCATGACCGCGCAGGATGTCATCGAGCTTTGGCGAGATTCAATCGGTGACCTGCCGGGCGTGGATCAGGTGACGTTTGAAGCCGAAAGCGGACCGGGCGGCTATCGGAGGGACATCAGCGTCGATCTCAGCCACAGCGATATCGGGGTACTTGAAACGGCGTCGAGTGCGTTTGTCGAACGGGCCCAAAGCTTCTCCAACGCCCGCGACGTGAGTGACAACAACGACAAGGGGAAGGCCCAATACGACTTTCGACTTCGTCCTGAGGGCCGCGCGTTGGGATTGACCGACGAGGACCTCGGCGACCAGCTCCGCGGCGCCTTTTTCGGCTCACTGGCGCTCCGTTTATTGCGTGGTACGAACGAGATCGAAGTCCGCGTGAAGCTACCGGAAGATCAGCGTGAGGATATTCATCATTTGGAAGATTTGATCATTCGCACCCCGATCGGCGCGGAGGTGCCACTTCTTGACGTTGCCGACGTGGAGAAGACGGTGGCGTTTTCGAGGATCAGCCGTCGTGACGGCCGTCGCGTGATCAACGTCTCGATGGACGTCGAGCCGAAGCGAGCGACGACTCAGGTGATCAACGCGCTCCGGTCCGAAGCGTTGCCGCGGCTCCGCGAAGACTTTCCAGGACTCACGTGGAGCTTCGAAGGGAGCGACGCGGAAATGAGGCAAGCCGCCGCTTCGCTATGGGGGTCGTTCGGGCTCGCGTTGGCGGTGATTTATTCGTTGCTGGCGATCGCATTTCGCGGCTACGTTCAGCCACTGATCGTGCTGGTCGCGATCCCGTTCGGGATCGTCGGGGCGGTCCTCGGGCACATCGTGCTGGGGTATGACCTGTCGCTGGTGAGTTTGATGGGGGTGATCGCGCTGTCCGGCGTGGTGATCAACGACTCGTTGATCATGATCGACTACGCGAACCGACGCCGTGGCGAGCATTCGGCGTTCGAGGCGATCTCGCAGGCCGGGCTCCGGCGGTTTCGGCCGATCATGTTGACGACCTTGACCACATTCGGCGGGCTCATGCCGCTGATCTTTGAAGACTCACTTCAGGCCCAGTACATCATCCCGATGGCGATTTCGCTCGGCTTCGGGATCCTGTTCGCTACCGCGATCATTCTCGTGCTCGTCCCCTGTCTGTACCTGATCCTCAACGACGTCGGGCGGGTGTTTTCGGCCGAGTCGGAATGAGCGAGGTTGCCGGCCGGGTGAGCCTAGCTCTGTTACGGCTCAGCTGAACCAAGACAGATCGATTCGGTAAGCGCAGCACCATTCATCGGCTCGAGACCCGTGTTTGCATGGTCGCCTTCAAATCGCGACGTTTCGTAGAATCGTCGAATCAGCCATCTTTTGATTCTGGCTCCCCTCTCCCCCGACAGAAACGCAAGTGGTGCTTACGTCTCTGTCGATACGGGAGATACTAGGGGAGCCAGTTTTATTATCTGTTCGAAGCAGTATCGAATCAAACCGCACCAATGAGTCGCTCCGGATCCGCCGTTGCAACAACCCTCACTGCCCGAGTTTCAGTTCCGCTACGTCAGTGAAGTATTGACGCGGATCGCGAAGGAGGAGTACGGCTGTAACGTCGGGTTGGTCGAGGTGCTGCACACCTGGGGCCAACAGTTGGGGAAGCACGTTCACATCCACGTGGTGATGACCGCCGGGGGACTGACGCCGGAAGAGGATCGTTGGGTGCCGATCTCCGGGGACGACGAAGTGATCAGCCGCGAAGTGCTGGCGGCCAAGTTCCGCAAGACCTACCTGCGACGACTCAAGTCGATGGTTCGCCGGGGCAACCTGGAGTGGGACGAGGGCGAGGACGTGCTCGAGAAAGTGGCCGCGAAGGACTGGGTGGTCAACGTCCAGAAGCCGCCGTCGCACTGTCAGCGTATCGGGGCGGTGATCAACTATCTGGGCGCCTACGTGATGGGCGGTCCGATCGGTGACGGGCGGATGATTTCCGACATCGGCGGGATGGTGAAGCATCGGTTCAAAAACTACGCCACCGACGAGACCGCGTATGCCGAGGTCCCTGGGGCGGAGTTCGTCCACCTCTTCGCCCAGCACATCCTCCCCCCGCGTTTGGCCCGGATCCGTTACTCGGCGCTGTTTCGCTCCCAAGGCCGCACGGTGAGATTGGAAAAGAGTCAGCGTCTAATCGATCAAGCCGGCCTGGCACCGCGGGCGTGCCGGTCGGCGACGCGGCTGCTGGGGGAAGAATACGACGAGGATCGTGAGGAGAGCGCGGAGGACACATCACTCGGGGAGGACCCCAACGATTGTCCGCAGTGCGACAAGGAGCTGAAGACCAACAAGTCGCAGTGGCTCGACAGCTGGCAGGCGCTGAAGTTGGTCAAGATCGTCGCGGGCATCGTGCTGGGGCTACGCCGCGGCGGCGAGTCGCTGCTGATTCAGGTCGTGACCGCGATGCTGGATCTTCGTTCGCGTCGAGGGATCTACCTCACCGCCAGGGAGCTTCAGCTGGTGGAATCGATGGTCACCGAATGTTTGGAGGATCCCCGTCCGCTGCTGCGTCGCTACTTGGGGCGTCATCACCCGTTGATCCGCGATGCGTCTCAGCGTGCGGCGCGTCCCCCGCCAGCGCACCAACGGGAGTCGGCGGATG
>CAYWXT010000063.1:19305-24059 GCA_964462125.1 uncultured Pirellulaceae bacterium | reverse complement strand
CGATTCCCGCCGACTCCCGCGCGCATGATGTGGGCTGGAATAGCCAGAGCCGTGGAGACGGGCTTCGCGAGCAAGCAACGGTCCGTCTCCACGGCCCCAACAGAAAAGGCATCATGCCACCCTCCAAGGCAGCCGCCCAGGCGGCCATCCTTTTGGTTGCCAGTGTGATGGGAAGTCTGCACTGCGTCGGCATGTGCGGCCCGTTTGCGCTGTGGGCCAGTGGTGCTGGATCAAAACTCTCGCGCAGGGACGTCGCCACCCGTGTCACGCTGTATCACCTGGGGCGTGGGACCACCTATTTGATCGGTGGGGCCCTGGCGGGAATTGCCGGTGCGGCGCTCTCCAGCGGCGGTGCGGTGCTCGGGCTTCAATCCACCGCAGCCCGGGCGGCGGGGATCGCCATGATGACGCTGGGGATCGTGCGTTTCGTCCAGTGGTCACAGCGGCGTGCTTTGGCGAGATCGATCGCGCAAGAGGGCCGATCGGGAGGGTCCCGGTCAGCAGCGGCGCCGGTCGCCAGCGGCGGGCGCATCGCCGGTTGGCTGGCGGGACTGCGACCGGCCGTCCATCGTCTGCCGCCGGTGGTCCGCGCCTACGTGACCGGCGGGCTGACGACACTGCTCCCCTGTGGCTGGTTGTATCTGTTTTTGATCGTCGCCGGGGGCACCGGCGCGGTCACGTCCGCATTGGCGGTGATGGTGGCGTTCTGGATCGGAACGCTTCCGGCGCTGACGTCCTTGATGTTGGGGGCGTTTCGATTCGCCCCGGTCATTCGCCCCGCCTTGCCCTTGGCCGGCAGTTTGCTGCTGCTGGTGACCGGGCTCTACACAGCGACCGGTCGCGCCTCGGCCGACCTTTCCATCCTGTCCGATCGCGCGTCGGCCCTCCATGCGGAATGCGAGCTGCCTGGGGAATGCGAGCTGCATGGGGAGTCGGCCGGTACGCTTGGGGCCCTGTCGGACGAACCCCTTCCGTGTTGTTCCCGTGGCGATTGACAGCACCACCGCGTCACCGGCAGCCCCGGTTGCCTGTGCCCATTGCGGGTTGGCCTCGCCGCCGCCGGGCGCCGAGGGCGAGCCGGCTTTTTGCTGTGAGGGATGCCGGGGAGCGTATCACCTGATTCATGGCTGGGGGCTCGAAGATTATTACGCGTTGCGCGACCGGGCCGGTGGTGAACTCTCGGCACAGCCGGTGGAGATACTCAGCGGGTTCGACGAGCTCGACGATCCGGCGGCGTTGGGGCTCAGCGCGCCGCACGCCTGCGGTGACGATCTGTTCCGCAGTCGGCTGGCCGTCAGCGGTCTCCATTGCGGTGCCTGCGCCTGGCTGATCGAACGTTCGGCCCAGCGGCATGCGGGGTTCCAGGGCGCCCGTGTACGGCTCAACGATCACACCGTCGACATTCTCTTTCGCCCAAGCGAAACGAAACTCAGCCGGATCGCGAAGGATCTGGCCCGACTTGGCTATCGATTGACGCCGTTGGTGCAGGACGATCAACAACGGCGGCAGGCGGCGGAAAACCGCACCCTGTTGGTCGACATCGCCATCGCTGGATTTTGTGCCGTCAACGCGATGTGGCTTGCGATCGCGCTGTATGCGGGCGCGTTCAGTGGAATCGCGGCGGAGCATGAAGCGGCGTTGCGTTGGGCCGGGGTACTGCTCGGCCTGGTCGCGGTTGCCGTTCCGGGGCGGACCTTTTTCCGCGGTGCTCTGGCGTCGCTGCGGACCAGGACTCCGCACATGGATTTACCGGTCGCGCTGGGAATCAGCGCCGGTGCCGCGGCGGGGCTGGCGGCGGTGGTCGCGGGCCGGGGGGAGGTCTATTTCGATTCCGTCGCAACGCTCGTCTTCTTGTTGCTGATCGGGCGCTGGGTCCAATTTCGACAACAGCGGCGAGCGGCTGACTCGGTTTCACTGCTGATGCGGCTGACCCCGCGGTTGGCAACCCGCATCGATCCGGGCGGCGGTCGCCAACGCGTCCCGGCCGACCGATTGATTGCCGGCGAGACGGTTCGCGTGGCTGCTGGTGAAACCGTTTCCGCCGACGGCGAGGTCGTTTCCGGGCAATCATCGATCGACCGTTCCTTGGTGACCGGGGAGAGCCGGCCGGTGGAGGTTGGGCCGGGCGATGGAGTGGAAGCGGGTGCGGCCAATCTGGAGGCATCGCTTGACCTGCGGGTCACGGCGGCCGGGCGCGAGAGTCGCGTTGGTCGGATCACCGCTTTGATCGAAGACGCGGCGGCAAATCGAGCTCCCATCGTGCAGCTCGCCGATGCGATCGGGGGCTGGTTTGTCATCACCGTGATCGTGCTTGCCGCGGTCACAGTTGCTGCCTGGTGGCCGAGCGACCCGATCGGCGGGATCGAGAACGCGGTGGCTTTGTTGATCGTGGCCTGTCCCTGTGCCCTCGCGTTGGCGACGCCACTCTCGCTGGCGGTCGCCATCGGCCGATTGGCCCGCCGCCAATTGCTGGTCCGCGGCGGCGACGTGCTGGAACGACTTGCCAAGACCGGGACGGTGTGGTTCGACAAAACGGGAACGTTGACCGCTGGTCGCCTGCACCTTTTGGACTGGTGGGGCGAGGAGCAGGCTCTTGGTCTCGCCGCGGCGGTCGAGCAATCCATCACTCATCCGGTCGCCGATGCGATCGGTCAAGCTGCCGACGCGCGGGGACTGGAAATCCCCGAAGCGGAATGCCGGCGGCAACGGACCGGCACGGGAGCGGAGGGATCGGTCGCCGGGCACCGCGTGTTGGTCGGGAACCGCGGCTTGCTTGAATCGGCAGGGGTGGCCGTCGGTCGGGAAGTTCAAGAGCAGATCGATCGCGTGATCGTATCGGGTTCCAGTCCAGTCCTGGTTGCGGTCGACGGGCAGGTCGCTGCCGTCGGGGCGTTGGGGGACCAACTTCGCCCCGGCGCCTCCGAGACGGTGACCGCGCTTCGCCGGCGGGGCTGGGACGTCGGTATCCTCTCCGGCGACCATCCCGCTGCGGTCCGGCGGGTCGCAGAATCACTCGGAATCGATGGCCGCATGGCGATCGGCGGAATGGATCCCGAGGAGAAACTCGCCCGGATCCACAATTCCAAGCGTCACGGGGGAAGCGTGTTGATGATCGGCGACGGAATCAATGACGCCGCGGCGCTCGCCGCCGCCGATGTCGGCGTCGCGATCCGCGGCGGGGCAGCAGCGAGCCTGGAAGCAGCTCCGATTTACCTACAATCGGGAGGCCTGCCCGCGGTGCTGGACCTGGTCGATGCATCGCGCCGCACGGTGCGGACGATCCGCCGCAATTTTGGTTTGTCGCTGAGTTACAATGTGGTCGCAGTGTTGCTTGCCATGACTGGCTTGATCCATCCGCTGGTCGCAGCGGTGTTGATGCCGATCAGCTCTCTAACCGTGTTGTCATCGGTCCTGGTCTCGAAAACGTTGGATTGACGTGTGAGTGTCCTGTACGTCGCCCTGCCGATCGCCATATTGATGGGAGCCGCGGCCGCGGTTGCCTGCGTGGTCTGCATCAAGCGGGGCCAATTCGACGACCTGGAATCCCCACCGCTGCGAATGCTGATCGACGATGAGGAGGAGAAGCGTTAGGGGCGACCGGAATCGACTCGAGAGAGACTTGTCAGATCCCTCCTTGAACGCGAAACTCATCGCACGGAACCCATGCTGGAAGAAGCGCAATCGTGATTGCCCCCGGAATTCTCGCATGGATGGTTTTTCGGCCCACGACAAGGAGATGAGACCGTGCCATTGAGCGCCGATGATATCCGCCAGCACATCGCCGAGGATGACAAGATCGAGTGGGTTATGGCCAAGGATCTGCTTGCCGACGCCATGGAATCCTGTGTCGACGGGCGGGGAGATTCAGGCATTATCGGTACCCCCGGTGGTAATGCGGGGGAGTTTCTGCTCTCCCTCGCCTCCCTGGAACAGGTCACTGGCGAGCTGTTTGATGCCGACCACGTCCTCCCCTTTTTCGAGGCCTACCTTGGGTCCTTCGGTCGCTTTTATATGCACGGGGACACCCACGCCCTGGCCCATCTGCCCGGCGAGCTACTCGACCGAGCTGAGCCCGCACCCACCGAGGCCCACCGGCTGGGCAACTTATTGCGTCAGCCCCCGTCGGAGCTGCGCGGGCGACTCCTGGAGGAGCTCGTCAAGCCTGAGCACATCGGCTGCGGTCATCTCAGGCTGATGCTCACCCGTCCCGATGACTATGGTGTGCGCCCGGAGCTTACGTTGGCGTTCATGCGGGCCTTCTTCCATGCTCTTTGGGCGGGCGCTCCGGTCGAGTACGTGGTCTTGGACGGCAATCATCAAGAGGGAGCGGTGGTGAACATCGTCGTCCCAGGAGACATCTCGAAGGAGACCCCCATTCCCACAATCACGCCCCAGGTACGGGGTAAGCAGATGTTCGTCAACCATCCCCAAGCCGCCTCCTTCCTACGCGGGGAGTTGGCTCAGGGCATCGACGCCCTCACCTCCGCGGAGATCGACCCCCAGGCCTTTCATGTCGCCATGGGCGAGCTTGCGCAGCGACAGCTCGGCCATACCCTCTCGGCACTGGCCAGTGGTTTGCCCTTGTTCGAGGTGCGTTTTTCAAATTCAGACGCAGCGCCCGAGGTCATCGAAGCGGGCGCCGTGAACTGAAATTCGCCCAGTGAGCTGGCAACATCGTTGCAGGCGCCAGCGCGGCTGTTCACCTCAATGCCTCACGCCCCCGCGGCATCAACGTCGCCGTTCTCTACTGCAGA
>CAYWXT010000063.1:9401-19205 GCA_964462125.1 uncultured Pirellulaceae bacterium | reverse complement strand
GCGGGGAGATTTCAAAGCAGGTGTTTGGCTTTGATTTCCAGGTATTGATTGACCAGGGGTGCGGTGAGTTCGTCGGGGAAGGTATCGACGACCAGGACGCCGCGGTGTTGGAGATCTTTCAAGACTTGATCGCGCCAGAGGAGGATGTCGGCGGCGGCGGCGGCGCGGTACATCTGGAACCGGTCCCCGCTCGCTTGCGGGTCGCCGGGATTGTCCGCAGCATCGAACATCTCGCGGTCGCGAAGCAACACGCCCAGCGGCAAATGCCGGCCGCTGAGGTTGCCCAGGTAATCGACGACTGCCCCGGCGTTGACCTCGTCGATCACGTTGGTGGTCAAGACGACCAGCGAGCGGCGTTTGCAGCGGCCCGCCAGATACAGAAACGCTTGGTCGTAGCGTGACTCCACCAGCCGCGGGAATTGATCAAAGCCGGCTTGGATCAACCGGTTCATTTGGCTCCCGCCGCCGCGCGGCGGTAGGTAGGCGTGGATCTTGTCCGAGAAGCAGAGCATCCCGACGGAATCGCCCCGTTGCAGCGCCACGTACGCCATCATGAGTGTGGCGTTGAGCGCGTGGTCAAGCAGCGTGTAGCCGTCGCGTTCGTTGGTCATCATCCGCCCACAATCGAGCAGGAACATCACCCGTTGACTCTGGTCGCTCTGGAACTGCCGCACGGTCAACTTCCGCCGTCGAGCGGTGCTGCGCCAATCGATGTGGCGATAGTTGTCGTCCCGGGAGTAATCTCGCAACCGCTCGAAGTCGCTGTCGTGGCCGACGTGACGGGTCCGCCGCACGCCGATCAAGCTGAGCCGATTCGTACGGGCGAGGAGCGCGTAGTTGGAGAGCTGCTTCATGTCGGGATAAACATTCAGCCGGCTTTCACAAGGCAACCGCAACTGGCGGGACCAAAGCCGCAGTGGGCTGGCCACCTGGAGATAGACATACTCCAGAACGAACGCGCCGCGGCGATGCGGGATCAACTGGCGGCGGGCCGTGACGCGCCCGAGGTTGGGGAGCCGTAAGTCGTGCGCGACCGGCCGCGACTCGAAGGTTTCCGGCAAGTCGTCTTTCACGGCGCCGACCAGCGTCATCCCCGTTCGATTCTCGACGGTCAACTCGCAGCTGATCGGGACACCAAGCGAACAGCTGCGGGGCATCTGGCGGACAACCGTGATACCGCGGTTGGTCAAGCGATAGGTCAGGAAAAAGTCGCCGACCGTCACCGCCACGATGAGGCCGTCCAAGAACAACACCGCCAACAACATCGCGGGGACGAAGACGGTCAGCAGGCTCAACAGCAGCGATCCCGTTAACAGCGCAACCCACGCCGGGGCTGGGTAGATCCGAGCCCGCCAAGCGGCGATCACTAGCGGGACCACCAACAAGGCCAGCAACAGCCAAGGCAGCTGCGTCAGCCCGCGAAACTGGGACTCCGCGGCTTCGGTGAGATTCGGCGGCATGGCAGTGAACGAACCGATCGGGAAGGTTGGTGGCGAGCGGGTGACCGGCACGGCTCCAGATTACCCCAGAAACGACAGGGGAATTCAAGCGGGGGCGACCTCGCCTCGTGGCCGACCCCTCCCCGGGCGACAACGCTGGGACCTAGGGCGTCGTGACGGGGACGCTGTCGATTAGGATTTACGAGTTCGAGCACAAGTGCGAGCACGAAAAGGGCGTAAGGCCTCCGACGTGCTTAGAATGCACGCTCGCCCGGCTTGAGAAGGTCACCCGAGAACGTCACTGGAGATACCGAGCATGACCGTGAACCGTTTTTCTGCATTCGTCCCCCGAGGGCGGTGTCGGATCACCGACGCCGCGGCGATGTTGGCCGCTGGCTGGTTGCTGCTTGCTGGAACGCTCTGGGGCCAAGAGAACACCGCGACGTCGTGGCAGGCCGGGTTTTCGAAAGTCGACGTGACCCCGACCGAGCCGGTACGGATGGCAGGCTACGGCAGCCGCGACCGGCCGAGCGAGGGTGTCGACATGCCGCTGCTGGTCCGCTGCCTGGCGCTGCAGCCCCGTTCCGACGCATCGGAGCAGGAGGAAGCTCGCACGTTGGTCCTGCTGTCGGTCGATTCCATTGGGCTGCCAGGCTCGATGACACGGGAACTGGCGGAAACGCTCGAGCAACAGCACGGACTGCGTCGGGAAGAGGTCGTCTTTTGCAACACGCATACGCACACCGGCCCCGATCTGGTCAGCGAGTTGTCGAACATCTTCACCAACCCGATGAGCGACGAGGAGATCGCTGCGGGAAGGCGTTACCGAGGGCAGCTGGGCGAGGGCATCCTGGAGTCGGTCGACCGGGCGCTGGCGGATCTTGAGCCAGCCGAGCTCGCCTACCAGGTCGGCGAGGCGAGCTTCGCGGCCAATCGGCGGGTCCTGACCGACGGCATCTGGTCGGGCTTCGGCGTCCAGCCGGACGGGCCGGTCGACCACACAGTCCCCGTGCTGCGAATCATGGGCGAAGGTGGGAAGCTGCGGGGGGTGGTGTTCAACTATGCCTGTCACTGCACCACGCTCGGTGGCGACTACTACCGCATCAATGGGGACTGGGCCGGCTACGCGGCAATTGAACTGGAATCCGAGTTCCCCGATGCGGTGGCCCTATGCACGATCGGATGCGGGGCGGACGCGAACCCGGAGCCACGTGGGAAGCGGGAGATGGCCGAGGCGCACGGGAAAGCGTTGGCTGCGGAAATCAAGCGAGTCATCGACAGCGAGATGCGTTCGATCGATGCGGCGGCCGATCCCCGCTTCGATTACGCCGCCCTCTCGTTTGAGCTGCCGACCCCCGAAGAGTTGCAGCAGCGGCTGGAGGACCGGTCACCGCAAACACGGCGGCATGCCGAGCAGTTGCTGAAAACCTACCAGCAAGAGGGGCGTTTGCCGGCAACCTATCCGGTCCCGATCCAGGCTTGGAAGTTTGGTGACCAGCTGACGATGACCTTTCTCGGAGGTGAGGTCGTCGTCGACTATGCCTTGCGGCTGAAGAAAACCCTCGACGACCCCGACCTGTGGGTCACGGCGTACGCCAACGACGTGCTCGGCTACATCGCCAGTGAGCGGATGCGAACCGAGAAGGGATATGAGTACGATCGCTCCGGAGTCTTTTACGGGCTTCCCGGGCCTTGGGCATCGGGGACCGAGGATCGACTGATCGGCCGCGTGGAGGACCTGGTTCACGGCGGTGGACGATCCAAGCCGCAGTCGCCGGATGACGCACTCGGTTCGTTCCAGCTTACCGATGGTTATGAGATCGAGTTGGTGGCTGCCGAACCGCTGGTCACCGACCCGATCAATCTGGCGTTCGGCGAAGACGGGAGGCTGTGGGTGGTCGAGATGGGCGACTATCCCGAGGGCGAGGAGGGAGGCCGAGTGAGGGTGCTTTCCGATTCAAACGGCGACGGGACGTTCGACACAGCAATGACGTTTCTCGACGGGCTCTCCTATCCCACCGGAGTCCAGCCATGGGGCGATGGCGTATTGATCTCCGCCGCGCCGGACATTCTCTTCGCTCGCGACACCGATGGCGATGGACGTGCCGACGTGGTGACGTCGCTGTACCGCGGATTTCGATTGGCCAATCCACAGCATCGAATCAATGGCTTTTCCTATGGTCTCGACCACTCGCTGCACCTGGCCAGCGGGGACACGTTGGAGGAGATTACCAGCACGAAGACGGGTGAACAGGTCAACGCCTCCGGACACGACGTGCAGATCTGGCCCGACGATGGATCCATCGCGGTGACCAGCGGCCGAACGCAGTTCATTCGCAGCCGAGATGACTGGGGGCGTTGGTTCGGTAACAACAATTCGCGTCCGATGTACCAATTCCCCATCGATGACGCCTACCTGCGGCGGAACCACGCGGTTTCCTATTCGGGGAACACGCAATCGTTGTTCGATCCCCCCGTTGCGCCCCGCGTCTATCCGGTGACGGAGGCATTGGAACGGTTCAACGATCTGTTTGCGGCCAACCGGTTCACCTCGGCCTGCAGCAGCATCGTGGCCCGCTCGCCCCATTTTGACCAGGACTCGCGGGCGTCGGTGTTCATCTGCGAGCCGGTGCACAACTTGGTCCATCGCTCGCTCTTGATCCCCGACGGATCGACGTTTCGGGCCGAACGGACGCCGGACGAGGAGCAAGCGGAATTCCTCGCCTCCCGTGATCCCTGGTTCCGTCCTGCGCGGGCAGCGATCGGTCCCGATGGCATGCTGTGGGTGGCCGACATGTACCGGGAAGTCATCGAGCATCCCGAGTGGATCCCGGAGGCCTGGCAGCAACAACTCGACTTGCGGGCCGGCGAGGACCGGGGGCGGATCTATCGGGTTCGTCCGCGCGGCGCGGAGTCCCAACCGCTGGTCTCGTTGGCCGACCGGAGCGGTGCCGAGCTTGTCGATGCGCTCCGATCTCCGGTGGGACCGCTGCGCGACATGGCGCAGCGGTTGATTTTGCAGCGGGCTGATCCGGCAGCGGCGGAGCCTCTGCTGGAGCTGCTTTCCGATTCCAGCGGTACGGCGGCGGCCCAGGCGCACGCGTTATCGATCCTGGAGGTGCAGGGGCAGTTGGAGTCCGAGGTGTTGCAGAGGGTGCTGGAGGAAGACCACCCTGGGCTGCTGACCGTGGCGATTCGGACTTCCGAGCCGAGGCTGGACGAAGATCCAGAGCTGCTGGGGAAGCTGGCGTCCCTGGCGGCGCATCCTGAGCCCAGCGTGGCGTTGCAGACAGCCTTGGCCTTGGGGCAGAGTTCCTCGCCGGCCGCTGGCGAGGCACTAGCCCGGATTGCAGCCCGCCCCGACCTGGACCGCTGGCTGGCAATGGCCGTGACCAGCTCCGCTTCCGATCATGCCGCTGCGGTCGCCGAGGCATTGCTGGCGAAGGCGGGCAACCGGCAGGGCGCGCTCTCCGACGTTGCCTTGCAGCTCTTGGCCGATTCGTTGGTCACGGCCCAAGACTCTGGGGAGGGGATCAGCGAGCGGGTGGTCGAGCAGTTGGTCAACACGTTGACGAAGGAGGAGCTATCGATCGAGAACCGGTTGCGGATCGCTGCCGGAATCGCACCGACGTTCCAGAACGCCAAGGCACTCGCTTCGGTCTCCGAGCGGCTATTCGGGCCACTCCGCGAAACAGCCTGGAAATTGGCTCACGACTCCACGGCGGCCGAATCGAGCCGGAGCCAAGCGCTGACCCTGATCGGGACAGGTCCGGCGCTGTCCGACGCCGAGCGCGAGGCCCTCTGGTCGTTGCTCTCTCCCAGGACCCCGCCGAAAATTCAGCGGGATGCGATCGACTGCTTGACCCGGCGATCCGAGCCGGACGTCGTCGACGCGCTGGCGGCAAGGTGGGAGTCCTTGACCAAATCGGTACGGGACCACGGCGTGCAACGGGTCCTTTCTCGACAGCCTTTGACCGAGCGGCTGCTCCAGCTATTGGAATCGGGGGATCTGCGAGTCCGCGACCTTGCCCCGGCGGCGCGTCAACAGTTGTTGCAGGGCGGGTCGCGGTCGATGAAGGTGCGGGCCGCCAGGTTGGTCGACAGCCGCGGCTCGGCGGAAAAAGAAAACATCGTCCGCCGCTACCTGGAATCCTTCGGCGCGTCCGCGGACGAGGCGGCCAGCGTGAACGGTGGGACCAACGTGAAACTCGGGAAACAACTCTACGAAAAACATTGCGCGACCTGTCACGTCGCCGGGGATTCCAACCAAGCGATCGGGCCGAGTCTCGAGAATATGACGAGCCGTTCCGACCGTTACTTGGTCGAAGCAGTACTGGACCCCAACCGGGCGGTGGAAGCGGAGTACCAGAGTTACTTGATTCACACCGACGACAAGCGAATCTTGGCCGGGGTCATCGAATCCGAGGTGGGCAACAGTCTGACACTGGCACAAGCCGACGGGAAGCGGGTCACGATCCGCCGCGACCGGATCGAAGCGATGAAGAGCACCGGCATGTCGCTGATGCCCGAAGGATTCGAAGAGAACCTCGCGCCCCACGAGTTGGAAGCGATCGTGCGGTACGTGCAACAGTTCACCGAGAGTAGCGGGCGTTAATCTGTGCGGGCGGGTAATCGAATCGCACAGATTATGCCGGCCAGTTGCCGATGGACTCGATGGAGGGGAGGGACCGGCTTCCAGCGGGGGCAGGGAAACTCTCCGGCCGCCGCCGACAATCGGAATTCAGGGCGCGGTCACACGATGCAGGGATTTGTCACAGCGGCCCGCGGTCGCTCGCTCAAGGAACGGACGTCATGTTTCGGAACAGCATCCATCTGGTAACGGCCGTCGCGTTGATTGGCTTCGGCTCGCTCGCACATGGCCAAGGGGCCGCCAGTCCCGAGCCACCGCCAACACCGACGCTCTGGCGCTTTCTTGGAATCCCGCAAGGGTTTCAGAAGCTCCGAGATGTCAGTGTCAACCGCCGCGGCAACTTTCCGGGATTGGAACGTACGCCGCCCATGAAGCAAATCGCCGACCCAGCCAACCTGGAATCGGACGATCCAGCCATCAAGGCCGCAGCCGAAGTCAAGCAAGCTGAAGACATGAAGGACCAGAAGGTCAAGGCGATCAAGTACCTCGCCTCGATCGGCTGCGGCTGCTACGACAAGGACGGTAAGATCACCGAGGCGCTGATCGCAGCAACCGACGACTGTACGCCCGACGTGCGGATGGCTGCAATCGAAGCGGTCGAGGAGGCCGCAAACGGGGAACAGTGCCAGCAATGTGGCTCGACCTCGTGCTGCAGCGAAAAGGTCACCGAGCGGCTGAGCGAGATCGCCTACGAACGTGACGATACGGGATGCCCCATCGAGCCGGACGCCGAAATCCGGGCTGCCGCCGCACGCGCCCTGCGGGTCTGCTGCCCCGGCGGACCCTCAATGGGCCCGTTTGAGGAGGGGGTCCCGGAAGAAGTCCCCACGCCTCCCGAACCGATCCCTGGGGAGACCCCTGACGACCAGCCCGGTATTCCTGGGGAGGTGCCCGAGGGGAGTCGCTCCGAAGGGACCAACCCCGAATCGGTCGAAGAACTGCCAGCCGCCGATTCCGAGGGCGAAGGCGCCGCACTCGGGGATCCCTCCGGAGTCGAGCTGACACCGTTCGAATTGACGCAACGCGGACCGGTTGACGTGACGATCGGGGACCCAAAGGTGATTGGCGGGATGCGTGTCCAGCCGGTCAGTCTGGTTCCGCACGGCGGCGAGGAATCCCCTTCGCCGGCGACGTCCCGCCAGAGCGAATCGGGATCCCCATCGGCACCGATCACGACCCCGGCCGGGCCGCAGCGAGGTCAGTCAAGTCACCGCGAGGTGGCGAAACCATTGGTGGCACTCGCCCGAACCGCCAAAGTCGTCTCCGTGAATCACCGCAATGGGCAGGTGCACCTCCGCGCCGTCGGCCCAGGCAAGTTCAAGTCGGGCGCCTCGGTGGTCGTCTATCACGAGTACCTGACCGGACAACGACTCGTCGCGCATCTCGTCGTGAAATCGACGCGAGGAAACCGGGCCGTGGCGACCGCGACCGATCACGCGACGCTGAAAGAGATCCACGCCGGCGACCGCGCCACGTGCCACTGAGAGCCCATCAGGCGACCGATCAAGTGGCCGGGGATGCGTGATGTCACGTCACTCGCTTCCCCGCGCGTCGCGCCACATCGTCGGCGAGCAGTTCAAGCCAGTCCGGCTCAGACGAATCGTCCGTCCGCAAACTCGCCGGGGCTTTGGGAACTGCGACCTCCGCCAGCGTCGTGGACTCCCCCTCGGCCAGATTCGCGCTGCCGGAGGTTCCCGCCGATTCACGATGCAGTGCGTTGATCACCAGCAGAGCATCGAGTGCTGTGACACGGTCGTCGCTGTTGACGTCCGGGAAGGTGTACAAAAGCGGCGATTCTCCTTCCCCTGCTGATGCCGCTCCGTCCTGCGCCAAATGATTGACCACCGTCAACGCATCGAGCGCCGAGACAATCCCGTCGCCGGTGACATCCGCCGGCAAGACATCGTTGTGGAGTGTCTGCAGGATCGAGGTCGTTTGAACGACCGAGCCCTGCGTCGAAGCGGCCGTCTCGTCCGCTTCGCCGAACAGATTGTCGCGATTCAGCTCGGGCGGATCGGCGAGCGCCCGACCGAACGCTTCCACCAGAAGGGTTGAGCCATCAAAGGCGACCGAATCGCGCGGAATGAAGATCGCCTTGATCCAGGTCAATACGTTCTTGATACCGCCACCGTCTCCAAGCGACTCGATATCGTCAACGAAGTCTTCCCCGACTTGGATCGCCACATCTCCCGGGTTCAATGAATCCTCGGGACCTCCGTCAATCAGCTCAGCGTCGACGACGATCGCGGGGTCGGGTTCATTGTCCCCGAACGCCTGATCGGGCAGCAGGATATCGTTTCCCTCACAGCCGAACAGGGCGTCGATCCCGGCTCCACCGGTGATCAGGTCGGACGCGCTGCCCCCGACGATCACGTCATCGCCTTCGCCCCCGTTGAGCACCGCTAGGGCCGAGGTCTTGTTGACTATCTGGTCGTCTCCGCCGAAGCCATCGACACGTACGAACTCGACGTTCGCGACCTCGAACGGCGCCCGCGTGGATCCGGTGACAATCGGACTTCGGATCGTGATCCGATCGTCGAACTCCGTTCCGATCACGCGCAGCAGGTCATTGCCCGGTCCGCCATCGAAGGTGATCACCATGCCGGTGGACGAGGCTGTAATTGCGACATCGCTATGAATCGTCAGGCTGTCATGACCAGCTCCACCAATCACGTTGACCGATTCAATCCCGATGTACTCGCTCGCCTCATTCGCGGGAGCCTCCGGGTTTGCATTGTCAACGGTGGCCAACGCGCCCGCCCCGAGCGAGGTCACCAGCAACCGCAAATCGAGTTCATCGCTTGCACTGTCGGCGATCAGGTTGATCGTGTCCCCGGTCGCCGACGACTCGTCGTTATCCATGTGAATTTCGTCCATACCTAACGGATCACACGGAGCCGATTCCAACAATCGGGAGTCTTCGTTGTAAGGAGCCGCGTCGGGAGTTCCGTCGTCGTTGTTGTCAATCTGGGCCCCTTCATTCACGGTGCGGGTCACGTCGGGACCCAGACCGATACTGTCGCCGCCGTCGATGAACAACTGACGCGTGACGCTCACCGAGACATCGTCGGGATCATCGTTGATCCCGGCAAGCGTTCCCTCGGACGAGGATCCGGAGGGCCGGAGATTGAACGTGTCAGGACCAGCTCCCCCGAACAGATCGACCACGGTCTCTACGAACACTTCAAATATTTCAAACGTGTCGGCACCATCACCACCGTTCGCCCGAATCACCGCTGGTTCGGTCCGAAGCGTTCCAGTCGCGCCGCCGGCGGACCCCAGGATGAATGTGTCGGCGCCGTCGCCACCGTTCAGCTCGGCCAGGCTCGCCCCAGCCCAGGCACGGAGCCGGACCGTGTCATCGCCAGCTCCGCCGTTGACCACCAATTCGTCGAGCGCGGCGGGATCGAGATCATCGACGGTGATCGTATCGTCGCCTCCCAGCCCATTGATCGTCTGGCTCTCCATCCCGGTGACCTGGATCGTCACAGGGACCAGGGCGGTGCGGACCAGGTCGTAATCGGCGCCGGCGGCGACCAGCGCGATCTGATCGTCATCGCCCAGACCGTCGTTTCCGTTGAAGATGAAGGCGTCATCGCCGTCGCCGCCATCGATGACATCGTCACCGTCGCCGTCATTCCAGATGAACGTATCGTCGCCGGCACCTCCATTGAGGACATCGTCACCGCCATTGCCGGTGATCAGATCGTTGCC
>CAYWXT010000063.1:0-9301 GCA_964462125.1 uncultured Pirellulaceae bacterium | reverse complement strand
CGGCACCTCCATTGAGGACATCGTCACCGCCATTGCCGGTGATCAGATCGTTGCCGTCGCCACCGTTGATCGCGTCGGGACCCTGGGAGCCGAGGATCGTGTCGTTCCCGGCGTCGCCGTTGAGGGTGACCGACGTGATCGCCCCCGCTGAAAGTGCGGACGCATCGATCACATCATCACCGTTTCCGCCGTTGACCACCAATTCGTCGAGCGCGGCGGGATCGAGATCATCGACGGTGATCGTATCGTCGCCTCCCAGCCCATTGATCGTCTGGCTCTCCATCCCGGTGACCTGGATCGTCACAGGGACCAGGGCGGTGCGGACCAGGTCGTAATCGGCGCCGGCGGCGACCAGCGCGATCTGATCGTCATCGCCCAGACCGTCGTTTCCGTTGAAGATGAAGGCGTCATCGCCGTCGCCGCCATCGATGACATCGTCACCGTCGCCGTCATTCCAGATGAACGTATCGTCGCCGGCACCTCCATTGAGGACATCGTCACCGCCATTGCCGGTGATCAGATCGTTGCCACCATTGCCGGTGATCAGATCGTTGCCGTCGCCACCGTTGATCGTGTCGGGACCTTGCGTGCCGAGAATCGTGTCGTCACCTGGCCCGCCGTGGATGGCGACTGCATCGTAAACGCCGGCGGGGACCGCGGAACCATCGAACAGGTCATCACCGTCGTCCAAGTGGACGACCAACTCGGGTACCGAGGTCAGTGAGCCAGGCGGTCCGAGAACGACCGCGTCATCGCCGCTGCCTGCCTCGATCGTGATCGCCGTAGCGTCGCTCGGTGTGACGTTCACCGAGTCGGCCCCATCGCCGGTACGAACCAACAACGTCGGCAGGCTGTCGTCGTAATCGATTGTTTGCGCCCCAAACTCGACGAGACTCGGCGTGATGGTGACCGAGTCATCAAGCGGGGTCGTTTCGACGGTCAAATCGCCGGCTTCGTTCCCAACGAAGTCATTCACCGTGAGCGCTGCCGAGCCGTCGAGGATTTCGACACCCACATCCTGGTGATCGGCAATCGTGGAGTCGGTGACCGTGAGCATTCCTCCGACGCTCAGCACACCGCCGGCCCCGCCGGCGGGGCTGTCCACGATGTTGTTGGAGACGGAGCTGCCATTTTCGATTGTCACGGCACTGTCCACGCTGTAGATCCCGCCGCCGGAGATCGACGCCTGGTTACCGGTTACCTGGACGTCGTCCAATTCGGTCGTCCCGCCCCCTGCGACCGCGATCCCACCGCCGAGGTCCGCGTTGCCACCGGTAATGGTCAGCTGCGACAGTTCGACCGTCTCCGCGGTGTCGATCGCCAGCACGCGACTGAGGTCGTTGGCATCGAGGGTGACCGGGACGCCGCTCCCAGCGACATTCGAGCCGTCGATCTGCAGCTGCTCGGTGATTTCCAATTCGGTGCCCGATAGCTGAATCGTTTCGCTGCCGGTCGGAAGATCGAAGCTGATCGCATTGCCATCTGGATCGCCGGGGCCGGCTTCATTGGTCGCAACCCCCGTGTCGGCCGCGATAATCGCTTCCCGGAGGCTGACGAAACCATCGGCCGCGACAACGTCGTCCGGCGTATCGACAACGTAACTCGCCAGCACACGGCGGGCTTCGAGGCTCTCACCGCCAAGACGGCGACGCCGATGCCCCGGAGAGCTCCGTCGCAACGCCAGCAAGCGTTTCAGCCTCGGAAGTGCCAACCGCGTACAGAAAAAACCAAGATGACTGCGCATGTCACGTGGGGGTGGTTGGTGGGATGGATCGACGGGTCTGACATCGGCGACCGGTCAGGTTCGCCCGAAACATGGCCAGCCCGAAACATGGCCAGCCCGAAACCTGGCCGGCCCGAAACCTGGCCGGCCCGAAACCTGGCCGGCCCGCCAACGGGACGGTCCAAAATTCGGCGAGCCTGCAGCCCAGTAAAATTGCGGGGGCAGGTTCACGCAACATTGCGGGGGCATATTCCCTATAATTTCCCACTGCCGGTGAAGACGGCCGTGGTAGCCAGCTCGGCAATGGCGATCCATTTGCTGTTCGCATCGCCGCTGCGACGGTATAACGAAACGCTGAAGGTGTGACGGCAAAGTGCGCGAAGATTGCGACTCTCCCCGGCGAATCGATGGAATCACCAGAACCCAGCCGACCCACGACTTCCCCCAATTCCCCGATCGAGACGCAATACCGCCTCGGGGATGAAGTCGTCCCAGGCTACACGCTCGTGTCACAACTCGGCAGCGGCATGGCTGGCGACGTCTGGATCGCGCAGGCGGCTGGCGGGGTCCAGGTGGCGCTGAAGGTCATCCGGTCGCTGGCGATGGTGGGGGGTCGGAAGGAGCTGCGGGCGCTCAAGACGATCCGCAACGTCAAGCATCCCAATCTCTGCCCCGTATTCGGGTTTTGGACCAAGGATGAGCAGGGACGGATATTGGCCGATGGCGAGACCGAGCTGCTCTCCACCGATACCGTTGACTTCGTTTTACCGCGACGGGAGCAATCCGACGAGACCGGCGCGGCGGGGAGTGGCAAGACGATGTCGATCGGGGTCGACGCGACGCCGGTGGACGTCCCGGCAGAGGAGGGGGCATCGGCCGGAGATCGCGAGGCTCTGCGAGCCAGTGCGCAGCAACTGATCGTCGTCATGGGTCTGGGGGACCGCACCCTCTATGATCGGCTCCTCGAGGTCCGTCGGGAGGCGGGCATTCCGGCCGAGGATTCGACCCAGCCCCTGGGACTGCCGCCAAGTGAGACGATCCGTTATTTGCGGGCCGCTGCCGGTGCGATCGACCTATTGAACCACGAACACCAGATTTATCACTGTGATATCAAACCTCAGAACATCCTGATCGTCGGCGGGGACGCTCAGGTTTGTGACTTCGGCTTGGCCAACAAGATCGAAGGGGACATGCGGACGACCCAGCAAGCGTTCGCGACCCCCGCCTACGCGGCTCCCGAGGTGTTGCAGGGACAGACCTACAGCCGCTCCGTTGACCAGTATTCGCTGGCGGTGACCTACTTTGAACTGCGCACCGGCTTGTTGCCGTTCGACATCACGACGCAAGCGAATATGGTGGTCGCCAAATGCACGGGGAAGCTCGACCTGAGCCGCGTCAGCCCAGGGGAGCGCAAGGTGCTCGCCCGGGCGATGGAGGTCGACCCGACCCGCCGCTATTCGTCCTGCACCGATTTCATCACCGCACTGGCCCGGGCCACGGGAGTCGACCAGGGGGGCGGTGTGTCGCCGCGAAAGTTGGCCGCCGGCGTCGCCGCCTCGGTCTTGGTCCTGGCCCTCGCCGTAGCCGGTTGGCGGTGGGTGGATCCCGATGGTTTCGCCGACGCCGTCGCCAGTCTGAGGGGCGGCCGAACGGCAGAACAAGAGCTCGCGGACGCCCGGCGCGTGATCAGCGACTCAGCCGACGTGGCGTACATGACCCGAGAGACCGGGCTCAGTGAAGCGGCCAAAATGGCGCTCAGTGTGCTCGAGGACCGCAAAGCCGAGACCCGAGACGAGGCGGCTCAGCTCAGCGACAAGGCGATCTCGTTGCTGAACGAAAAGATTCGCCTCACCTTATTGGACGAGTCCGGATTGAACGAGCGTGACCTGGCATTCATCGAAAATGATCTCCGTTGGATGGACGACGAACTGTCCAAGCCAGAACCCGATTTCGCGGCTCGCGAACGGTTGCTCCTGGAAACCTGGCTGAACCAAACGTTGCTGGATCAAAAGCATCGCGGTGCGTTTGATACCGATGCCGCTGGACGCTTGGCGGCCACGCTCGAATCTGGACCGAACGAATTCAGCGATCCGGCCGATCGGCTCGAGGCGGCATTCGCGGTGCTGCTCGCCCGCATCGCCCAGGCTGGAATCGCGGTCGAATCGATCGTTCATTCGGATCCCGAGTCCGTCCCCGATGGTCGGACTGCGGAGTTGCCGGTGAGCGCCGACGAGCCGTTGAGACAAAGCTTGATCGCGTGTGAGAAGCTGGTCGACGAGACGGGTTTGTCGGCGGTTCCAGCCTTTTACCGAAACCTTTGGCCGCCGCTCCGCGACGCGTCGCTGGCGTCGATGCGGCAGTTTGTCGCCGACGCTGACCGGAGTTCGCCCGAGGTTGCTGCCGTGATGTCGGCCTTCCCTCGATTGGCGGCCGAAGCGGAGCTGTCCGCAGCTCATCGGGCGCTGGCCGGTCGCGATCTCGACCAGGTCCGCGAGCATCTGGGCAGGCTGGACGAGCTCGATCAGTCCGCCTCCAATCCCGCGATGAGGTCGCAGCGGTCTTGGCTCCGCGACGTGTTGACGTTGCTCAGCTCCGAGCGTTCTCTGCTCCCTGGGCTTCGGCGACTGGCAGAGTCGGGAGGGGGGCAGGACCTGCGTTCGGTCCCCCAGTCGTCGCTGGATGCGGCGGTCGCGATGGTCGTCGAAGCGGTCAACGACGACTCGCCGAGTTTGGCCGACGCGATGGACTTGCAGCGTTCGGTGAGAGCGTTGGCGGACAAAACCGGGACGCCCACGGAAGCGGCCGACCTGATGCTGCTCACCGCCGCGATTTCGGCCGATGCGTTGTCGGATCAATCGCTCGATCCGTTGCTGCAGGAGCCAAATCTCGATCCTTCGCTCCGCCCGCTGACAGCGGCGATCCGGTTGGAGCGGCTGGCGCGGGATGGTCAGCGGCCGCCACAAACCAAGGTCCGCCAGCTCCACCAAGTGATCGCGGAGGAGGGGGGTCTCGCCGCAACGGCGGACCGGCTGCCGGCCGGCTACGACGCACTGGTCAATTCGGCCGCCGATGTCCTGTTGGGAGACTTGAATGCGGCGGTCGAGCGTCTCGAGACAGTTCGTCAAAAAGTCGGAAATGGCGGGAATCGCGACGCGGAGAAAAAAGGGGGGGCGTTGGCAGGCTGGTCGGACGCCCGCCGCGGCTGGGTCGCAGAGCGTTATCTCGAATACGCTCGCCAGCAGTCGGGCGTCGAGGACCACGAGCTTCGACATCGCTACGCCGGTGACCAGGCCTCGCTGGCGGTTTGGGTCGAGCGGGCCGGGCAGTGGCTGGGGGAGGCGGCCGCGTCCGACCCGGACTGGATTCGCGAACGGACATTGGTCGAGCTTTCGAAGCCGGCGCGGGATCAGAATCTTGCCGCAACCCGTCACTTCGAGGATCTCGAGCCAGCGGAGTTGAGTTCGCCGATGCTGCACGGTTTGCTGATGGTACAACTGGGACGCTGCAAGCCGAGTGCCGGCGGCGGGACAAAGCAGCGAGAGGCGGCGATCGTCCGATTGGTCGACTTGGCGGGGGAGAAGGTCCAACGATTATCGCCGCGCCAAAAGATGCGACTCGAGACGGCGCATAACTTTTTCGCCCCTATCATGGAGCAGTTCAGCGTGCTCATTCGGCGTTCCAACGGGGCCGTTCGACAACTGGATCCCCGGGTGAACACCGACGCGGCACGGGCGTTCTGTGCCGGGATGCTCGAATCAGCCCGTTCGTATGAAGTGGAGCAATCATTTCGTGAAACCGGCGATCCCGGTCCCTGGTACGCCGACTTGGAGACCGCTGCCGCGGTCGCAGCGGCCTTGGATGATCACCCCCAGCGGTCCTCGACGCTGTGGTTGGAGGCGGCAGAGTATTACCGCAAGGACAAGGATCTCCAGGCAGATCGCTGGACCAGCGTGGAGGACGTTTTGCCGCTGGAGCAATACATCGAGCGTGCCCGAGCCGCGGTGGGGGATACGCCGAACATTCTGCTCGAGATGGCCCTCGCTTCGGAACGGCGCTCGAAGGTTGTCGTCAACAATGATGACCGTGTCGCTGCCCTCGATCGGGCTTCGGCCCTTTGCCAGCAGGCGGTTGACGCCATCGATGACGAATCGAACTGGCTCGTCGAAAAATTCGATTCCCTGTGGAACCACGCCAACATCCTGGTCCAGCGAGCCTTTTATCACGCGTCGGATCGAGCCGAGATGCTGGAACGCGCCCGCGAAAAAGCATCGCTGGCAATCCGCATGACCGAGTCGTATCCGGACGAGTCCCAGGAATGGTCGACCGCGGCTGCATACAGTGCGCTCGGCAATGCCTGTGAAGACCTCGGCTTCTACTGCTACACCGCGTCTTCGGACCAGCTGCTAAGAATGGAGCGGTTCGAACAGGCCTGCGAGGCGTTCCGGGAAGCGGTCAAGCTGACACGCGGCAGTGGCGGATTCAAGGAATCGCTTTATCTGGCCCGCTGTCTGATTCGTCACCACGAGCACGGAGGCCCCGAGGCACTGCTCGATGAAGCAGAAGCGCACCTGCGCGAACCGAGCGATGACCTGCCGATCGATCTGAGGGCACGGAGCGGACTGTGGCGATCGGTCCTTGCCCAGCGGCGGAAGGATCAGGCGGCGGCCCTCCAATTCGCCGAAGGGGTGTTTGAGCTGTTGCGCAATGAGACTGCCCCAAGATTGCTCGATGAATCGAACGACGCCGCCATCCATTACGCGGACTTGCTGTACAAGACCGATGCGGACAACGCGAGTCAGGTCCTCGATATCATCTCCACGGTCCAGGAACCTTCCCCCCGACAGCAATGGAAGTCACTTGCCATCCGAATGTTGGTCTATACCGATCTCGGTGACATCGAGAAATCGCTGGCGTGCTACGACGAGATGCTGCGGTCTGCGCAGCAGGACCTGAGTGACGAGCCCGACCTTGTCATTCCTCTCCTCGGCGCAGCAACGCTCGACCTGCTTGGATTCACGTTCCCGCGCGGTGAGCAGTTGGACCACGAGACAACGGTCGAGCGGCTCAGCCAGGCAGCGCAAGTCGCGGCCCAGGCCGGGCCGACCGCCGCGAATGACGATTTGAGTCAATCGTTTGCCGAGTACGCTGGAGCCCTTCGGGGACTGGTCGATGGGACGGAGACCCGGCCGGCCATCGCAGGGTTGATCGACGCCATTGACAAGCTGCCTGAGGGAGAGGCCTATGAGCGGCTGCGGACCGAAGGACGTTGGAATCTTTGGTACTACTTCGGACTGGCGTGCCGCAGCGAGAACCCGAACCAGGTGATCGCCGCCTTGGAAGGGGACGCGGTCCGCTTGGCTGAGCAGCTCGATGATCTGCAATCCAGCGATGCGATCAATGCCGGCACGCGGCGGCAAATCGGCAGTGCCATCAATGGACTGCGTCAGTAGCGGCGACCGATCGGTTCGGGCGGCTGACGACTGAAACCTCGTTCAGGATGTTTTGAAGGTTTGGGTAAACCGTGACGGCACCGACCGGTTTTTCTTGCCCCACGCTGGATGGTTTCGACAATTTTTGCGTGGGATTTAACCGATGTAGGAGTTGAACACTCCTAAGGATGGGGGTTGGTTTTGGAACGTCACGCCGAAGGATCGGCTGGGACGCAAAATGATGCGGATTCAACAATCGCCGAATGATGGGGGGCAGTACCCAGCAGGCCAGCGGTCGCCTGCATGGCGAACTGCCTTCACTGGCTTGATCTTGCTTCCCCTGCTTTGGGCCTGCCCCGTGGCGGCGGACGACCGAGAGGCTGTCGGGGAGGGACCGGAGTTTCGATTCCTTCGCCAAGCGGTCTTTCTGGCCGGAGACGGAGCCAACGAATCGTTGCCCCTGGGGCTGGGGAAGTCCATTGCCCGCTCGGCCCTCTTTTCGACGTCACTGGCCGATGATCTGGCCTCCATCGGGCTGGTTCAGTTTCAGGAATCGGCGGAGCAGATCGAGCAGCCGAGCGATGTCGCCGGCTTGCCCCAGCGGGAACTCGCATTTGAAAGCGAATTCGATTTCTCGCAGTTTGACACCGCAAGCACCCCGCGACTGTCGTCGATCGAAAACGAGTCTCTCGATTCACCCAGCTTGGTCGATTCGATTGAAGACGTCCGCGGCGACTACCAGGTATCGCTGAAGGAAACGGCATCGGCGGACGTTGTGACCGCCAGTACTTTCAACTTGGCGACGTTGCCTGACGTCGGTGAATCGCTGGTCTCCAACCCCACCACGCAGACGATCCGCGCCCGGCGACGGAGTCCCGTGGCGTTCGATCCCCGGATCCGCGGCTACTACAGCGGACAGATCTACACCTCGTTGAACGGCGCGTTCCAGACGCCGGTGCGGGGCGACTTGGACACCATCCTGTCCAAACTCGACCACTCCCTGATCGCCGACGTGCAAGTGATCAGTGGTCCCTATGGATTGCGTCACGGCAGCGGCTTCGCATTCCTGAACATCGACATGATCCCCACGCCGCGATACGAGTGCGGCCCGGAACACCACATGCGCATGGGTACCAACATCCGCACCAACGGGGGCCAGACCTACAATACCGCGACGCTTTACGGCGGGGGCACACGTGCCGGCTACTACGTCAACGTGGGGTATCGGAAGGGGAGCGACTACGAAGCGGGGAATGGACTGAAGATTCCCTCCAGCTACGACGCGGTGAACTTGTTCGGCGTGTTCGGGTACGACCTCGATGACAACACCCGCAGTGTGATCCGCTACTCCCATTTGAATCAGGACGAGACCGAGTACGCCGGTCAGTTCTTCGACGTCGACCATTTGAAAAGCAATGCCGTCACTCACAGCCTGATCAATAAGGACGAGCAAGCCGGAACCGCCTACCGCATCGATAGCTGGCTCAACGACACTGAGTTCCGAGGCGATACGGACCTGGCGGGCAAGCGGCGCACCGACTTCCCCGTCCTCCAACGCGTCGATGCGGCACTGCAGGAATCCAGCTCCGCTTCGGTTCCCGCCATCTTTAACGGGGACGTCAATGGGGAACTCAAGACCGCAGGGACGCGAGCGGGCGTCTCCCGCGAGCTCGATTCACAGACCAGCCTCGGCTACGGGGCCGATATCCGCTACGTCCGACAGCGGATCGGTGAAGACTACGACATCGATGGCAGCACCATTCGTACCCAGTTGCCCCGTTCCCAGTTGATCGAGCCCGGGTTTTATGGCGAGTCCTCATTCCAGCTCCGGGATTATTGGCGGCTCGCTACCGGCGTGCGTGTCGGCTGGTCACGAACCGAAGCCAAACGCAGCGATATCCTGTCGGCAACGCAGAGCAACTTCACCGACCTCAACGGCAACATCGACGAAGATCTGTCCAACCAGCACATGGTGACTTCGTTCTTCTTCTCCAATGAATTGGAACTCGATCCGAACTGGGGGCTGCGGCTGGGGGTTGGCTATGCCGAACGGGCACCGAACCTTTCCGACCGTTACTCCGATGGGATGTTCCTGGCGACGATTCAGAGCGGTTTCAGCCGCGTGATCGGGAACCCTGATTTGAAAAAG
>CAYWXT010000062.1:0-24426 GCA_964462125.1 uncultured Pirellulaceae bacterium | reverse complement strand
CGGAGTCGTCGAGGATCGCGGCGACGATCGCAGCACCGTGCCGCGGGGGGTTGCTGTAGTTGCTGCGCACCAGTCGCTTGAGTTGGCTCAGCACCACGGCGGCGGCGTCCGGGCGCTGAGCAACGACCGAAAGGGCGCCGACCCGCTCGCTGTAGAGCCCAAAATTTTTCGAGAAGGAACTGCAGACGAACACCTCGTCGTTGGCCGCGAGTATTTCGCGAGGTCCGGCGGCGTCCTGTTCAAGTCCTCGGTCGAACCCCTGGTAGGCAAAATCGACGAGCGGCAGCAGCCCCTGTTCGGCGACGGCGGCGGCGATCTGGCGCCACTGCTCGGGGGCTGGATCGACACCGGCCGGGTTGTGGCAGCAGGCGTGAAGCAGGACGGCGTCTCCCGGCTTGGTCTCGGTCCGCAGGTCGTGCAGCATGCCGTCGAAGTCGAACGAACGCTTGTCCGCGGTGAGATAGCGATAGGTTTCGCTCGACAGGCCCGCGGCGGCAAAGATGGCGGGGTGGTTGGCCCAGGTGGGGTTGGGCATCCAAACCTTTCGCGACCCGAGTTGGTCCTGCAGAAAGTCGGCGGCGATTCGCAACGCACCGGTTCCGCCGGGGGACTGGACAACCGCGACCCGCTCGGGTGCCACGGTGTCCCCGAAAACCAGCCGGCGAACATGGTCGCGGTAGCTCTTCAGACCGTCGATCGGCAGGTATCCTTTGGTCGACTCTTGTTCGACCAGTCGGCGTTCGGCTTCCTTGACGCATGCCAGGACCGGTGTTTTCCCGCCAGCATCCTTGTAAACGCCGCTGCTGAGATTCATTTTGTCGGGGCGAGGATCAGCCTCGTATGCTTCGACAAGCCCCAAAATCGGATCGGGGGGAGCGGCGGAAACGGAGTCAAATCGTTGCGTCGTGGAAACGTTCGCAGGGGCAGTCATGACGGGCGATTGGGGGCAACAGGGAAAACGGACGACGAAGCCGTCTTGATGTTAAGCAATGAGCGGGCGGATGGAAATCAGCGAATTGATCATCGTCGGCGGCGGTACCGCCGGCTGCATGTTGGCACATGAGCTGGTCGGCCGGTTCGGTTTCCGCGTGACATTGGTCGAGACTCCTGCGACCGCGGCACGCCCGATCGACCGCGAGCGGCCCGCACGATGGCTGAACCTTCTCGGCTCGCCGGAGGATTTTCAGTTCGAGACCGCGACCTGCCCAAATCTGGCCGGGCGACAGCTGCGCTGGCCCCGCGGCCGGGGACTGGGGGGCAGCAGCCGGATCAATGCCATGATCTGGTTCCCGCCGACGGCGAGTGATCTGCGGGTACTGAGCGAGGCGGGCGGGGATGGCTGGTCGGAGGCGATGCTGTGCCGTGCGGTCGAGCGGGTGGAGCGGTTGGTCCGACCGGAGCCGCCGCGCTGGTTGAGCGAGGCGTCGTGGCGGTTCTTGATGGCGGCAGACGTTCCCGGTGCGGAGCCGAAGCGGTATCGCCGCTTCAATCGAGATGGCCGCCGCTGGTCGGCCGGGTCCCTGCTCGACAATCTTCCCTCGGGGAGTCACTCGCGTCCCTCGGGGAGTCCCTCGAGTGCCGGATCACTCGCAATCATCCGCGGCAACGTCGAACGGGTGACGTGGGAGGAAGCAAGGGGGAACAGGCCAGCAGGACGCGGGTCCGCAGGGGATGGGCCACGGGCGACGGGAGTGGAGCTCTGGGACGGGACCGCCCGTCACCGCTTGGCCGCGGCGTGTGGCGTGATCCTTGCCGCGGGTGTGATCGGCTCGCCGACGATTCTGATGCGGAGCGGGGTCGGGCCGCCAGAACAACTGGAGGCGGCCGGGATCGCGGTTCGAACGGAGTCCCCTGGCGTCGGCGGCAACCTGCAGGACCACCTGATCATGCCAGTGATCTTTCGGGTTGATCCCCGACACCGGTTCTCGGCCGAGGCGACACCGGCGGAATTGGCGCGCTGGCAGGTAATCGGCGGGGGCCCGCTGGGATCGAACGTCGCTGAATGTGGCGGCTTGTTCGAGAAGGGCCGATTCCAATTCCATGTCACGCCAACCCACTATCTGACATTTCCAAGAACTGGTTCGCCACCGGCGATGACGCTGGGGGTCAGCTTGACCGCACCGAGGTCGCGTGGCCGCATCTCGATCCGCTCGGCCACTCCCGATTCACCGGCGTTCATCGAGCCGCGTTATCTGGTCGACGCGTCGGATTTACACCAGACGATTCGGGGGATTCAGCTGGCCCGTGAAATTGCGGCACGAGCTCCCTTGGCCGGTTGGTTAAAGGAGGAGATGGTGCCGGGAGAGAAGCGGAGGGGGTTGGAAGCGTTGGCCCGCGCCGTGGAGCGGTATTCGCAGACGCTGTACCATCCCGTTGGAACCTGTGCCCTGGGCCGGGGAACGCATCACGTGGCGGGGGGCCGAGCCGTCGTGAGGAGCCAGGGTGAGCCGGATTCGGTGGTCGACGGGAGGCTGCGGGTCTCCGGCACCCGGGGATTGTGGGTAGCCGACGCATCGATCTTGCCTCGGCTGACGACGGGAAATCCGAGCGTCACGCTGCTGGCGGCCGCCGTGCTAGGGGCAGAGCGGATCGCATCCCAACTGGGAGAGGCCCCGTAGCACAGCCTGGCAGCCTGTAGAGCGCATGTCACAACAGCCTGGCAGCTTGTGCTACGGGGAACCAGGCAAAGTGACCTCTCGGCCTCGCCCGCAAGCCACTATATTGCGGTGCCGAAGGAACACGACGGTCCGTACTTCAACGAATTTTGCGGCTTTGATCCGGGGCGACGATCCGTCTTGGAAAGGTGATTGACCAGGCAATGTCCGGAGATAGCGATCCGAACCGCGGCGTCGTCCGCATGCTGATTGATAACTCGATCCTGTTGATCGCCGGTGCGACGATCGCGTTGATTTGGGCCAATGTTGACCACAAGCTGGGCCACACGACCTATCAGGAGATCGTTCACTTCGATCTGACCTCGTTGTGGAGTGAAGCTGGGGCGAGTGAGCAACATCACGCGGCCGCTGAGGAGGATTCGCACGCCGCGGGCCATGGCCTGACGGTTCACTTCATCATCAACGACATCATGATGGCGTTGTTCTTCGCCATCGCGGCCAAGGAGGTCTGGGAGTCGCTCCTTCCGGGCGGAGCCTTGTCAAACCCGCGAAAGGCGGCGACACCGCTGCTGGCTACATTCGGCGGCATCGCAGGACCGGTGTTGGTGTATGTCGGGGGCAGCCTATTGGTGGGGGGGTCGGCGTTCGAGGTGTTTGGACGCGGCTGGGCAGTTCCTTGCGCGACCGACATTGCCTTCAGCTACCTCATCGCTCGGCTCATCTTTGGTGGGACTCACCCCGCGATCGCGTTTCTGCTGTTGCTCGCCATTGCCGACGACGCGGCCGGCTTGATCATCTTGGCGATTTTTTATCCGCAGGCTCCGATCGTCCCCGCTTGGTTGTTGCTCACGGTGGCCGCGATGCTGCTGTCGGTCGGGCTGAGCCGGATGAAAGTCCATACCCACTGGGCCTACTTCCTCGGCCCGGGCGTACTGTGCTGGGTTTCGTTCTACATGGCCAACATTCACCCAGCATTGGGGCTGGTCCCGATCATCCCCCTGATTCCTCATGCCCAAACCGACCTCGGTCTGTTCGCCCGCGAGGAAATGAACCGACACGACACGCTGAACGAGTTTGAACACTTTTGGAAAGTGCCGGTGGAAATCTTTCTCGGACTGTTTGGTCTGGCGAACGCGGGGGTGGTGTTTGGCAGCCTCGGGACGGGCACGTGGTTGGTTTTGGCAGGGCTGTTGATCGGCAAGCCTCTGGGAATCACCCTGATGACGTTGTTTGCGGAGAAGGGCTTGAAATTGGAAAAACCAGCCGGGATGGATTATCGCCACATCGTGACCCTCGGCATGGTCGCCGGCATCGGGTTCACGGTCGCGTTGTTCGTCTCCGTGGCAGCATTCACCACCCCCGGGGTGGTTCAAGATTCGGTCAAGATGGGAGCATTGCTGAGTTTCGCTGCAGCGCCGCTGGCGGTCGTCCTGGGCAAGGCCTTGCGAATCCAGCCGCTCCGCGCGGTTTCGTCCAGGAAGGATTCGGCTCCCGCACACGCGGCCTAGGACTTGTGCATATAACGTTTTCCTGTCCATCACAACGGATGGATGCATCATTCGGACTAGGATTTGGTTGCCCCTTCCTTTCCCTCCCCCCCCCAGGATCCATCACCATGATGCGGGACGAGCTACCGGCCGAAGCGATCGGGGAGGATGAGCTTGAACGTCCTCAGCCGGCCGACGAGCCGATCTCGACGCATCCGTCACAAGACCTGTTGCGGGTGATGCGTCACACGATCGATCGATTGGAAAAAGATGGAACTGCCCGCGGCGACCTGAAGATCCTTTCTCGCACCCTCCGTGAACTGCGTTATGCGTTCAAGGTATTTCGCCCCTTTCGGCGCCGCCGCAAGGTAACGATCTTCGGCTCCGCGCGGACCCACCCGGAGCATCCCGATTACCAGAATACCCAGGCGTTTGCGCGTCTGATGGCCGGCCACGGCTGGATGATCATCACCGGTGCCGGGGGTGGGATCATGGAGGCGGGTCACAAGGGCGCCGGCCGCAATGCGTCGATGGGGCTGAACATCATGCTCCCGTTCGAACAGAGTTCCAACCCGTACATCACGGATGACCCCAAGCTGGTCACGCTGAAATACTTCTTCACCCGCAAGCTGATGTTCGTGAAAGAGTGCAGCGGCGTCGTCTGCGCCCCTGGCGGGTTCGGGACGCTCGACGAGGCTCTGGAGACGCTAACGTTGTTGCAAACGGGCAAGCAGACGATGATGCCGCTGGTGCTGCTCGATCATCCGGACGGCAGCTACTGGCGTGACCTGGGTGAGTTCATCGATCACCAAATGCTCCGCAGCGGTATGATCAGCCCGGAAGATGTCAGTCTCTACAAGGTCACCAACTCGGTCGACGAGGCGGTCCAGGAGATGCTTGGGTTTTACCGCGTCTATCATTCCATGCGGTATGTCCGACACGAACTGGTGCTTCGCCTGAAGTCCGCGCTCAGCGGTGACGATTTGGAGACGATCCGGGCCGAGTTCGCCGACATCCTCATCGACGGCACGTTCAAGCTGAGCGAGGCGTTGCCGGAGGAGGCGAGCGAGCCCGAGCTGGCATCGATGCCCCGGCTCGTGTTTCACTTCAACCGCCGCAGCCTCGGCCGGCTGCGGATGCTGATCGATTTCATCAACGCGACCTGAGTCCCACCATTTCCAGCAACCGCAAGGCATTGGTGGTCGGCGAGACCCCGTGCCGCATCCGGTAGTCGAAGGTCATTCGTTCGTTGCCCTCAACGTCCGTCTCGATCGTCTCGCGGAAATGGACCGTGGTCGCGAGCGACTTCAGTTCGGGCTCGTCGGCGAGTTCCAGGTCATGGGTGGTGATCGCACCGATCGCCCCCGTCGCCGATAGCGTTCGCAGGACCTGGGTCACTGCGATTTGACGTTCGCGGCTGTTGGTCCCCTGCAGGATCTCGTCGAGCAAGAAGAGCAGCACGCGGTCATCGGCATCGGCAGCCTGGCGGGCCTGATCCACGACACTCTTGAGCCGGTGCAGTTCCGCCATATAGAACGAGACCCCTTGGCTCACGTCGTCGCTGACCCGAATGCTGGTGGCGAGTTCCAACGAAGGCAATTCCAAACGGGTTGCGCAGACGGGGCCCCCCGCCGCGGCCAACGCGACGTTCAGCCCCACACTCCGCAGCATCGTGCTCTTGCCCGACATGTTGCTGCCCGTGATCAACAGGAAGGTCCCCGGCGGTCCGATGGAGACGTCATTGCAGACCCGCTCGGCATCGGGAAGGAGCGGATGACCGATGTCGGTCGCCGTCAGCACCGCCGGCACTGCGTTCGGTTGCCAGCGGGGCGTGGCCCACTGCGGGTACTCGTCGCGAACCGCCGCTAAGGAAAGCAGCGCCTCCAGCTCGCCCAGCGATTCGAACCACACGCCGGTGCGATGCCCGTAGACCGTTTGCCAGGCCTCCAGTCGTCGCAGGACCCGCACGTCCCAGAGGCCGAATGCCTGCAAGGGAAGATAAATCAGAAATGTCGCGGCCGACTGTCTCAGTCCCCCGGCGCGGGCGACCCTCGCCAGATCCTCCATGCCGCGAAGGGCGCTTTGGTTGTCCTGCAACAACGTTCGACGGATCCGTGACAGCATCCCCGCCGCCTCCGATGACTCCGCTTCGGGCAACCACGCGGCAGCGGCGAACAATTCGCGATATTCGTCCACAGCACGGCGGCTGGCCATCGCAACGGAAAAAATCTCATGCGCCGGCCCGAGGACCACAGCGCCGATCAACACGTTCACAACCCCGAGAAGGAACAGCCCGACCATCGGCGGCTTCCAAGGAAGGGGCAGCCAACCTGCCCCGGCGGCGATCCACGCGACCAGACAGACCGCCGCGATCACGGCCGAGACGTTGGCCCACCAGATCAGCCACCGCCGCCGCTCCAGCCACGCCGGCCCCGTCGCCCACTGCACAAAACGGCACGGGTCACCACTGCTCTGGCCGACGTCGCGGGCCAAGGAGTAAAAGCGGAGCCGGTCCTCCAGCCGGGGCGCGAGGGTTTCCACGGCGCGCGACCGTTCGCTCGCGGTCGACGCGCTCGCTGGGCCGGAGAGCCACTGTGCCAACGCTTCGATCCCCGGCGTGGTGGCGGCCATTGACACCAGTTGAAATAAAGATGCCTTGCCGAACAGGTCCAAATCGCCCGCGACCGCCTGCCGATGACCGCTGAGCTGAATCGCTGCCAACCGCTCCGCCACTGCCCCCTCAGCAAGTGCGTCCCAATCCCGGTCGAGCCGGGCGAGTAGCCGCCGCAACACCGCCCGACGACGACGAAGCGTTTGCAGACGCTCCCGAACCGGTTCGTTCAAAATCACCGCCAACACGAATGCGACCAGCGCCACCGAACCGGCGATGCGAAACACCGATGCGAGCTGGGTGGCATAGAAGCCGAGCAGCCACAGCGCAATCGCCAGAAAAAAGAGCGCGACCCGTAGCGTTCCATACCGCGCATCGGTCGCCGCCAGTTTCCCCATGTCCGCATCGATCTGTGCCAGCCGGCAGTGATAGCGGGACCGGGCCGACGATGCGTCATCGCTCACGGGGGACTGCGTCGCAGGGTCGTTCAAGCCGCTTCGACCCCCGGCGTCACGTCGCGGCGCAAGGGGCGAGCAGGCCCATCGATCACCTTCAATGCGATTCGGTCTTGCAGGTTGGGGCGGAAGATCGTCAGCAAAAACAACGGCAGGAACCAGGCGATATAAAGCCCCCCGCCGTAGCCGTGCCAAAACTGCGCCGCCACCATGATCGCCGCCGAACAGCTGATCAGAGTACCGAGGTTCTTCTGGGCCGGCCACACCGCCAGAAAGAAACTCAGAATCACGAAACCGACAATCACGGGCAAACGCCAAATCGGATTCCAACCCAATTCCCAAATGCCTCCTGGGGCACGGGTCGGCAGGAACAGGCCAAACATCCGCCGCAGGTGCTCCACCAAGGAATCGGTCCCCGCAGCCGAAAGCAGGAACATCAACAGGATCAACATGGCGGCGACACCGAATCCGAACCGCCCCGCACCACGCTGCCAATAAAAACTGAACCACAGCGGCAGCAGAAACAGCGGATAGTACACCAGGCCCGCCGACAGGCCAATGAAGACGCCGGTGAGCATCGGGTTGCGGTAGGAGAGCACAGCCCACAGCAACAAAGCCGCAGGGACGGCATGGTCGACCCGGCCGGTCATCTGGGCCGTGTAAGGGAGCAGCAAATACAACAGCGCGCAACCGGTGCCGGCCCGCAGGTTTCCAAAATGGTGTTTTCCCACCAGGACGATTCCGACCACGATCGCCGCGTGCGCCAGAATCGCCAGCACCCTCGCGACCATCGCGTTGCGACGCTGAGCTGGACCCAACTCGCTCGGGTCAGGTAGCTCCGATCCAGCCACGACGTCACTCACCGGCCGGGTCGGAATCGTCGGCAACATGTTCATCAGCGCATATCCAGGACCCAGTTTGGGGCCCTGCTCCTCCTGGATCCTCGGCGTGCTCGCCACCACATTGGCCATCATGAAGATGAACAGCGAGATCCCGATGAAGTTCAAACCACCCGTGGTCAAATTCGGATCAAGCAGCGGACGGCGGACCATCAACGAATCGAGCAGCAACCGGATCAGCACGAATCCTTGAATCACAAACAACCAAATGAAACCGCTCCGCTGGATCGCCTGGGGCGAAAAGCCCGACCCGCCACCGTCGTCCGCAGACGTGGCTCCCGCTTCCCGGTCCCCATCGGCCTCGGCAGCCTCGTTCCCCTCGGCTTCGGTCGCCTCGGCCGCCGATTCCCCTCGCTCGGCAGCCTCCGACCCATCGGGCGGCCCCAACTGGCGGCGATGCCCTTCGTGGACCATCAGCAAGCCGGGGGCAAGGAGAATCAGGAAGGCGATGTCGAGGTTCCGGATACTCCAGAACCGATGAAAAACAAAGAACAGACCGATGGTGAGAAACGACGAGAGGTAAGCCCAGGTCGTGGGGTCCGGACGTTTGTAATAGAGCAGTATCTCACTCATGTGAATGGAGCGAACCGGTTGGCCGCCGCCTACGTTTCACGTCACCGCTGGGTATGCCCGGCTGGAGGCGGTCGAACGGCACGACTCACGCCTGTGCTGCACCCGGACGAATCAACCCATCAAGGTAAGCTGCCCGATCCATTGTGAAAAGCACGCCTGGGAAAGTTGTGCCCCCGCCGGCGCGTGGACCCCGTCGAATCACCGATCACCCAGCGTTACTCCCGACCGATCGCCACGAGCAACTCGCGGCGGTCCCCCCCAGAGCCGCTCGAAGTTCGCACATAGAGGCGGTTGTCCGCGACCACGGGGCTGGCGAAGATCCGATCTCCGACCTGGTTATCGGCGAGCAAGTCGAACCGATCGGGAATGGCTGCCAGGGTGAAGACACGTCCCGATTCGGTCGCCACGAACAGCTCGTTTCCCACCAACAGCGGCGAGGCGCTGACTCCCCCACCCGAAAGCCGAGCCTTCCACATCTCTTTGCCGTCCCTTGTTCGCCAACAGTAGGCGACACCGTTGTCGGCAACCGCGAACACATAGTTGTTGATCGTCAGCAGTGACTGCTCGTAACACATCACGCGGTTGTCCCACAGCAACCTCTTTTCACCGGTCGCGCGAACGCACCACGTCCCGGCGTCGGGGTTGCCACCGCTGACCAAGACCCGGCGGCCGTCCCACACGACGGTGCCACAAATCGCTTCGGTCGACGCGTCCACGCTCCACAGTTCGCGGCCGGTCTCCGGGCGGTACGCCGCGATCATCTCGGCGCCGGCAAGCAACAGCTGACGCTGGCCGGCGATGGTGGCCACGATCGGCGAGGCGAAGTTCAGATTGGACGGGCGAGGCACCTTCCACACGAGGCGGCCAGAACTCGCTTCCAAGGCATACAGCCCGCTGTCGGCGCCGTCGTATTCGGCGGCAATGATGACCAAGTCGTCCTCCACGATCGGGCTGGCCCCATAGCCGAATTGAAAAGCGGCCGGCTTGAACTCAGCGACGCGCCGCTGCCAAAGACGGCGCCCTTCGGTCGTCAAAGCCGTGACCCAGATCGCGTCGTCGTTGTAAAAGGAGACGAACAACCGCTCGCCGTCGTATGCCGCTGACGGTGAGGCGTGCGTGTTCTTGGGATGGATCCGCCCCGGCAGGTTGCCGCGATGGACCACCCAGCGGTCGTGCAGCCGTCCCGAATCGCGGTCGAGCTTCAATACGGACTGCGTTTGCTCCTCCCTGTCCGAGGTGGTCATGAAGATCCCGTCGGCCACCACGATCGGTGTCGAATGCCCCTCGCCCGGCAGGGACGTCGTCCAGGCGATGTTTTGGTCGCTATTCAGATCCCATTTGCGAGGCAAGTTCACACCAGGCGCAGCGTGGTTGTTTCCCTCGGGACCGCGCCACTGTGGCCAGTCATTCCCCATCGTTGCGGGGCAACTGCCGCCGATCAGGCCGACCGTGAATGTCACGCCAACCCATTGCCGGAGGAACCGACCGCACCGCCACCGCGTCCCTGGAGTCACGCGTCCCATCATCTGTCACTTCTTATCTCAGGTGGTTGTCAAAAAATCATCCGGAGCTGCTAGCGGTGGCAGTGTATCAGTTCCCCTTCGGGTGTCGCAGCCGACCGATATCGGTCATCATGACGGCGTTTTCCCGATCGCCACGATTCGCCGCTCAAGGGCGGGGGAGAGGCCGATTGGGCGTGCGATTCGATTTGGGAATGAGTGCGGCGGAACAGAGAGGTGCAACATGCGAGCGGGGATTGTTGGTGTCGGGTTCATGGGCTGGATTCATTACTTGGCCTACCAGCGAAGTCAGCAAGCCGAACTCGTCGCGTTTTGCAGCCGGGATGCAGCGAAACGGGCGGGGGATTGGCGATCGATCCGCGGCAACTTCGGCCCTCCCGGGGATCAGATCGACGTCGAGAATCTGCACGTCCATGAGTCACTCGAGGCGCTGCTCGAGGACCCAACGGTCGACCTGGTCGATATCTGCCTTCCACCCCACCTCCATCCCGAGGCGATCGAGAAATCGCTGAAGGCCGGGAAGAAGGTGCTGTGTGAAAAACCGCTGGCGCTCGACGCCGAGACAGCCCGGCGACTGGCCGAGACCGCGGGCCGGGGGCAACTGATGATCGCGCACATCCTGCCCTTCATGCCCGAGTTCCGTGTCCTGGTCGAGGCCGCCTCGGACCGACGCTGGGGACGGCCCCTAGCGGGACGCTTCAAACGGACGATCGGCCCACCCGACTGGATCCCCGACTTCTACGACCCGGCACGCGTCGGCGGCCCGCTGGTCGATCTGCACGTGCATGATGCGCATCTGATTCGGTTGCTGTTCGGGATGCCGACATCGGCCCACACCGCCAGCTTCCGAAAACAGGGTGTGCCCAAGTTCTACGAATCCGTCTTTGAGTTTCCGGGGCAAGAGCTTGCGGTCAGCGCCGGCGGCGGCGTGATCGACTCGCCCGCCCGCCCCTTCACCCATGGGTACGAAGTCAGTTTCGAATTGGCGACGGTGCAATACGAGTCGGCAGCCTATGCCGACGGATCGAGTGCCGCGATCCCGGTCACGATCCTGCACGCCGATGGATCCGTCGAACGCCCCGACCTGGGAACCGGTGATCCGGTCGACGCGTTTGCCCTGGAGATCGACGCGGCAGCAGCGTCGATCCACAGCGGTGCAGTCGATCCGGTTCTCGATGCCAACACCGCGGCTGATGCCCTCGAAATCTGCCAAATGCAGTCGGCATGAATCAACGTAACATCGCGTCTATGACGTGGCCTTCGACGTTGGTCAACCGGCGCTCGAAGCCATTGTACTCGTATGTCAGCTGCTCGTGATCGAGCCCCAACAGATGCAGGATGGTGGCGTTGAAGTCGTACAGCGGATGAATGTCCTGGACCGCTCTTTGCCCCAGTTCATCGGTCACGCCGTGACTGACTCCAGGCTTGACGCCGGCGCCGGTGAGCCAACAGGTGAAGCCGTCGGGGTTGTGGTCCCGCCCCTTGGCTCCCTTTTGAAAAAAGGGCATGCGGCCGAATTCGGTGCACCACACGACCAGCGTATCCTCCAGCAACCCGCGTTGCTTCAAATCGCGGATCAGCGCCGCGGCGGGTTGGTCTAAAATCTCCGCGTGCACGTCGTACTGCTCCTTGAGCGCATTGTGCCCGTCCCAATTCAACTTCCCACCGCTGGCGTAGGCCCCGTTGAATAACTGCACAAAACGGACACCCCGCTCGATCAACCGCCGGGCGAGTATGCAATTGCGTGCGAAGGCGGCCTTGTTCTCGTTCTTGCTGTCGTCGGCTCCGTAGAGTTTCAAAATGTGCGCCGGCTCGGTGCTCAGATCGCTGAGTTCCGGGACACTGAGCTGCATCCGGGCGGCGAGTTCGTAACTGGCGATCCGACCCGCCAAGTGACTGTCCCCGGGACGCTGTTCCAGGTGCCGCGCGTTCATCCGTCGCAGCAACGATCGCGCTGCGCGGTCGCTCTCCGGCGCGATTCCCGGGGCCGACAGATGCCCAATCTTTTCCGTCGAACTCATCGTCGTACCCTGGAAGGCGGCGGGCAAAAAGCCGGGCCCCCAGTTGTTCGATCCGTTCTGGGGAACGCCGCGGGGGTCCGGCATGGCGACGTAAGCGGGCAAGTCCTCGTTCTCGCTCCCCAGTGCGTACGTCGCCCAGGAACCGAGACTTGGGAACCCGTCCAGCACAAACCCGGTCGACAAAAAATTCTCCGCCGGGCCGTGCGTATTCGACTTGCTCGTCAGCGAATGAACAAACGCGATCTCGTCGGTCAATCCCGCCAGGTGCGGAATCAGGTCACTGACCCACTTGCCAGTCTCCCCACGTTGGCGAAATCGGTACTGCGGCCGCGCCAGATTTCCTGCCGGACCCTGGAACGTGACCGCCGGGCCGTCGGGCAACGGCTTGTCATCCCACTTGATCAACTCGGGCTTGTAGTCCCAGGTCTCCAGTTGGCTGACGGCGCCGGCGCAAAAGATGACGACGACGTTCTTCGCCTTGGCGGGAAAGTGCGCCGGTCGCGGCGCGTAAGGGTGCGCCGGATCGATCTGCGGCCTCGCTGCCAACAATCGGTCTTGCCCCAGCAAATTGGCCAGTGCGATCGAACCGAGCCCGGTCGCAGCGCCAGAGAGAAAATGTCGGCGGTCGAGCGGGGCGGCCGGGACCTGCTGCAGTCCCTGGTCGCGCCGCGAAAATTTATGGTGGCTCATGGCACAAACAGAAATTCGTTGCTGTTGAAAACGACGCGGCACAGCGTTGCCAGGCCGTGGGATTGCACAACCGTTTCGGCGTCGTTCAGTTCCCGGTCGTTCGCCTCGCGGCTGAGAGCAAGCTGATAGACGCGGCGGATCTGTCGCGTGACGTCGTCCCCAGCTTCCGATTTCACACGCGCAGCCAACGCGTCGGCCCGGTCGAGCGTGAAACGGCTGTTGAATAGATTCAGTGCCTGAATCGGCGTGGTGGATTCCCGGCGGCGAGGCGTGCTTTGGCCTGCGTCGGGACAGTCGAAGGCACCGAACACCCCGTCGCGCTCACGCCGAACTTTGTGCGCATAAATCATCCGCCGCAAGCCTTCGCCTTCGAACGATTCGATCGGTGTGAACCCGGTCAGTCCGCCACGCTTGTCGAACAGATCAAAGCCGCGGCCGTTCATATGCAAATCGAGCTGGCCGCTGACCGCGAGCATCGAGTCGCGAATCGCCTCCGCCTCCAGCCGCCTTGAGGGGAAACGCCACAGCAGTTCCACGTCCGTGTCTTGCCGCTCGGCCACGCTGGCGTCCCCGTGACCATGAGACGATTGACGGTAGGTGGCCGAGAGGACGATCAGCTGGTGCAAATGCTTGATCGACCAGCCGGAGCGAATGAATTCGGCCGCCAACCAATCGAGCAACTCCGGATGCGTCGGTTCGCTCCCGCTGCGGCCGAAGTCGTTGGCCGTCTCCACCAGCCCTCGGCCGAAATGTCCCTGCCAGAGACGGTTGACGATGACCCGGGCGGTGAGCGGATTCTCCGGACTGGCGATCCAGTCGGCGAGTGCCCGGCGGCGCTGCTGCTCCGCAGCGTCTTCAGTCAGTTGCAATGACCCGAGCGTGGCAGGGACTGCCGGGGCGACCGGTTGCTTCGGTTGCTCGGGATCGCCGCGCGTCAAGAAACGGATCTCGTCAGGCTCGCGAAACGTGCCAGCAAAGATCTGGCGCACCTGCTCGGCCGCCTCGGTCTTGGCCTCCAATTCCTCCCTTTCCCGAATCAACGCTCGGGCCTTCGTCGCCTCCGGCGGATCCAGTCCCGCAACGGTCGGCTTCGTCGGCATGTCGGCGGCCGAGTCGAACGGCTGGCGGTCCGATGAGTCAGCAACCACGCGCCACTCGCCATCACTTCCGGCTACCTCAATCACATAGTCGGTCGCAAGACGGTCGTCATACTTGCCCTTCCGATCCCGTCCCCATTCGACGCGGTCGATCGGATGTTCGGTTGAGAACTCGAGTTCGACCCAGCCCTTGCCCACTTCGTCGGACATCCAACTCCGCGAGTTCCCGTACCTGCCATCGTTGATAAAACGCAACTCGTGACGGTCGGTGGAGACTGTGTCCCCCGAGGACTTCAAGGTCGTCCCTCCGCTGGCGAGGGCAACGTTCGCACCGTCGGTGTTGAAGACTTCCAGCTCGTCAAGGCACGGCTCGAGGTTGTTCGTCTCCCGGATGGTGAAGCGAACCCGCTTGGCCTTCACCGGCCGGATACGCTCGACGTTGTGGCGAGCGTTGATCATCGGACGCTCGCTGCCGGCGTTGGCCAACGGCGCGAGGCGGGCCAGTTGCCGATCGACCTCGGCCAAGCGGGATTGAAACGAATCGAGGTTCTCCCGCAGTTTCTCCTGCTCGGGTGTGGGCAACTCGCGGTCTTTGTATTCCACGCCAGCGACAAACGCCTGCATCGCGTAGTAGTCCTGCTGCGAGATCGGATCGAATTTATGGTCATGGCACCGCGCGCACCCGACAGTGAGCCCCAAGAATGTCTGGCTCAGATTGACCACGATCTCGTCGAGCGAGTCCTGCCGCGCGAGCCGCATCGAAGCCGCATCCTTGCCGATCTGGCCCGGTAACAACACCGACGCCGTGACAAGAAAACCAGTCGCCGCGTCGGCACCCAATGCGTCCCCGACGATCTGCTCGCGGATGAATTCGTCGTAGGGAATGTCGTCGTTGAAGGCGGAAATCACGTAATCGCGATACGGCCACGCATTGGGCCGCTCAGTGTTGACCTCAAAGCCATGCGTGTCGGCATAGCGGACCACATCGAGCCAGTGTTGCGCCCAGCGCTCCCCGTACCGCGGCGACTGGAGCAATTCATCGACCACACGTTCAAACGCCAACTCCGAGGTGTCGTTGACGAATGCGGTCAACTGCTCGGGGGTCGGCGGCAGCCCCGTCAGATCAAACGATACACGCCGCAACCACGCCGCACGATCCGCCTCCGGGGCCGGGCGCAGCCCCGCCTCTTCGAGTTTGTGCAGCACGAAATGGTCGATCGGTTCTCTCGGCCAATCGCTGTCAACGGTTTGCGGCAGCGGCGGGCTGGAGATCGGTTGGAAACTCCAGTGATCAAGGGGGTCTTCGAGCGTCACCGGATCGACGCCGTCCGGCCACACCGCACCCTCCTCGACCCAGCGGGTCAGGGTGGCAGCATCCTTCTCCGACAACGGCTCGCCGCCGGGAGGCATCGTCAAATCGGCATCTTCGTCGGCGACGAACTGAACCAGTGGACTCTCGCTGGCGTTCCCGGCCAGGATGCTCGCCTCGTAAAGCTCGCCACCCTTGAACGCCTCCGATTTCACATCCAGACGCAGTCCACTCCGCTGGCGGTCTTCCCCGTGACAGCCATAGCAATGGTTCGCCAAGATCGGCTGCACGTCCCGAACAAAGTCGACCGGCTCGGCTGTCGCTGACACCGGTAGGCAAAGGAGGGCCACAGCAAAGGCGATCGGCCTAGTCAGGCGGGCGGAGGGAATGTGGGAGCACCAGCTCATAGCAGGGTCCAGGACCGGGGACACAAGTCCGCTTCGAAAACCCCCCATTCTACCAGAGCGGGCGGTGGGGCGTGACCAGACGCTGAGCGCCCTCGGCGACGATCCTGAAGGGTGGCTGAGGGGACTCGAACCCCCGACTTTCGGAACCACAATCCGACGCTCTAACCAACTGAGCTACAGCCACCGTAAGCTGAAAACTTTATCGCTCGCCGCAAGGAGGGTCAACGGCTGATCGGGGGTGGGCGAGCAACGGCGGTCCGTGCTGCCCCTCGCGGTTTCACCGTCTCCGGCGTGCGGCTAGAATCACCCTCGGGAATCGCTTGCTTAACGCAGCGCACAACACGAATCCGGATGGGTGGCCGAGTGGTCGAAGGCAGCAGTCTTGAAATCGAAGATTCGGCTTTTCTCGCAGCCCCGCGAAACGCTCGGAAATGCCGTAAATAACGGGTCGAAACGCTTGTTCGCTGCTCTTGCGATAGGGACCGTTTGGGGCCGGTTCGGACCGTTTCAAGGTGTTTATACACCCGCCGCGACTGGGAGAGAACGACGAATGTCTGACGGCAAAAGGAATGACGGCGATGAATTCTGGTTCGGCTGCGTTCCCCCTGCCAAGCCCCCGGAATCAGGTACCACGAAAGGAGTCCGCCCGCCACAGAACCCCCCAGAGACGCCGGTCAAGCGGCCGCCCGAGGAAAAATGATGGGCGGCATTGGCGACAAGCATAGCGTCAACGCTAGTTTCATTCTGGTTCGCCGCAAAAGCCTATCGTCGATATGTGGCGATACTTGACGAGAAGTTCGTCGCGGACAGAGATGGCGAGTTGTGGGCTCAGGATAAAGAGCGCAATGTCTGGTCCATCGCCGTGGGTTGGAGCAACGGCATTTCCCTTGTCTTTTTCATTGCCGGAATTGGATTCTTAGCGTACTACTGCGTCTCGAACGTTTAGGTGAAAAGAATGTCGGGCGAGCAGCCAAAACGGAAACCGGGCTCCAAGCCTCCACAACGACCACCCCAGAAGCCTGATCGACCTGCAAAAAAACATGAATTCGGAAAACAGCCACCTGCCCGACCACCGGCCCCTCCACGCCCACCGAAGTCGAAGTGATTCTTGTGTCGAGCGTCTGCCCAGCAAAAAAACGCCGCAGGAACTCCTACGGCGTCTTGTCGTCGTCAACTGTTTTTCGGGCTTTGGGGTCGCTCGCGGCTGTCAGGAACTTCGTGGTGTAACAGCCCGGCCCCATGGCCTCGCAACAGTCGTGCGATGGAGGAGAGCCTGTGCTCTCATCCCTTTCGACCGCTCGTCGCTCAAATCATGGGTTACATCCACGTGAGCCTTGTTGCCATCTTCTAGCTTGAAATGGGCCAGATAGCCACAGTCTTTTGCGTCCTTGTAAGTAAAGCGAACAATCCCGTACGGCCTGTTACCCCACTTTTCAACGGCGTACTCGAGAGTTTGATTCTCGTCCTGCAGCCTCTCCACGAACGCCGAAAATTTTGTTTTCTTGTACTTCTGAGAAGATACGTTAGAGCGGTCGGTGCTCCAGAAGGAGGAAGAGGTCACAACCCACAGCAGCGTATCGTATTGCCGGGGTTCAGCGCCCTCGTTGCACACAGAATTACCCGCCCTGCACCCACGCGAGGAGTTCCTCGACCTTCTCCTCAAATCGACGCACGTCTCCCGGCCCGCTGGACGCAGGGAACTCGATTGCCCCCTCACAAGCGAGATCCGGGTCGCGCTGATCCCAACAGATGTACGCCGGTGGTCCCTCCGGTCCGAACTCTATTTCAAGCGTCCGGCTGTCGATGTGCCACTCGAGTTGAACTCCGCCATCACAAGTGGGGTTCGCTTCGGGTACCGGGTATGAAACGGATCGCTGGCAAAACTGCTTTACGTCATCAATCAAACGTTCGTCTGGGGCGGCAGCGCCTTCAAGATCCCAATTCGGCTTGAGGCTTCGCAGTTCATCAATCCGTTGCCAAAAGCGAGCTTCAGCTATTGGGTCGTACAGTCGCTTTGGTTGGGTCCACGAGTCGCGATTATTCGGTGAGGACTCCGAAGAGGTACTAGCGGTCCCAGGAGTTGCGGTGATGGGCATGGTCGATGGGTGTCAAAGGGGGAGGGGAGGGGCCTATTTGTGGACTTCAACGGTCCAGGCGTTTTTGATCAGGTTTTGAAGTGATTCAACATGCGACATGAATTGCTCAATGAAATCGGCCAAATCGCGGGCTTCGTTGCCACGCTGTTCGGCATTTCCTGTCATCTTGATTAACCTGTCTGCTTTCTCCAGTGTGATGGACTGGCTCCGTGCCTCGGTAATCGCAAACCGCAATCCAATGCTTTGCCTTTCTACTTCCTCGCCAGCCACTTGCTCGGGAAGCCCAGTCAACTGCCGGACCGACTCGCCATTCCGAAGAGTCCGGCTAAAAGCCACGTTTACCCCAGCCGCCAACATGGGGGTCTCTGGCAGTTTTTTGAGGATGCGAGCGAGAATCTTTCCGCAGTCCGTGTCTCGCTTTAATGTCGAAACTTCGATTTTATTCGGCTCAATGGTCAGCAAAGACTCCTCTGCTTTCAGCCGAACACGGAATCCGGGTCGGGAAAGTGCAAACTCCAGGCCCATTGAAGCGGCGGGGGTTTCCGAAAGTCCGCACCGCTCGATCCATGGGGGAGTGAAAATGTGAATATTGAACGTCCCGACAGCAATGGCGTTCGCGGATTCGAATTCGAATTCGACCTGATCTTTTGTCAACCTGAGGCTTCCACTGAAAATCGCGAAGCGAACAAAATTACCGCGATCGCCCCTGCTACGTACAGGATAGACGACCAGTTCAGTCGGCTGGCTCGGATGCTATAACTTGCCAGGAACTACGGAAAAATCAAGCACGGGGCAACCTCAGCTGCCAATTGACGGGTAAACGACGTTTGCTCCCATGCCTCTTGGCGGAGAATCGAGCGATTTTGACGGGGTATCACCCTCGCCAATACTGCCATTTTGGCAAGCCGGCCAAGCCGTTTCTGAACAGGGGTGGGTATATACCCCCCCACAAACGCCGAAAGGGATTGCGAGTGCTCACCCGCCCTCGGCTCGCCTCCGCTTCGTCGCGGCTCCCGATTTCCTCATCCGCAGTTCCTTCTTTTCCGGCGTGTCGAAGTCGCTCAGCCGTTCGATTGCAAGTCGGAAATCGAACCCACTCACCACTAAGCATCCCCTCCATCGGTTCGGCATACGTGACGTTGGCCCGAATGGAATCCTTCATGGCTCGCTCAGACTTGCCCAGGATCTCGGCTAGTTGCGGGGCGGCGTAAACGGCGCCGTCAACGATGGGTCCGGTAACGGCGTTCATTCGCTTGGTCATCGTCTCGGTTCCTCGGTTGGTTCGTGGTTGCATTCCACCGCCGAAAGGGGCTGCTAATGTTCGGTGGCCCCTCCGGCCTTCGGTGCCCTGGCTCGCGTCGGTCAGCTTCACCGCCGAGTATTCAACTGCCTGCCCCAATGACATAGGCAAACGGTCGGACACCGGATCCCTCGGCGGTCGCTTGCGGTGGTGTCAACAACAGCACCAACGGTCGCGGCATCGCCGAGCCGCGGCAGACAAACGCCCGCGACGGAACTGTCGTCTTTCCGAACGACCCGGATGCAGTCTGATGCCCGAGCATTACCGAGTCGATGGCCTTCGGCGTGGATCCACCTACGCCGCACTTCCTTCGCAGTTCCAGGCGACCATGTCTGGCGTGGCGTCACCGCTAGCCACAGTGCGGTAGCCCAGGAATGGTTTCAGAGACGCAGCATGGCCCGTCGCACCAAAGCGACCTGGGTCCCTCGGGGCCACTGCGGCAAGTTCGCGTTGGGCAGATACGGAAATCGCCGGCTGGTCTGGTCGTCGGTGTTGGGGATATACAACGGCGCGTCGAAGCCCGCCAGTCGTTCGAGGAAATCAAGCGTCGCGCGCCGGCCAGCGGGGAGTTTCAGAATTATCAGGAACACCCCACCCAGGTCAGGGTTTCGGTCATCAGCAGCGTTTCGTCAGCGGACTCAATTGCATTGAGGCGTAAGTGCTTTACACATAACGTCTAAAGCTCTCGGCTCGACGAGGGAATTGGTGCGAAAAATTCTATAGCTGTCCTGTCACCCCGACTGGAAAGGGTGGGGCGACCTTCAAGCGATGGTCGCTGGTGTTGCAGCGATGAAAACAGCAAAAGAATGTGGGTAAACCAAAGGGCTGGCCCCTATCGGGAACGGGCCCACAAAACGGAATTCAAAAAATACTTTTTGAATCAGCTGTTGACCAAAGTCAAGACCGTTGCTGACCCCTTTTTACACGGAAGGGATGCTTACTCCATTCCGAAATGCTTTTTTACAAACTCCATTGTCAGTTTCGTCGATTCGTCATCGCCTCGCCGAACGCCTGTGTGAATCTGACATTCGATGCCGAGCTTGTCCATCTTTTGCTTTAACGCTTGGGCGAACTTTGGGTGATGGATGCCTACGCCTTGACTGCTGATCGGCGTGTCCATTTGACTGGCATAGTTGAGTTGGGCTGGCACATCGTCCTGCGTCAAATAGTTGATGGCCGAGATTTGCTCGAACAGTTGGTACTTTTCTTCCGGCAGGTCGTCCAGCTTGTTCAGATCCACGGCATACAACTGCGCCAAGGCTGGGTGCTTGTACGTGCCGGTGCCGGGGAACAGGTCACGAATGAAGCGGGGATCGTAGGACGTTTGTCCGTTGTAGACGGACATGCAGGTCAGCCGGGTGGATTGCCGCTGTACGGGGTCATCATTGTCGGGATCGGCCAGATCGTCGTGAAACCCAAGCCACAACGAGATACCGGCACCGGCTGAGCCGCCTGTGGCCGCAATTCGGCTGGGATCGACGTTCCACTGCGGGGCGTTGTGGCGAATGAACTGGATGGCCCGTGCCGAATCGAGGTGTTGCGCCGGGGCGATTGCCTGGTCCGACAGCCGGTACGTGATCGCTACGACGGAAATGCCGGAGTCCAGACATTCTCGAAGCAGACTTGGCTCGACGCTCTTGTTGCCGCCTCGGAATCCACCGCCGTGGATGGAAACGAGAATGGGCGTGGGTTTGTCCGACTTTGCCAGCCAAACATCCATGACGTTACGGTCGTGGGGACCATAGGAGACGTTGGCGTGCGTCGGACGTTGACGTGGGGCACCCCGTCGCTGATTGAGTTGGCGACGCTGATCGGCAGTAAGGAGTTCCCGAAGCTCGCCTTGGATTGTCTCCGCAAGGTCACGTTGCTCCTTCTGGATCTGCGCCAGTTCCTGCCGCTGCTCGTCAGACAGTTGGACCGCAGCGTCAGCGGCCTCTCGCAATTCGCGGCCTTGCTTGCCAGCGTCCCTGGCGGCTTGAAGTGCCGCTTGGGAAGCTTTGCGTTGTTCGGGAGTATGTATCTTGTTTCGTCGTGCGGCAATGTCGATCAGCTTTGCCGTGTACTTCTTTCGGAACTCTTCGACCTTGGCCCGTTGCTCTTCGGTGAACTCGACGCCGGGAACCGTGAAAATCTGTTGGAATCGGGCAGAACGTTGCGGGCTCCGCTCTTGAGACGTAACGTCCCCGACGAAAAACAGCCCTGACAACATGATGGCGGCAAATCGCATGGTCGTTCTCCTACGGTCTTACGTTTGTGGGAAGCTCCACGAGAGTGTATCAGCAATGTTCCCCGAGGTTACGGTGTGCGGCTTGGGTGGTTCGGGCCGAACGAGGGCAGTGCATTTTCGTGGGCGAGTTCCAAGCTTTGGGTCGGCGTGGGTGAGCATCCGTTGGCCACCGTCAGCCAAAGACCACTCGTTGTCCCTGGAGGGGCGGCCAGCGGAACGATTGAAACGAAACCGGGCTTCCCAGGCAGCGCAGGCCTCCCATCTCTCCCAGGCCCGCTTCAGATCCGGGTTTTGCGCCCCCGGAAATGCTCTGACCCTGAACTGCCGTTTTTCTCACTCACCGAAATGCTCACGTTGTTTGAGCAGCTTTCGAAAAGCCTCTCGCGCGTGCCCCGAGAAATGCACTGTCCCGCGTTGACCGGCTTGCCGCTCATGAATTTTTCGTAGAAACCGGTGCCGCGAGTCGGCTCATATTGATCAAAAATGTGCCCCTGCCCCAACATGCGTGGGTCCCCTTGGGCCTCCAAGAGACTCTCCATCCGCTTCCGCAGAGCTGCGACCAGATCAGCATAATCGGGGTCACGAGCCAGATTGCGAACGCAGTCCGGGTCGTCGGTCAAATCGTACAGTTCGTCGGCTGGGCGGAGGCCAAAATTGAGTTGTCAGTACTCGTTGTCACGGCTCTCCCGTCCCAGCTTCAGAATAAGCGATTTGGTGGGACTCCCGTCGGTGTCGAGATAGCCCGTTTCGGGATTGCCCGCCGGCCACCGCGAAGGTTGGTAATTGTGGTGTTCGACATGGCTTTGGCCGGCGGCGGGGCTGTCTGCCGATTGAACGGCTGGCCAGTGACTTTGCGTGGTTGGCCTTTGGCGTCGTTGGCGATACCCGGCCCCCAACCTTTTCCCGTGATCCCCATGTGCCAGCGGTGCTCCATCAGCACTTCCGGCCAGCTCTTCAATTTGGCGGGAAAATAAGCCATGTGATTACCCGCTTCTTCATTCTGCCAGAGGTGTCGTCCGGTCAGCACGATCGCGCGAGACGGAGCGCATTTGGCCATCGGTGTGTAGGCGTTGGTGAAAAGAACTCCTTCCCGCGCGATGCGGTCGAAGTTGGGCGTTTGGCCGCAAGGCGTTCCATAGGCCCCTGCGTGCAACCCCCAATCATCGGCGATAGCGAATAGGATATTGGGTCGCTCCACCTCCGGTTCGGCAGCCCGGATAGAGGGCAACTCGACCAGACTAGCGAGCGTTACCGCACAAGCGGCCATGGCCACCAGTGGCCGTAGCTGAATAGGCATCGTCTCGAGTAACTCCTGAGCGGGGCTAGATACGAAAGGCGAATCGGTTCTCGAACAGGCGTCTCCGATAACTGAGCGCCTTCGCCAGTGAAATAGCTGGCCTGCCGCGACTCCTCTGCCAGGCCTCCGTCTCTATGCCCGGGGCCGAAGCACGTGCGGTGGGCGGCCCGCTCAGCGATTGCGGTTCGGCCGCTGGCGAGGATTCGGCGGGCGCACCGGCGGAGTCGCCTCCAGCCACTCGGCCAGTGTCCGCTTCAATCTCGCCTCGACCTCCGGATGCTTTCCGATGACATTGCTCAACTCCTGCGGGTCCTCCTTCAGATCCAACATCATCGGCTCGTCGGCCTGAACGTATTTGTAGCGGCCGTCAAAAACCATCTTTTCGTCGTGCAGTTCTGCGAAAGCGTAGCGGCGGCGGTATTCGCCCCGGCCGGTCAGCAGCGGCAACAAGCTCTCGCCATAGCAGCGTTCCAGATCGTCCGGCGAAGCGCCGGCAAGGTTCAGGAACGTCGGCGGCAGGTCGGTCAGCTCCACCGGCCTGTCGACGACCGTCCCCGGCTTTACTCCCGGACCGGCAATCACCAACGGCGAGTTGAGCGAGCCGCGATAGAACTGCCCTTTGCCCCAGAGTCCCAGATCTCCCAGCATCGAGCCTTGATCGCCAGTAAGGACGATCAGCGTATTCTCGAGTTGCCCGGTGGCCCGCAGCGCCTCGACGATGCGACCGATCTGCGCGTCCAGATGGGTGACCATCGCGTAATAGCTCGCGCGGAATTTTTTGAGCTCCTCGATGCTGGCGTGCCGCAGAGGACCGCGAATGACCGCATCGGGTTTGTGGATCGGGCCGCGCATGTCGGCCGGATTGTACATCGAGTGATATGGCTGCGGCGGATCGGCGGGCGGGTGCGGCGCAACGAAATCAACCCACAAGAAGAATGGCCGGTCCCGCTCGTACTCCTCAAGGAACCGAATCGCCCGCGTAGCGATGTAGGTGTCGTGGTGGTGCTCCTCGGGAAGCACCGAGGCATGTGCGGAGAAGCGGCCCTGTCGGTTCTCGCGATAGTCGGCTTCCAGCTTCTCCAGCAGACCTTGCTCGCGAAGATGATCGCGGTACGGATCGGCTCCAGGCGGCATCTTCCCAGTCGCCGCGACGACCTTGCCGGCCATGGCGTCGACGGAGTCAAAGCCCAGCGATTGGAAATCTCGGAGCGAGTCCTCCGGTGTGCGGTCCTGGGACCGCGTCGAGCCATGCGGTTTAAAGTGGTGCTTGCCTACCATCGAGGTGGCATATCCGGCACGCTTCAGTGCGGCGGGAAATGTCCAGACCTCCTCGGCCATGCTGCCGTCCCGATTGTGATAGACGCCCGTGTTGTGCGGATACGAGGCGGTCAGGAGGGCGTTGCGGCTCGGGGCGCACTGCGTGCCGGGGCAGACATTGTTGCGAAACAGCGCCCCACGAGCCGCCAGCCGGTCAATGTGCGGCGTCTTCACTTGGCTCCCCATGCAGCCGAGAACGTCGGGATGGTGATCGTCCGACTCGAGCAACACAATGTTGGGGCGGTCCGCCGCATGGGCAGTCAACACGGGAGCAGTGAATAGGCCCGCGAGCAGCGTGGCCACGATGAACAGGCGGATCAAGTCAGACATGAATATTCCTTATTTTTCAAATAAGGGGGGGGCGGCTAGTGGTCCGTCCACTTAGGGGTTACTAGGTAGCTGTCCATTTTGTGAAACCGGGTTTGCCGCGAGGCCGCTGGGTTTGGTAATCGCTCTTCATGAGCGGATCCGACAACAGCGCCGAAAATCTCAGCCGAGACGAACT